>JBDIAO010000086.1:0-11149 GCA_039812375.1 Phycicoccus sp. | reverse complement strand
CTTAAACTACCCCTCAGGGACGTAGCCGCCATGCAGTGCCGTCAGCCCTCCCTGGAGGGAACCGGCGAGGTCCCGCTGCGCCGGCTCGTCAAGGAGGCCCTGCGGATGCGGCCCAACCGGATCATCGTCGGTGAGGTCCGCCAGGCAGAGAGCCTAGACCTGCTGCTGGCCTTGAACAGTGGGCTCCCCGGCCTGTGCACGATCCACGCGAACAGCGCTCGGGAGGCGCTGACCAAGATCTGTACCTTACCGCTGCTCGCCGGCGAGAACGTGAGCAGCTCGTTCGTCGTGCCGACCGTCGCCTCGTCGGTCGATATCGTCGTGCACGCCGCGCTCGAGGGGTCGGGTCGTCGCTCGGTCCGAGAGATCCTCGCCGTCCCGGGACGGGCCGAGAACGACGTCGTCGAGGTGGCCGAGCTCTTCGTCACTCGCGGCGGCCGGCTCGTTCGCGGCGACGGCTACCCACCGCACCGTGAGCGGTTCGAGCGGGCCGGCTATGAGGTCGCTGCTCTGCTCGCGCAGGATGGACCCCGATGAGGATGGTGGACTAATGAGCGGGCTGTTGATCGGCCTGACCCTCGGAGTCGGGCTCTTCCTTCTGTGGCGCAGCTGTTGGGTCGTCGAGCCTGCGCCGCGGCGCCGCCGAAAGCCCGAAGTACTGCGCCGGTTCGAAGACGAGATCGTTCAGGCCGGGCTCACCGGAACCTCGCCAGCAGGGGTCGCTGTCGCCGTGAGCATCCTGTTTACGCTCACCTTCCTGCTTGGCCTGCTCCTGGTGGGGACCGCGTCAATCGCGGCCGCGTTCGCCACCATCGTGGCCCTGTCCCCGGTGTGGTTCATCCGGTCGCGGGCTCGGGCTCGTCGCTCCCGGCTGCGGGAGCTTTGGCCAGACGCTATCGACAACGTCACCTCGGGGGTGCGTGCCGGACTCGCCCTGCCCGAGGCGCTGGCTCAGCTCGGACTGCGTGGCCCCGACGAGTTGCGACCGGCGTTCACTGCGTTCGGGGAGGACTACCGGCTCACCGGGCGGTTCAACGACTGCCTCGACGCACTCAAGGAGCGGCTCAGCGACCCGGTCGGTGACCGACTCGTGGAGTCCCTGCGGATCGCCCGCGAGGTCGGGGGCTCCGACTTGGGGGGTCTGTTGCGGACATTGTCTGCGTTCCTGCGGGAAGACGCCCGGACCCGGGCAGAGCTGGAGACCCGCCAGTCGTGGACGGTCAACGCCGCGCGCCTCGCCGCCGCAGCGCCGTGGATGTTGTTGTTGGCGTTGTCGATGCGGCCGGAGTCGGTCGTCGCGTACGCCAGTGCGACCGGGATGGTCGTGCTCGCCTCCGGCGCGGCGGTGAGTGCCTTCGCGTACTGGCTCATGCTTCGACTCGGCCGGTTGCCTGAGGACGAGCGGGTGATCCGGTGACGGCAACCGTACGTGCCGGAGCGCTCATCGGGTTCATCGGTGGTCTTGGCCTCTTACTCATCTGGCTGGGCCTGCCCCGCCACCGTCGTGCCGGACTGGCTGGCCGGGTGCTGCCCTATCTGCAGGACACCGCCCGGCCCTCGACCCTGATCGTCGGAGCCTCGGCTGCGGGGCGACACGGTGCATTGGGCCTGGCCGCGTCTCCCTTCCTCAGGCCACTGGGCCGCGGCGTCGAGCGCCTGCTTGGTGGTGCGGCGAGCATCCGTCGGCGCCTGCTACGCGCCGGACGCGACGGTGACGTCGAGCGCTTCCGGGCTGAGCAGGTGCTCTGGGGTGCGGTCGGCGGCGGAGCCGCCCTGGCGCTGAGCGTGCTCGGTCTCATCGTGGGGTCAGGCAGCATCCTGGTTACCGTGCTCGTCGTGGCGATCGCCACGGCCACCGGTGTCCTCGCCCGCGACTGGTGGCTCAGCCACCAGGCTCGTGAGCGTGAGGAGCGGATGCTCATGGAGTTCCCGACCATCGCCGAACTCCTTGCGTTGTCCGTGGCTGCCGGAGAGGGGGCCATCGCCGCGCTGGAACGGGTCGCCCGCCTGTCCCGAGGTGAGCTCTCCAACGAACTGCGACGATGCCTGGCCGACGCCCGTGCCGGGGCCAACCTGCCCGACGCGCTGGCCGGGCTGGCCGACCGGACCGGGCTGCCGAGCCTGGCGCGCTTCGTCGACGGGATCGTCATTGCTGTGCAGCGAGGCACCCCGCTGGCTGATGTGCTCCGAGCACAGGCACAGGATGTCCGTGAGAACGGCCGCCGCGCGGTCATGGAGGAGGCCGGTCGACGCGAGATTGCGATGATGATCCCCGTCGTCTTCCTCATCCTTCCGGTCACGGTGGTGTTCGTCGCCTTCCCAGGCCTGAGCTTCCTCGACTTCACCGTGTAGGCAGGCCACTCGTGAACCTCCCTCCATCCCTCCCGCCGTGCTCCCTCCCTTCGTGCTCCACCACCGTGCTCCGCCGCGGACCTCATCGCCCCTGAGAAAGGCTGCTGTCATGACCGACCTTGCCACCCGGCTCTACGTCCGGACCCGCACCAAGGCCCTAGGCCGTACAGAGTTGTTGCGCCGCAGCGAAGGCTCGTTCCGCTCCGAGCGCGGTGACGTGCCGGGATGGGTGCTCGTCACGCTCATGTCGGCTCTACTCGTCGTCGCTCTCCTCGCGTTCGCCCAGGGCAAGCTGATCGAGGTCTTCAACCGAGCGATGGACGCGGTCACGGGCTAACCGTGGCCGCCTCTTCCCGGTCTCGCCGCGACGAACGGGGAGCTGCCGTCACCGATTTCGTGCTGGTGTCGGCGCTGCTCGTCCTCGTCTTTGTCGTGGTGCTCCAGGTCGGTCTGGCCCTGTGGACTCGCAACACCCTCGTCGCGGCCGCCCAAGAGGGCGCCCGGGTTGCTGCTCGCGTCGACGCTACCCCCGCGATGGGCATCGCCCGCACGCGTGAGCTGATCCTGGCGCAACTGAGCCCTCGGTATGCGGCCGACGTCACCATCGGCGAGGCAAGTGCCGGTGGGGCCCGGGTGGCTGTCGTCACGATCCAGGCCCCCGTGCCCGTGCTGGGTCCCCTTGGCCCGGATCGGGGGATCACCGCACGCGGCCGAGCCTACCTGGAGGCCCAGTGACCCTACCTGGAGGCCCAATGACGCCGCGGCGGCCCGCTTGTGGCCCGGTGGGGCTGGGACGAGGCGTGGCGGGGAGGTTGCGGCGCTGCGGCAGCGGTCTCATCCAGCGCCGCGGCGGGCCGGAGCGGGGAAGCGCTGTCGTCGAGTTCGTCGTCCTCGGCCTGCTGCTGCTCGTCCCGCTCATCTACCTCGTCTTGATGATGGCTCGACTCCAGGCGGGTGCGTATGCCGTGAGCATGGCCGGGCGGGAGGCGGGCCGGGTGTTCGTCACGGCACCGGACGAGACGAGCGCCTTGGCGCGCGCCGACGCCGCCGCCCGGATCGCGCTCGCCGACCATCGGTTCGGGCCCGAGGAATCGACGGTGCAGATCACCTGCACTGAGGCGCCGTGCCTGACACCTGGCGGCGCGGTCCGCGTCCATGTTGCGGTGCAGGTTCCGCTGCCGCTGGTGCCAGCCTTCGCCCGTGGCGCCATCCCGCTCCAGGTGCCGGTCTCGGCCGACGCGCTCGCGACCGTTGACACTTTCCGGGGCGCATCATGACCCGCCGGTGGCCGCTCGGTGTGGATTCGGGTCGGGAGGAGGGGTCGATCACTCCCCTCATCATCGGCTTGTTCGCTATCGCACTCGTCGTGATCACCACCGGTGTCGCGGTGAGCTCGGTCCAGATCGAGCGGATGCGCCTGTTCGACGCCGCCGACGGGGCGGCCCTTCGAGCAGCCAACGCGCTGGACGTCAGCGCCTACCACGCAGGTGTCGCAGACGCGGTCCCGGTCACCGACACCAGCGTGGCGCAGGCAGCGGCGGGGTACCTCGACGACATCGGGCTGCCCCAGGGGGTGCAGGCCTGGGCACTTGGCCCGGGCACCGGCTCACCAGACGGGCAGACCGCTGTCGTCGTCCTCACCGGCACCCTCTCGGTGCCGCTCGTGGGTCGGGTCATCGACGCCGCGGGCGGATCGGTCAGTGTCACGGTGACCTCCCGGGCCCGCGCCGACCTGCGGCCCTGACCCCCCTGCCCTGCTGACGTAGGCTTGGCCCTCGTGGCTGTCGATTTCGCCGTCGAGATCAAGGACCTCCGCACGACCATGGCGTCGGTGCGGGAGGTGACCGACCTCGACGCCTTGCAAGCCCAGATCACCGAGCTGGAGGCCCAGGCGGCTGAACCAACGCTGTGGGAGGACCAGGAGCGCGCCCAGCAGGTCACCTCGAGCCTGTCGAGGGCCAAAGCAGAGCATGATCGCATCACCACCATGGACGCCCGGATCGATGACCTCGAGGCTCTCGTCGAACTCGGCCAGGAGGAGGACGATGCCGAGACCCTGGTCGAGGCCGAGCGTGAGCTCACTGCCGTGACCAGGGCCGTCGGTGAACTCGAGGTCCGCACCCTGCTCTCCGGCGAATACGACGAGCGAGCCGCAGTCGTCACGATTCGCTCCGGTGCCGGCGGGGTCGACGCCGCCGATTTCGCCGAGATGCTGCTGCGCATGTACTTGCGCTGGGCTGAGCGCCATGGCTTCCCGACCAAGGTCCTCGATACCTCGTATGCCGAGGAGGCCGGGCTGAAGTCGGCCACGTTCGAGGTCGACGTCCCCTACGCCTACGGCAACCTCTGCGTCGAGGGCGGCACCCACCGCCTCGTACGGATCAGCCCGTTCGACAATCAGGGACGGCGCCAGACGAGCTTTGCAGCCGTCGAAGTAGTCCCGCTCATCGAGTCCACCGACACGGTCGAGATCCCGGACAACGAGATCAAGGTCGATGTCTTCCGCTCTTCGGGCCCAGGCGGGCAGAGCGTCAACACCACTGACTCAGCGGTGCGAATGACCCACATCCCCACCGGCATCGTCGTCTCCATGCAAAACGAGAAGTCCCAGATCCAAAACCGTGCCGCTGCGTTGCGAGTGCTCCAGTCACGCCTGCTGCTGCTAAAGAGGGCAGAGGAGGCGGCGGCGAAGAAGGAACTCGCGGGGGACATCAAGGCCAGCTGGGGTGACCAGATGCGGTCCTACGTCTTGCAGCCCTACCAGATGGTCAAAGACCTGCGCACTGAGCACGAGGTCGGAAACCCGGACAAGGTCTTTGACGGCGACATCGACGACTTCATCGAGGCCGGGATTCGCTGGCAGGTCGCCCAGCGTAAACACGCCGACTGAGCCGTCGCCAGCCCGAACCTGCACCCGCAGGACGGCATACCGTGAGGTCATGACCAGCGATCCACCTCCCGAGACCACCGCGAGCACGTGGGCCGACCTCGCGGTCGAACTCGCGGGGGCCATCGTGGCTCTCGACGATGGGTCGAGCCTGACCGTGGACGTCCCGGAGCGCGCCCGCCCGACCGCGCCACGGGGCGGGCCTCTTGGACGGATCCTCGGGGGGCGGCACGTCATGGTGGCGCCCTGGGTGCAGTTCACCAGGGTCGAGGACCTGCTTCGGGGGAGCTGCGTGCGCGGCAGCGAGCGCCACGACGGGTTCCCGATGAGTGCCGCAGACCAGCAGGCGGTCGTCGACCTTGGCTGGCACGTGCCGCGGGTCGAGGAGTCGTCGGACTTCATCCGGTGGTGGCCCGACGACGTCCCGCAGGCGCCATACATCCCCGGGGACCTCGCCCTCGTCGCAGCGCAGGCCGGCCTTGCCGTACTCGCCGAGGTCTTTGGAGCCGAGGTGCGCCAGATCCGGACCCGCTGACCCGAGGCGCGGACTTTCTGGACCGAAGAGCAGCTGACTTGGGCTGCACACGCCGAGGAGGTGCCGGTTCCCGGACCGAGCGGACCGGCCGACGTACCCTCGAATCAGCTGCGCCCGAGGGCGCCCTGTGCCCCACCCAAGACGTCCACGTCCCCGAGCCCCGAGGCCCGCAACCCGCGCATGATCAGCTTCCAGAACGTCACGAAGGTCTACCCCCGCTCGTTGCGGCCGGCCCTGGCGGAGGTGACCCTCGACATCGACCGGCGAGAGTTTGCCTTCGTCGTCGGCCAGTCCGGCTCAGGGAAGTCGACCCTGCTGCGGATCGTCTTGCGCGAGGAGCTGGCAAGCTCCGGCGAGGTGCACGTCGCCGGCTTGGACCTCTCCACGCTCAGTGCCCGTCAGGTGCCGCGGCTGCGCCGGACGATCGGCGCGGTCTTCCAGGACTTCCGGCTGCTTCCGGGCAAGACGGTGCACCAGAACGTCGCGTTCGCGTTGCGCGTCATCGGCAAGCCCAACCACGTCATCCGCACTGTGGTGCCGGAGACACTGGAGATGGTGGGACTGGCCGACCTGGGCAAGCGGCTGCCGCACCAGCTCAGTGGTGGTGAGCAACAGCGAGTGGCCATCGCTCGGGCCGTGGTCAACAAGCCACAGATCCTCCTCGCCGACGAGCCGACCGGAAACCTCGACCCGGCGATCAGCCTGGAGATCGTCCGCCTTCTGGATCGGATCAACCAGGCCGGCACGACGGTGGTCATGGCCACCCACGACGCCGAGATCGTCAATGCCATGGGCAAGCGGGTCATCGAGCTCCACGACGGCCGGGTTGTCCGGGACGAGCAGCAGGGGAGCTACCACCCCAAAGGGGGGCAGGCATCGAGCGAGGAGCCGCCCGAGACCGGCGTGACGCGCTGGGACCCCGCCGACGACGAGCTGGCCGACCTACTTCCCGAGGAGGACGCCCCTGATCCGGCGGCGTCGTCTCGACGTGAGGAGTCCGCGGGCCCGGGTGCGCGAGATGGCCGAGGCCGTGGGCGGTGGGGTCGGTGAAACCTGGTTTCCTCCTCGGTGAGGTCTGGACAGGGTTGCGCCGCAACATGTCCATGGCGGTCTCGGTCATCCTGGTGACGATGGTGTCGGTCTTCCTGCTCGGTCTGGGCCTGCTGGCACAGCGGCAGGCGGACACGATGAAGGGCTACTGGTATGAGCGGATCCAGGTGTCGATCTTCCTGTGCTCGCAGACCTCAACTCAGCCCACCTGCCAGGGCAAGGCCGTTACCCAGGCCCAGAAGGACACCCTGCACGCCCAGCTGCGGGACATGCCTGAGGTCAAGGCCGTCTACGAGGAGAACGCGCAGCAGGCCTACGACCGGTTCAAAGAGCAGTTCCGCAACAGCCCGATCGTCGGCAGTGTCCAGGTCGGTGACATCCCGGAGAGCTTCCGGATCCAGCTCAAGGACCCGACACGGTATGCCGTCGTCTCCAGCCAGTTCGACGGGGCTCCGGGGGTGGCTCTGGTCCAGGACCAGGAGAGCGTGCTCAAACGCTTCTTCACGATCATCAACGGGATCACCTGGTTCGCGGTGGCCCTGGCCGCGCTGATGGCCCTGTGCGCCGCGCTGCTCATGATGACCACAATCCGGCAGGCCGCGTTCGTGCGGCGACGAGAGATCAGCATTATGCGCCTGGTCGGGGCCAGTGCTCGCACCATCAGAATGCCGTTCATCCTTGAGATGCTGCTCGTTGCCATGATCGGGGTCGGACTCGCTGTCGCGCTGCTCTGGGGGGTTGTGCGGGTGCTCTTCGACGGCGCGGGAGGCCTAGTGCGGATCGCTGGCTCCCAGGCATGGATCGGCACCTCCGACGTATGGGCCATCACTGGGTGGCTGGTCGGCGGGGTCGGGATCGTCGCCCTCGTTACGAGTCTGCTCACCTTGCGCCGATACCTGCGGGTGTGAGTCGATGCGTCGGACCGCCCTCGCCTTCGTGGCCATCGCTCTTCCACTCGCCGGCAGCGTGCTGGCCGGCCCGGCGTCTGCCGGGCCGGCCTATGCCGCCACTCCTCGGACGGCTCCTGCGGGGACGCCTGCTGAGGATCCAGACGCGGCGAAACAGCGCGTCGATGCCGGGATCGACGCGCTGCGCTCCAACCTCTCCGAGACAGATGCCGAATACGCCCGTGCCGTCGTCGAGCTCAGGTCCGCCCAGGCCGGTCTCGAGGCCGCGACGCAAGACCTCACCGTGGCCCAGCAGCGATCTGCCCAGGCTGAGTCCGCGCACGCCCAAGCCGTTCAGGACCGCGACATCGCCCAGGCCAACGCGGCCAAGGCCGAAGACGAGTTGGAGCGCACCCGGGCTGAGATCACCCAGGGCCGTGCTCGGGTGGCGACATTCGCCGCGCAGGTGTGGATCGAGCAGGGGAACGGGGCGATGGGTCTGGAGGTGGCTGTGCGCAACCCCACCGAAGTGGCGGATCGGCTGACTCTGGCCGGCACGGTCATGGACCTGCAGGCAGCCTCGCTGGACCGGCTCGCGAACGCACGCGCGAGCCAGATCGCCCAGGAGGACCACTTGAGTGCCGTGCTCGGCGACCAGAAGCGAGCTGAGCGGGCTGCTGCCGAGGCCGCGGAGACACAGGCGCGGGCGCAAGAAGATGCCGCCGCAGCACTTGTGGTCCACGAACAGCGCACAGCGGCTGTGGCCGCGACTCTCGATGCGGTTCAGTCCCGACGTGCCGATGAGGAGCGGCGGCTCGCCGAGATGCAGGCCGAGTCACAGCGCCTTGCCGAGGTGATCCGGGTCCGGGCTGAGCAGGCGCGCGCCAGCGCCGGTGGAATCGGGCCCGGAGTGTCCAGCGGCAGCGGTGCGGGCGCGCTCGGCTGGCCACTGCCGGGGGGCTGGGTGAGCAGCGAGTTCGGCTGGCGGGTCCACCCGATCACCTCCGCGCGCACTCTGCACGCCGGTCGGGATCTGGCCGCGCCCTGCGGCACCCCGGTCCGGGCCGCCGCCGCAGGGGTGGTCGTGTCGGCCGGAGCCGCCGGTGGATACGGCAACCGGGTTGTCCTCGACCACGGGATTCGGCGCGGAGTCCCGCTGACGACCGTCTATGCCCATCTGGCATCGATCGCGGTATCGGGCGGCGAGGTTGCTCAGGGTCAGGTCATCGGGTACGAGGGGACCACGGGCTTCTCCACCGGGTGTCACCTGCACTTCGAGACGTGGGTCTGGGGTGCCCCCGCCGATCCGCGAGGCTGGCTCTGACCCACCGCACCGTCACGCTCGCTCATCGTGGCGCCCCAGGCCAAGGCGCTCGTGCCTGGCCGCCTTCAGGGGCGGGTAGCGTGATCTCGCGAACAGGAGCACACGAGGATCCGGGGACACCCGGGTCCGGAGGGATCGGGGATGGCCAAGGAGACCAACGCGGGGCGCAAGCTCGTCGCGAGTAATCGCAAAGCCCGCCACGACTACCTCATCGAGGACACCTACGAGGCAGGCTTGGTGCTCACCGGAACCGAGGTCAAGGCACTGCGGATGGGCCGGGCCTCCCTCGTCGACGGCTGGGCGAGCTTCGCCGGCGATGAGTTGTGGCTCGAAGGCGTCCACATCCCCGAGTATCTGCAGGGCACGTGGACCAACCACACCCCGCGTCGCAAACGCAAGCTCCTCCTGCACCGACGCGAGCTCGCCAAACTCCAGCACGCCACCCGAGAGGCCGGACACACCATCGTCCCCCTGGCGCTGTATTTCAAGGATGGACGGGCCAAGGTCGAGATCGCCGTCGCCAAGGGCAAGAAGGCCTACGACAAGAGGCAGTCGCTACGTGAGCGTCAGGACAAGCGTGAGGCCGAGCGAGAGCTCTCGGTCCGACGGCGTGGGTGATCCTCATCGCTGGCGGCATCCTCACCTGGATGCAGCAGCGGTGAGGTTGGCAGCGATCAGCCGACGACCAGGAGAAGGTCCCCGCCCTCGACCTGCTGATGCGCCCCGACCGCGAGACGCTGCACGATGCCGGCCACTGGACTGGTGATGTTCGCTTCCATCTTCATCGCCTCGATCGTCGCGACGATGCCGCCGACCTCGATGCTCGCACCCTCGGTGACCACCGGTGCGACGACTCCGCCGAAGGGTGCCGGGATGTGCCCGGGGATCGACGGGTCCGCCTTCTCCGCGGCTTTGATGTCGACATCGGCGCGCCGGTCCCGCACCTGGATCGGCCGGAACTGTCCGTTGAGGGTGCACATGACCGTGCGCATCCCCTTGGCGTCGACCTCACCGATGGACTGGACGCCGAGCAGCAGTCGCTTGCCGGCCTCGATCTCCACCTCATGCTCGACCCCAGGGTCCAGCCCGTGGAGGAACTCGATGGTGCCCAGGACGGACAGGTTCCCATAGGTCGCCCGGCTGGTCTCGAAGTCCGAGGTCGGCCCGGGGAAGAGCAGCGCGTTAAGGGTGCGCCGGGGGTCGGTGCGCAGTGACTCCTCCTGCTCGGCGGTCAGTGCTGTCGTGCGCGGCCGGGCCTGCCGGCCCTGCAGCGCCTTGCTCCGGAATGGCTCCGGCCAACCGCCCGGCGGCTCGCCCAGCTCCCCCTGGAGGAACCCGATGACCGAGTCGGGGATGTCGTAGCGCGCCGGGTTCTCCTCGAAGTCGGCTGGTTCGGCGCCGGCACCGACCAGGGCCAGAGCGAGGTCGCCGACGACCTTCGAGGAAGGGGTCACCTTGACGAGGTTGCCGAGGATGGCGTTGGCGGCGGCATACATGTCCTCGATGTCTTCGAAGCGGTCGCCGAGCCCGAGAGCGATCGCCTGTTGTCGCAGGTTGGACAGCTGTCCGCCGGGGATCTCGTGGTGATAGACCCGCCCGGTGGGCGAGGCCAGTCCGGACTCGAACGGCCGATAGATCCTGCGCACCGCCTCCCAGTAGGGCTCGAGCGCGAAGACCGCGTCGATATCCAGCCCGGTTTCGCGTGCCGTGCCGTCGGTGGCAGCGACCAGGGCCGACAGCGACGGCTGCGAGGTGGTGCCGGCCATCGAGGAGCAGGCGGCATCGACCGCATCCACCCCCGCGTCGATAGCGGCGAGCAGAGTGCCGATCTGGCCACCGGCGGTGTCATGGGTATGCAGATGGACGGGCAGGTCGAAGCGCTCCCGCAAGGCGGTGACCAGCGTGCGGGCCGCGGGGGCGCGAAGCAGGCCGGCCATGTCCTTGACGGCGAGGATGTGGGCCCCGGTGTCGACGATCTGCTCGGCCAGGTGCAGGTAGTAGTCGAGGGTGTAGAGCCGTTCGCTCGGGTCGGTGAGGTTGCCGGTGTAGCACAGGGCGACTTCGGCCACGGCGGTCCCGGTCTCCAGGACGGCCTCGACGGCCGGGCGCATCTG
>JBDIAO010000085.1:0-11216 GCA_039812375.1 Phycicoccus sp. | reverse complement strand
CTGGGAGAGCTGCTCGACGAGGTGCTCACGGCCGCTCCGACGGCATGGGTGTGCCTGCTCGGGATCCCGCCGCTCGACGGGTTTCCGGCGCTGCCGCGCCCGCTTGCCGACGCACTCGGCTGGCGTGGCCGGGTGTTCGACCGGATCGGGGTCGCTGCCGTGCGGGCCAGGGCGCGTGCCTTCCGAATCCAGGCGCGCGGACGGTTGGGGGAGGAGATGTTCGCCGCTGACGGCTTCCACCCTTCGCAGACGCTGCACGCGTCCTTTGCCGATGCCGTGATGACGGCTCTGCCGCCGGGGGCGCTCGCCGAGGTCCGAGTAGCGGACGAGGCCGGACCCGGCATACTCGCAGCGCCCACCCAGTAGCGGCACAGAAGTGCGGCGCACGCTGGACCGGTGAGTCGCGCACGCCACCACATCGATGCGCGCCATCGACTTCGCCATCGCACCGATGCGCGCCATCGGATTCGTGCCCGTCGCATCGGGATCATCGCCGTGTCCGTCGTGGCTCTGTTCGCGCTCGGGACGGTCGCGGTGATCGGGTTCCTCGCGACCCGAGCGGCCTCGGCGGCCCACCACGTCTTCGCCTCCGGACCGGTGATCGGCGTGCTGTCCTCGGGCACACCGCTGAAGACCGACGACCAGGGGCGGACGAACATCCTCGTCTTCGGCAGCTCGCAGGACGACGCCGGCCACGGCGGGATGTGGCTGGACGACTCCATCCAGGTCGTGAGCATCGACGCCACGACGAAGCGGGCCGCAATGACCGCCATCCCCCGCGACGTCTGGGTCACCCTCGACCCAGGCTGTCTGGTGGGTAGCGAGGCGAAGATCAACGCCGTCTGGGAGTGTGCGGCCGGTGTCTTCGACCAGAGCCAGTCCGCGCTGCCGGACTACGCTGCGCGGGATGCCCGAGGTGCTGCCGCTCTGGCTGACGCCGTGCAGCAGGTGACCGGGATCGCCACCCAGTACTACGTGCACGTCGACTACGCCGCACTGAGTCGCAGTGTCGATGCCGTGGGCGGGATCGACGTCACCATCACCGGGGACGGTGGTGACGGCATCTACGACACGAACCTCGACACCTGCACCGCGCCGATTCCCTCGTGCCGCACCGTGTACTACCCGCACAACGGGATCTACCACCTCGATGGGGAGCAGGCGCTCGCCTTGTCCCGGGCCCGCGGCGACGCCAACCCCCGCGCCTACCTCGATGTCGGGTTGGCGCGCGGGGACTTCGACCGCGAGCACAACCAACAGCTCGTCATGGCTGCCTTGCTGCACAAGGCCACGAGTGCCGGCGTGCTCCTCAACCCGGCGGCGATCGATGACCTGCTGTCCGCGCTGGGCGACAACCTGACGACGAACCTGAGCACCAGCGAGGCCGGCACTCTGCGCGCTCTTGGCTCCTCCCTGGACCAGGCCGGTCTGCAACACCTCAGCCTCACTGACCCGCAGCAGCCGCTCCTCGTCCCTGGGGAGCAGGGCGGACAGTCGGTCGTCGTCCCGACTGCGGGCACCTTCTCGTATGACGCGGTGCACTCCTTCCTGGCTGCTGCACTGCCGGCTGCCCTGGGCGAGTAGCGGCTGGCCTGGGCGAGTAGCGGCTGGCCCCGTGCGCGTCCCCACCCGCATCCCCACGTTTTCGGGATCATCCCGAAAAGATGGCGACACCCCGGAAGGTTTCCGGGGCGTGGCCACGGTTCCGGGGTGTCGCCACGGTTCCGGGGTGTGGCCACGGTTCGGAGGGGTGACGGCATACAGGTGTGGGCGGCGACGAGCGAGGTCACCCGCGGCGAGGGGTGATGCTCGCCGCGGCCAGCTCGAACCAGCGCAGGTGTTCGAAGTCGGCGGAGAGTACCGAGGCGGGGTCCCCGAGGTCGGGCGGACTGGCAGCGTCGAGGATCCTGGCCCCTTGGCGTAGCTGTTCGGCCAGCATCTCCTCCCCGGCGCGGGCCGTTCCGCGGGGGAAGGTGACGTCTCCCTCGGGTGAGTACTGGATGTCGCGGAGCCGGATCGGCGGCTCGACGAGGCCTTCACGGTGGCGCCACAGTCCGCTGGCCGGGTCGAAGAGATAGTCCTCCAGGAGCCGGTGGCCCTGGCGGGCGACGAGACGGACAGCGTCGATGACGTAGTCGGCCACGGTGTCGGAGATGAAGTAGTTGAAGTTCACCCGCACCCACCCGGGCTTGATCCCCTCGCAGCCGACGGTGACCTCCCGCTCGAACTCGTGCGATCGGTCGAGGTCGATGCCCAGCAGGCGGTGGCCGTACGGCCCGGCGCACGAGCAACCACCGCGAGACTGAATGCCGAACAGGTCGTTGAGGAGCGCGACGACGAAGTTGTGGTGCAGGTATTTCCCCATGGGCGAGCGAACGACGAAGGAGATGATGGACAGCCGCGACGCCTCGAGGTTGCCGAGGATCTCGATGGCCGGCTCCTCGCGCCACGCCGCCACCGCCCGGGAGAGCAACCGCTCCTCCTGAGCCCGGATCGTCTCGACACCGACGGCCGCTTTGAGCTGAAACACCAGGCCCGCCCGGATGGCCTCGATGATGGCCGGCGTGCCGCCTTCCTCCCGGTGTGCCGGGTCGGTGAGGTAGGCGTGCTCCTCAGGGTTGACGTAGGCCACTGTGCCGCCCCCTGGCACGTCAGGCACCCGGTTGGTGAACAGTTCGCGCCGGGCTATCAGCACCCCAGGGGTCGCCGGCCCGCCGATGAACTTGTGTGGGGAGAGGAAGATCGCGTCCTTGTATGCCGTGGGGTCGCCTCCGGCCGGCGCTGTCATCTCGATGTCGACGTAGGGTCCGGCGGCCGCGAAGTCCCAGAAGGCCAGTGCTGCGTGCTCGTGCAGCAGGGCCGAGATGGCGTGGGTGTCCGAGAGGATCCCGGTCACGTTGGACGCGGCGCTGAACGACCCGATCAGCAGCGGCCTGGCGGCATACTCGATGAGCTTGTCCCGCAACGCACTCTGACTGATGTGGCCGTCTGCGTCCTCTGGGATCGTGACGACGTCGGCGATGGACTCACGCCACGGAATCTCGTTGGAGTGGTGTTCGAACGGGCCGATGAACACCACCGGCCGCCTGTCGGCAGGGATGTGCTGCGCCAGGTGCCAGCGGTCCTCCAGCGCCGAGGGGATCCGCAGCCCGAGGACGCCGATGAGCTTGTCGATCGCCCCGGTGCACCCTGATCCGGTGAAGATGACGATGGTGTCCTCGTCGCCGTGCACGGCGTCCCGGATGATCGCTCGGGCGTCCTCGCGCAACCGGGTCGTCTGCAGCCCGGTCCCGCTGGACTCGGTGTGCGTGTTCGCATATGCGGGCAGCACCTCGTCGCTGATGAAATCCTCGATGAAGGACAGCGCCCGCCCGGACGCCGTGTAGTCGGCGTAGGTCACCCGGCGCATACCGTAGGGGGTCGCCATGACATGGTCCTCCCCGATGACGGACTCGCGGATCAGGCGCAACAGCCCGTCGCCGTCGCACCCAGGTCCGGTCGGCGGGGCGGAGTCCAGAGCTGGCATGTCGCCTCCGAAGGACGATGCGGGCACGAGGAATGCCGTCGGCTCTCGAACCGGGCGGGCCTGGCTGGCGGGACCGGAGGGAACCCTGCTCGACGCTACCTGCCCTGCGATGGACAGTCGAGGGTGCCTGGTCCTCCCGGCGGGAGGATCCCACCCAACGGCTTGCCCGTGCGACGGTACCCGTCAACCCAGCAGTGCCCGGAGTCTTGCGGCGAAACCGGCAGGGTCCCCGGGCTGCCCCGGCTGGTCCATGAAGCCGCCGTGGTGGCTGGGGAAGTCGGTTACCGGGATGCCGACCTCGGCAGTGAGTGCTCGAGCTGCGCGAGCGGGCATCGTCTCGCCCGAGGTGAGCCCGGCGCCGATCACGAGCCGGTCGCCGAGCCGGCGCAGCGCGTCGAGGTCCGGCGGGTCGGCGATGATCGAGGGCATGTTGCGGAACAACGGGTTGGTGCGGGTGCCGTCGTCCTCCGCGGACATCCCGAACAGGGCCGGGTCCGGGGCCGGCCGGTCGAGGTAGTCGGGAGGCACGGGACCCTCGAACATCACAAACGCGATGAACTTCGCCATCGCGGCGCCGCTCCCCTGTTCGCTGTAGGTTCGCTTGAGGTCGGTGACGACGTCGAGGATGGCGTCCCGGTCGGATAGATGGGACGCGGTCGGCGGCTCGTGCGCCACCACCATGTGGACGTCTTCGGGGTGTATGGCGGCGAGGGCGAGGAGGTTCACGGCGCCGCCGCTGCTAGCAAGAACATCGACTGCGCCGACCCCCAGTGCGGTGATGACCCGGTGCAGGTCCGCCGCGTGCTGCGCGGCGGTGATGTCCCCGGTTCCTACTGAGTTGCGGCCAGCGCCCCGCGGGTCGTAGGTGACTACGGGCCGGTCGGTGAAGTGCGCAGCGAGTTGGTGGAAGCCGGTGGCGTCCATCGGCGCCCCGAAGAGGAACAGCGCAGGCCGTTCGATGCTTGCGGTGGTGAGGTCGCCGCGGATGTCGTAGGTGATGGCGTCCTGGCCCTCGCCGATCCGGTGTGTGACGACTGTGTGGTCGTTCGCGGTCATGGTCGATTCTCCCGCTTCCTCGCCTCATGCGCCGGTCTTGGCTGACGAGCCGGCGAGGATGCCCCACTCGCGGTCGCGCGCAGCGGGCTCCCATCCGGTCGCTCAGGCCGATCGCGTGCGCCATACCGGGGGTGAGCGCCATACCGGGGGTGAGCCCTCCGCGCGTGGAGTCGAACGCGGCGACCCGCCTATCGGCCGTGGCCGGGGCTGGGGCCGGGGCCGGGGCTGGGGCTGGGAGTGACCCCGATCAGCGGTGTGCGGCGCACAGGCGGGCGGTCGCGGCATCCATGATGAGGCCTCGCAGATTCCGGATGCCGGGATCGGCCCGACTGGGTTCGCGCACCGCGAGCAGGACGGACCGCGCCACCGGAGCGGACAGTTCGAGGAGTTCGACGCCCTCGGGGACCTGATCGATGGTGAGGAAGGGGACGAGAGCGACCCCGACCCCGGCCGCGACGAGTTCGAGCTGCACGGCGAAGTCCATCGTCTCCGCGACGACGCGGGGGCGGAAGCCGGCGACCCCGCAGGCGCGCTCCACCATGTCGTGGCACGTCACGCCCGGGGTCGGAGTGATCCACGGCGCGCCGGCGAACTCGCGCAGGTCGGTGGTGCCGCGTGCCGGGGTGTGGTCCGGCGTCGGGCGGCGCTCGAGCGCGCGCACCGCGAGCCAGACCGGCTCGCTGCCGATCGGATCGGCGACGATGCCGCCGGGCAGGTCACGGGGGGTGTTCGAGTAGGAGTGGATGACCGCGACGTCGACGGCCCCCGCGGTGAGCGCGTCGAGGGCGGGCTCGGGTTCGAGGGTGGTCAGGGTGAGCTCGAGTCCGCAACCCTCGGTGCCGAGGAGTTGCCGGAAGGTGTCGGCGACGAAGGTGCGCGCTGCCGAGGGGAAGGCGGTGAGCGCATAGTGGCCGATCGACCCCGATCGCAGCGCGTCGAGCTCGTACTCGGCCAGCGAGAGGCGGTCGAGGATGTCGCGGCCGTGCGCGGCGAGGACCGAACCCGCGGGGGTGAGGGCGACCCGCCGGCCCCGGCGCTCGGTCAGGGTCACCCCGAGCTCCCTCTCGAGCTTCGCGAGCTGCATGGACACCCCGGGTGCGGTGAGGTGGAGCTGCTGCGCGACGGCAGCAATCGTGCCGAGCTGGTCCAGCGCGGAGAGCATCCGCAGCTTCCTGACGTCGATCACGCGGCCAGCATACAGTCAGCGTTACTGAGGGAATAGATAAGAACTATTCAGTTGTATTGATGTGCGGAGGCCGCCACCATGGGGGTGTGAAACCGGATCGTGCGTTGCTCGCAGGTGTCGCCGTCGTCGTGCTCTGGGCGTCGGCCTTCCCGGCGATCCAGGTCGCCGCACCGAGGATGGGTGTCATCGCCCTGTCCTTCGCCAGGCTCGCGGTGGCCTCCGTGGCGTTGCTCGCGTTCGCGGCCTTCGCCGGGGCCCGCCTGCCGCGGCGGCGCGACCTGGGGTGGATCGCGGCGTGCGGCTTCTTCGGGATGACGGCCTACCAGTTGCTGCTGAACTGGGGGGAGCTGTCCGTGCCGGCGGGCACCGCGAGCATCATCGTCGCGGCTGCACCCCTGGTCTCGGTCGGGGTCGCGCGTCTGCTCTTCCGCGAGCGCATCACGGCCGTCACGGTCCTCGGGAGCGCCATTGCACTCGGCGGGGTCGTTCTCGTCTGCTTCGCCCGATCGGGGGTCTCGTTGTCGGCGTCGATCTGGGTCGTCGTTGCCGCGATGGTTGTGCAGGGCATCTACCACCCGCTCCAGCGCCCGCTGCAGCTCAGGTACACGAGCCTCGAGGTGGCCTGCTACGCGATGGTCGCCGGCACGGTGATGACCCTGCCGTTCGTGCCCTTCGACCTGGACGGACTGCGGGGCGCCGGCCTCGGCCCGTGGCTCGCCGCGGCATACCTCGGGTTGCTGCCCTCCGCGCTCGGGTTCGTCCTGTGGGCGTATGCCGTGGCCCGGATGCCGGTCGCCCTCTCGACCTCTCTGCTCTACCTCGTGCCGCCGGTCGCCGTGGTCATCGCCTGGGTGTGGCTCGGCGAACTGCCCATCCTGCCCGAACTGCTCGGCGGCCTCTTGGTCCTCATCGGGGTCGTCATCACCTTCCAGGCTCCGCGCCTGCTGGCCCGGTCGATCGAGGTGATCGGAGAGCACGGGACCCTCGAGCGTCACGAACGCGATGAACTTCGTCGTCACGGCGCCGCGCCCCTTGTCGCAGCAGGTCCACTTGGGGTCGGCGGCGACGTCGATCAGGAGGTGGGATGTGCGCCTGGTTCCTCGAGGTCGATCAACTCCACCCCGGTCGCGGTGAAGTCCCTGGGGTTGAAGGTGTAGATGGGCAGTTCCCGGCTCGCGGCGATCGCGGCGATCATGGCGTCGAAGGCGCGAGCTCGAGGCTTCTGCCCTGCCGTGCGAAGCGATGTGGCGATGGCGCCGAAGGCCCGAGCGGCCTCCGCGTCGAAGGGCAGCGGCTCACCGAAGTCCGTCTCGGCCTGTTGGAGATGCCGCTGTCGGGCGGCTCGTTCGCCAGCGGTGGCGGCAACGAGAGGCCCGACGCTCAGTTCCGTCAAGGTCACGGTCGTGATCACGGACTCGGTGGCCAGGCGCCGAGGGTCGACCTCCCCCAGGCGGATGACCGCGCTGGTGTCCAGGATCGCGCGATCGTGTGATGGGGTCGTCACAGGGACTGGACCCCTGGATGGTCGCGGCTGGCGATGACTCGCGCCCGGCGGAGGGCCCGGCCTCGGACACCGACGAGATGTGCATCGCCGGGGTGATCATCGGGATCGTCAAGATCGCCGTGAAGTTGAGTCCCGATAGAGGTGTAACGCGGTCGTTGGTGCGGAGCCAATCAGGGGAGGTCCAGCGCAGCACGCAGCCCATCGTTCACGGCCCTCATCGACGCTTGCGAGAGGGCCCCGACGACGCCCCGGACTTCGTCTTGATAGATCTCGACGATGTCATCGCACCCGACGCTACCGGTGAGTTGGTCCTCGTGGGACAGTGCCACGATGCTGGGAATCGGTGGCTTGGCCGTGGTGGTCAGCCGTGCGGCCAGCACCTGGCCGAGGTTCCTGTTGCGACGGTTGTTGGAAACGACCACGAACAGTTTGGGCTCGGACAGCCCGATGTCGGCGCGCACGACTTGTCCGCGTGCCAGGGGCCAGGTCACTCGTTCGCCCAAGCTGGAACGCGGCGACGCGCGGTGCGGCGACGCGCGCTCGCCTCACCCTGCTCGGCGGCAATGGCAGCGTAGCCGCTGTCTTCGGCGTGTTCGCGCAGCGCCTTCAGCCCCACATCGAGCACGGCATGCAGGTATGCCGCTTCGCTCGTACCCTCATCGATCTCGACTCCGGTCATCTCGTGCAGAGCGCGACGGTACTCACTGGAGTCGCGCATGAAGGCCAGGTCTCGAACATCCGACGCCGTCAGCGGCAAGGACTTTCGGACGACATCTCGCACCTCACTCATGCCGCATATTCTGCCGCATGACACGATGCAACACAACCGTATACACGCTGCATGTGTTGCAGCATAGATGCCTTGACCCTCGCTGTGCTCTTGGGGGCGGGGCCGGCATCCGCAATAGGCCTGGGACCAGCGCCCGCCGGTCGGTCAGTGAGTGTGCACTCGCCGTGACCGCGTCCACCTCCACGTGGGCCACGATCATCCCGGGCCGTCGTACACCAACCCCACGGACTCAACTGCCGCAGGTCCACGCAACCGTCTCGTGCACCGCTTGGCGGATGGCCTCGTTGGTCACGCGACCGAGTGCAACTCAAAGCGCAGGCCGAGGGCCTTGGTGACCTTGAGGATCGTCGACCACGTCGGGTTGCCGTCGGCGGAAAGCGCCTTGTACAGACCATCACGGCTCATGCCGACGCGGCGCGCAAGTTCGCTCATGTTCTGAGAGCGCGCGATCACGCCGAGGGCGCGGGGGAGCGCAGTGGGGTCCTCGACGGAGTCTTCGAGGGCGATCTCCAGGAAGCCGGCGACGTCGTCAAGGTTCTTCGGGTAGTCCGCTGCGTCGAACCTCTTGTACTTCTCATTCAGGTCCATCACGTGCCGTCCTTGTCTGGGTCCTCTGCTGCCTTCTTGTCGGCCTGCCACTCGTCGGCGAGCTCGTGTGCTCTGTCGATGTCCCTCTGCTGTGAAGATTTGTCGCCGCCGCAGAGCAGGAGGATCAGGGTGTTGCCGTCCAGTAGGTAGTAGACCCGGTAGCCCGGGCCGACATCGAGGCGCAATTCCGACAGTCCTCTGCCGATCGGTCTGGCGTCGCCCGGGTTGCCGTGAGCCAGGCGGTCGACCCGCTGGAGGATGCGGAGCTTTCCCCGCTGGTCTCTCAGTTTGGTGATCTATCGCTCGAACTCATCGGTACGGATGACCACGAGCATGTGTCGACCATAACTGACATCAGTGTGGACGGGCAGCGCAACCGGCGACCGCACGAACGAGGGTCGCCAGCAGTTCAACGGACTCTGTCGCCGCGGCGCCCGTCTCATCGAGACGAGACGGGCAGGCGAGAGCTCCGTCGGTGAGACGGCCGAAACGGGCAGGCCAGATCAGCCAGCCCAGGGAGATGGCGAAGTCCGTGGAGCCGATGACGGGAATCGAACCCGCGTGTCCAGCTTGCGCATCCTGCGGGATGCCGCGAGGGGTGGCGTTCCGCGCTGCCGAAGGTCCCCTTGGCGCACCCATGCCGACCCTTGGGTTCGGGTGCTTGTGGCCTGGTTGTGGCTCACCGCGCCACCGTGGGTTGAGGTCGGGTTGGGCCAGACGAGGGTGGTGGCGGTGCACGGACGGACGGGTCCGGCGAGGTTGATGCTGTGGGGGCCGGGGATGGCTGTGTGGGGTGGGCTGTCGGTGGTGATCGCGTGGGCGCCGGGGGTAGGTCACCGCGGGAGCGCGGCGGCTCGGAGCTCCTACAAAATACTGGAAAAATGTTACAGTAGCGCGATGCATCCGGGTGAGGTCGATCGTGTGCTCGCACTGCCTTCAAACGAGGCCGCTGAGCACCTGGTCAGCCTGCCCGAGGATCAGTGGTTCGAGCGCAAGGCAGGACGGATCACTGCCCGCGACCTGGCAGTCCCGCTGGTGGCGATGGCAAACGCCGAGGGCGGCTACGTCGTCGTCGGCGTCCACGACGGGGCAGTCGCCGGAGTGGCTGCCCCGCACCTCACCGCGCTCCGACAGACCGCACAGGACTTCACCACGCCCGTCGTGCGCTGCACCGCAACCGAACTGTCCACAGACGACGGTCGCGTCGTGCTCGTACTGCGCATCGACCCGGGCGAACACGTCCACGAGACCACCAAGGGCGACGTCTACCTGCGAGTCGGCGACGAGTCGCGCAAACTCGGTTACGCCCAGCGCCGCGAGTTGGAGTACGACCGAGGTAGTGCACCCTTCGACGGAACCGCCGTCGAAGCCGACGCCGCTGAACTCGACAAGGAACAGGTGACCGCGTACCAGAAGTGCATCGGATCGCGGACCCCCGAAGGCATGCTGGCAGCTCGCGATCTGCTCACCCGCGATGGTCGCCTCACTGTCGCCGGGTGGCTGCTCTTCGCCACACGGCCGCAGACGCTGTTCCCGAGCGCGGTGGTGCGGGTGCTGAGATACGCCGACACGAATCGCGGAACCGGCGCCGGGATGACGCTGTACGAAGGCGGCGACGTTCGTTGCGAGGGCTCGATCCCCGAGCAGATCACCAAAGCGGCCGATGCGATCGAGGAGTGGGTGCCAAAGGTCCAGGCCTTGGCGCCGAGCGGGCGGTTTGAGGCGCGACCCATCATTCCGCGTGATGTCTGGCTCGAGGGACTCGTCAACGCAGTCCTCCACCGCTCCTACTCCATGTCTGGCGACCATGTGCGCGTCGAGATCTTCCCGAACCGGATCGAGATCGAGAACCCCGGCCGGTTCCCCGGCCTGGCCGACCCGGGCAAGCCGTTGTCGATCAGCCGCTACGCGCGGAATCCGCGTATCGTGCGGGTCTGCTCGGACCTCGGTATCGCCCGCGAACTCGGCGAGGGCATCAAGCGGATCTTCACCGAGATGCGATCCCTCGGCCTGACCGATCCGATCTATTCCCAGGGCAGCGGCTCGGTGCGGCTGGTCTTGTCCTCAGCCGATGCGCTCGACGAGGGCGTGCGGGCTAGTCTGACGAAGTCCGCCCGGCAGATTCTCGACGTGCTGAGGCTGGAGGCTCGCCCGCTGAGCACGGGCCAGGTGGCCGAGCTAGCCGGTGTGACACGCCCGACCGCAGCTCGCCATCTCCAGATGCTCAGGAGCTACGGACTAGTCGACTGGGATGGACAGGGCCCCAAGGACCCGCGCGCCTCTTGGACGCTGCGTTGAGCTACTGGAAAGCTGATTTTCCAGTAGCTCTTTCCAGTAGATCCACCAGGCAGGATTGACCTGGTGAGCGACCTGCAAAGAGAGCTGGAGAGCCTGCGCGTCGAGAACGCGCGCTTGCGCAAGCTCCTCAAGCTGACCGAAGCCGAGGCCGCGCCCGCGCTCGGCACGCAGACGGCATGGTTCGATAAGGCGCCCGGTTCGGTGGATGCGCGCTCGGCCTCGCAGGAGAAGGTCGAGTTCTATGCCGCACTGTTCGGTGCGCGTCGTG
>JBDIAO010000084.1:0-11300 GCA_039812375.1 Phycicoccus sp. | reverse complement strand
GCATCGGAACCAGGAGTTGCTGTCATGCATGTCCCCGACGGCTTTCTCGACGTGCCAACGTCGATCGCAACCGGTGTGGTGAGCGCCGGCTTCGTCGCCATCGCCCTGCGTCACGCCAAGCGTGAACTCGACGAACGGGTGGCCCCGGTGGCTGGGCTCGTCGCCGTCTTCGTCTTCGCCGCGCAGATGCTCAACTTCCCGGTCGGCGCGGGCACCTCGGGCCATCTGCTCGGTGGCGCGCTTGCAGCGGTCCTGGTCGGGCCGTGGACGGCGACCTTATGCCTGACTGTCGTCCTGCTCGTCCAGGGCCTGCTCTTCGCCGACGGAGGCATGACCGCCCTCGGCACCAACGTCCTGATCATGGCTGTCGTCGGAGTCTGGAGCGGGTGGTTCGCCTTCCGCGTCCTGCGACGGGTGCTGCCCAAGCGGCTCGCCTCGGTGCCGGTGGCGGCGGCTGGTGGTGCGTTCGTCTCGGTCCCGGTCGCCGCGCTCGCCTTCACTGCGCTGTATGCCGTGGGCGGCGCTGTCGCTATCCCGCTCGGCACTCTCGCCTCGGCGATGGTGGGTTGGCATGCGCTCATCGGGATCGGGGAGGCAGTCATTACCTTCCTGGCCGTGTCCAGCCTCGTCGCGGCCCGCCCCGACCTTGTCCGAGGGGCCCGAGATGTCCTGCCTGAGACGACGCTGGAGATCCGCGCTGTGGAGGTGACCCGGTGAGCCGCCCGTCTCTGCGTGCTGTGCTGATCACAGGCGCCGCGGTGTGCCTAGTCCTGGCCGGAGTCGTCTCCGCCTGGGCTTCTTCGCACCCTGACGGACTCGAGTCCGTCGCACACACACTCGGCTTCGCCGACGCCGCCGGACCGCACGTGTCCGACGGCTCGCCGCTGGCTGGCTACGCGGTCAGCGGTCTGGGTGATGGCGCCATCTCCGGGGGCTTGGCCGGGATCCTCGGCGTCGTCGTCGTCGGCGTCGTCATGGCCGTGCTGGTGCGTGTGCTCCGTCGGAGCGCCCGCGCCGAGCGCAGCGTCCATTCGGACTGAGCGGCGTGGGATCCGGCCACAGCGAGCACCTGCATATCGAGGGGGACTCGCCCCTGCACCGGCTCCCGGCGACGGCCAAGCTCGTCGGGCTCGTCCTCTTCGTGTTCGGGGTCGTCGCCGTGCCGGGTCCGGCGTTTATCCCACTGGGCCTGCTGTTGCTCCTCGCGGTGGCCATCCTGGCCTCGACCGGCGTGCCTGCGCGGCAACTCCTACCCCGCCTCAGTGTCGAGATCCCCTTCCTCGTCTTCGCCCTGGCGCTCCCGTTCGTCGCGATGGGAGAACGCACCCAGGTCGGCCCGTTCGCGCTGTCGCTACCCGGGCTGACCGGGGCGTGGACGCTGGCTGCCAAGGGGACGATCGGTGTCCTGTGCGGGGTGGCCTTCGCGGTGACGACGACCTCCCGTGACTTTGTCGAGGCCATGCAGCGGCTGAAAGTGCCCGGCCTGCTCGTCGCTGTACTCGCCTTCATGATCCGCTACACGAGCATCGTCACCGACGAACTGCGCCGGATGCGCGTGGCCCAGGCCTCCCGCGGGTTCAACTCCAGATCGGTGCGTGGCTGGCCAGTGCTCGCCAACGGCATCGGCGCCCTCTTCGTCCGCAGCTACGAGCGGGGGGAGCGGGTGCACCTCGCGATGCTCAGCCGGGGCTACACCGGCGCCTTTACGCTCGAGGACCGAGCGGTCGCCCAGCCAGCACAGTGGGCCTTGGCCCTGACGCCGGCCATACTGGCCGCCACCTTGGCTGCTGGGGTCCGGCTGGCATGAGTACCCCGGTCCTGACATGAGCACCCCAGTCATCGAGTTGCGCGGTGTCGCGCACGCCTATCCCGGCGGCCACCAGAGTCTCTTCGGAGTCGATCTGCACATCCACGAGGGGGAGCGGGTGGCCCTGCTCGGTCCGAACGGTGCTGGCAAGACCACCCTCGTGCTTCACCTCAACGGCATCCTCACTCCGGGCGCGGGAACGGTCCAGGTCGGCGGACTGGAAGTGACCAAGGACAACCTGGCGGAGGTGCGCCGCCGAGTCGGCATCGTTTTCCAGGACCCCGACGACCAGCTCTTCATGCCCACAGTGCGTGACGACGTGGCGTTCGGCCCGCGCAACCTCGGTCTGAGCGGCGACGAGCTCGATGTCGCGGTCGAGGATGCTCTGCGGGCCGTGGATGTCCTTGATCTGGTCGACCGGGCGCCTCACCACCTGTCCTTCGGGCAGCGGCGGCGGGTCGCGGTTGCCACGGTGCTCGCGATGAGCCCGGACATTCTGGTCCTGGACGAACCCTCGTCCAACCTCGACCCGTCTTCGCGCCGCGAGCTCGCGGAGATTCTCCAGGCCTTGCCGTTGACGATGCTCATGGTCACTCATGACCTGCCGTATGCGGCCCAGCTGTGCGAACGGTCCGTGGTTCTCTCCGGAGGTGTCGTCGTCGCAGACGGCCAGACCCTGGCGCTGCTCGCCGACGACGACCTCATGTCCAGGCACCGGCTCGAGTTGCCCTGGGGGGTCACCGCCGAGGCCCTGGCGGCTCTGCGGGCGGCACGCGGCTAGAGTCGCATCCATGGGCGTTGCCGAGTTCGACCTGCCGGAGCGGTTCGTCTCCGGCAGCGTGGGCCCACCGGGTCAGCGGACCTTCTTTCTCCAGGCCCGCGCCGGCGCTCGCCTGATGTCGGTGTCCATGGAGAAGGAGCAACTCGCCGTCCTCGCCGAGCGGGTGAAGGACCTGCTGGTGGCAGCCGGCCTTTCTGCGGAGGCTCCCGCTGAACTCGTCGACAACGCCACTCTGGACGCCCCCATCGAGGACGAGTTCCGGGTGAGCACCCTTGCTCTCGCGTGGGACCCGGCCCGGCGACTCGTCATCATCGAGGCCCACGACCGGGACCCGGCCGACCAGGACGCCGCCATGGCGAGCATGCGGGTCATGCTGACCCCGCCCGTGGCCGCCGAGTTCGCCAGGCGCTCCCAGTCCCTCATCGCTGCGGGTCGGCCACCATGTCCGCTGTGCGGGCAGCCCCTCGATCCCTCCGGCCACATCTGCCCGCGTGCCAACGGCTACCGACGCTGAACTCGAGGAGCACCTCCTGCGCGCGCCGCTGCGGGTGATCGGGCGGCTCGTCGCTTCCTCGAACCAAGCCGTCCTCATGGAGGCTGACGGCGCGTACGCGATCCACAAGCCCATCACCTTGGAGCGGCCGTTGTGGGACTACCCGCCCGGCACCCTCGCCCGCCGGGAACGGGCGGCATACCTGGTCTGCGCGGGTATGGGGCTGTCCCTGGTCCCCCCGACCGTCCTGCGTGAGGGTCCGTGGGGACTGGGCTCGCTCCAGCTGTGGATCGGCGAGCCCGGGACACCCCTGCCCGGTGTGGTCACCGTCTGCGCCCAGGACGAGGTTCCACGTGGGTGGCTCGAGGTGCTGCGGGGCCATGAGGAGGGCGGGCGGGCCGTCTGCCTCGCGCACGCCGATACCCCCGAGGTCCGCTCCGCTGTCCTCCTGGACGCGGTCCTGAACAACTCGGACCGCAAGGGGGGGCATCTCGGGATCGGGCCGCAGGGTCTGCGCGGGTTCGACCACGGTGTCAGCCTGGGCTCTCAGCCCAAGTTGCGCACCGTGCTGTGGGGCTGGGCAGGTGACCCCCTCAGCGACGCCGACCTGGGCCACCTGGAGACCCTCACCGGGGCGCTGAGGGGCACGGGCCTGGCCGACGAGCTCGGTGCGCTGCTCGAGCCTTCCGAGGTCGATGCCCTCAATGCCCGGATCCGCCGATTGCGGCGCACCCGTCGGTATCCGGTCCCCGCGCCCAACTGGCCGGCGATCCCGTGGCCCGCGATGTGAGTGCTGCGCCGTAGGCTTGGACGTCGTGATCACCTGGCCGATGCCCTCCCTGCCTGCGGTTCCTGGTGCAGGACCTCCGCTGCGTATCCATGACACGGCGAGTGGGCAACGACGGGCGGTGGCCACCGGGCCAAGCGTGCGGCTCTATGTCTGCGGGATCACCCCCTACGACGCGACCCACCTCGGGCACGCGTTCACCTATGTCGCCTTCGACCTGCTCGTCCGGGTGCTCCAAGATGCCGGAGTGGACGTCGACTACGTCCAGAACATCACCGACGTCGACGAGCCACTCTTCGAGCGGGCCCAGCGAGACGGTATCGACTGGGCTGACCTGGCCGACCGGGAGATCGCCTTGTTCCGCGAGGACATGGCATTCCTGGCTGTCCTGCCACCCCGGCAGTGGGTCGGGGTGCGCGAGGCCATGCCGGTCATCGCTGCGAAGGTCCGCGAGCTCGTCTCGGCCGGCCTGACCTACAACCTCCCGGTGGCTGACGGCCCGGGTGAGGACATCTACCTGGACCTGGCTTCGGTGCCCTCCTTCGGCTCGATCTCGGGATGGACGCGGGAGCAGATGCTGGCGGTCTTCTCGGAGCGAGGGGGAGACCCGGAGCGGGCCGGGAAGCGGGATCCGCTCGACCCGCTCCTGTGGCACGCCCAGCGTCCCGATGAGCCGGCCTGGAACGCGGGTGGCCTGCCCCCGGGGCGGCCCGGGTGGCACGTCGAGTGCACCGCCATCGCAGCGCAGAGCCTCGGGCTGCCCTTCGACGTCCAGGGGGGAGGAGCGGACCTGGTGTTCCCGCATCATGAGATGAGCAGCGCCCAGGCGTCCGGGGTGTTCGCCCGGCTCTACGTGCACGCCGGGATGGTCGGTTACCAGGGCCACAAGATGAGCAAGAGCCGCGGCAACCTCGTTTTCGTCTCGCGGCTGCGTGAGGCCGCGGTGGAGCCGATGGCCGTCCGGATGGTGTTGCTCGGTCATCACTACCGCAGTGACTGGGAGTACACGCCGGCGGACCTCGTCGCGGCGCAGCGGCGGCTGGGTACCTGGCGGGAGGCCCTCTCGCTCAACGAGGCTCCAGCAGCCGAGCCCACCATCGACGCGGTACGGGCCGCTCTCGCGGACGACCTCGACACCCCGAGGGCACTGGCCCTGGTCGACAACTGGGCCCAACGGGCGCTGTCGGCGCCCGCCGGGGGCGCCGACACGGGCGTTCTCGACCCGGCCGCCTGCGGCCTGATGGCGCGCACCCTGGACGCTGTGCTCGGCATACGCATCTGAGTCGCGGCGGTACCCGGGGCCACTGCACGCTGACCTCGAGGGCGACACGTGGTTTCCGCTTTCCCGAAGGCTGCGGATGTGGTTGGGTCGCTCTATGGGCGCAGAGGTGAACGCACAGACCTATACCCGCGAGCAACGCCAGCGGTACCGGGAGAAGGTGCGGCAGAACCTCGACGTCTTCGAGCTCATGCTCTCGCAGAGTTCCTTCGAGTTCGACAAGCCGATGACCGGGCTGGAGATCGAGCTCAACCTCGTCGACGATGCGTGGAATCCGCACTTCCACAACGCCGAGGTCCTCAAGGAGATCGCAGACCCCGGCTACCAGACCGAGCTGGCGCAATACAACATCGAACTCAACGTCACGCCTCGCCCGCTGCCTGGCGACTCCGCCCTCGAGCTCGAACAGGAACTGCGCGCCTCGCTCAATGCTGCCGACGAGGCCGCGCAACGGGTCGGGTCGCGGATCATCGCGATCGGGATCCTGCCGACCATCATGCCGGAGCACTATGCCGGGGACTGGATCAGCGAGAACACCCGGTATGCCGCCCTCAACGACTCCATCTTCTCGGCGCGGGGGGAGGACATCTATCTCGACATCACCGGGCCGACCGGCGAGCGAGTGGCCCGGTACTGGGACTCGATCGCCCCCGAGTCGGCGTGCACCAGCGTCCAGCTGCACATCCAGGTGGAGCCGGCCACTTTCGCCGACCACTGGAACGCCGCCCAGGTGCTCAGTGCCCCGCAGGTGGCCTTGGCGGCTAACAGCCCCTTCTTCTTCGGCAAACGGCTACACGCCGAGACCCGGATCGAGCTGTTCAAGCAGGCCACCGACACCCGCCCGGTCGAGTTCCGCAACCAGGGTGTCCGGCCCCGAGTGTTCTTCGGAGAGCGGTGGATCACCTCGATCTTCGACCTCTTCGAGGAGAACGTCGACTACTTCCCGGCACTGCTCGCCGAGTGCACGGACGAGGACCCGATGGCCAAGCTCGAGGCGGGAGTCGCCCCTGAGCTAGCCGAGCTACGCCTACATAACGGCACGGTCTACCGGTGGAACCGCCCGATCTACGACGTGGTCCGGGGCAAGCCGCACCTGCGGGTGGAGAATCGTGTCCTGCCTGCCGGGCCGACCATCGCTGACACCCTGGCCAACGCGGCCTTCTACTACGGGGCCATCCGGGCGCTGGCCAGCCAGGATCGGCCGGTGTGGTCGGGGATGAGCTTCCCAGCGTGCGCTGACAACTTCTCCATCGCCGCCAAGGAAGGCATCGAGGCACGGCTCTACTGGCCGGGCTCAGGCGAGGTCCGTGCCGACGAGCTCGTCTTGCGACACCTGCTGCCGCTGGCCCACGAAGGCCTGACCGACTGGGGAGTATCCGCGAGGGTGCGAGACCGCTTCCTGGGCATCATCGAGGGGCGGTGCCTCAAGCGGGTCAACGGCGCCACCTGGCAATCCAAGACGGTCGCTCATCTCGAGGAGTCGGGGATGGACCGGCAGGCGGCTCTGCACCAGATGCTCCGGCTCTATCACGAACACATGAACACCAACGAGCCGGTGCACACGTGGCCGCTACCCTCTTCTGAGCGAGCCTAGCTGCGGTTTGCACAGCCAACGCTCGCTGTCGATCACCGTGCTCACACGGGCTGGCGCGCCCCGGATATCGGTACGCGGGGTGGGCGGCCACCTCGGGGTCGACGAGTTCACCATGATCGCGAAGGGATAAGACGGTGCGGGACCAGCGAGCCCTGAACGGATGGGGCCGAGCACTGAGCGGATGGGGCCGGACCGCTCCGACGGTTGCCCGCGTGGAGACACCGGTCAGTGACGACGAGCTTCAGGAGATGGTGCGCGCCGCGGGGGAGCGTGGCGTCCTCGCTCGGGGCATGGGCCGGTCTTATGGCGACGCCGCACAGAACGGCGGCGGTGTCGTGCTCGACCAGACCCGGCGCGAGCGGGTGCTCCACGTCGATGAGGGCAGCGGGGTGATCCGGGTCGAGGCCGGGATCAGCCTGGACGCCTTGATGCGGACGTTCGTCCCGCAGGGCTGGTTCGTGCCGGTCACTCCGGGCACGCGCCAGGTCACCGTCGGCGGTGCCATCGGTGCCGACATCCACGGCAAGAACCACCATCTCAGCGGCACTTTCGGCCACCACGTGCGCAGCCTGGACCTGCTGCTGGCCAACGGCGAGATCGCCACTCTCACCCCAGCCGACACGCTGTTCTGGGCCACCGTGGGGGGGATGGGACTGACCGGAGTCGTGTTGCGGGCGGAGATCGCGATGACGGCCATCGAGACCGCCTGGTGCTTGGTGGACACCCAGCGGTGCGCCAACCTCGATGCCCTCCTGACCGCGATGGCCGACGACGCGGCCCACGAGTTCTCCGTCGCCTGGGTCGACTGCCTGGCCAAGGGAGGGAACCTGGGTCGCTCAGTGCTGACCCGGGGACGGTTCGCCACCCGCACGGAGCTGCCCGAGAAGAAGGCCGAGAACCCCCTCAGCTACAACCCGAGGGTGCTCCTCTCGGCGCCTCCCTTCGTCCCGGGCCGGCTGCTCAACAAATACTCCGTCGGGGCGTTCAACGAGGTGTGGTTCCGCAAGGCCCCCGCGAATCGGGAGGGGGAGTTGCAGACGATCACCACGTTCTTCCACCCCCTGGACGGGGTCGCTGACTGGAACCGCATCTACGGATCGGGAGGGCTGATCCAGTACCAGATCGTCGTCCCGGACGGCCATGAGGACACCATCGGCACCTGCATCGAAGCATTCTCCAGTGCAGGGGCAGCCTCCTTCCTCGCAGTCCTGAAGCGTTTTGGGCCGGAGAATGCCGCCCCGCTGTCCTTCCCGATGTCAGGGTGGACCCTCGCCCTCGACGTGCCGGCGACGATGCCTGACCTCGGGCCGCTGCTCAACCGCCTCGACGAGCTCGTCATCGAGGCCGGAGGCCGTGGCTACCTGGCCAAGGACTCCCGGATGTCGCCGGAGACCTTCCGGGCGATGTATCCCCGGTATCCCGCGTGGGCGGCCGTTCGCGACGCCGCCGATCCCAACCACGTGTTCCGTTCCGACCTGGCAAGGAGGCTGCAGTTGTGAGGGACGCACTCGGATCTTTCCAGCGTGTCGTCGTGCTCGGTGGCACCTCGGCCATCGCGGTGGCGACGGTGTCCCGGTGGGCGCGCGCCCATCCCGGCCTCGAGGTGGTCCTTGCTGCGCGGCCTTCGCCCCGGCGGGACGCTGCGGCCGCGGATCTGCGCGCGCTGCGGGCCGTCGTCGAGCCTGTCGACCTTGACGTCGAAGCGGACCCGGTGGCACAACAGGAGGTCATGGCCGCGATCTACGCAGCGCAGCGCCCGGATGTCGACGTCGTCCTCGTCGCCTTCGGGGTGCTCGGGGACCAGGAGCAGGCCTGGCAGGATCCGAGCGCCGCGGTGCGCCTCATCGACGTCAACACCCGGGCAGCGGTCTTGCACGGGGTGCTTGCTGCGAACCGGCTGCGCAGCCAGGGCCATGGTGCCCTCGTCCTGCTCTCCACGGTCGCCGGGGAGCGGGTGCGGCGCAGCAACTTCGCCTACGGCGCGAGCAAGGTCGGTGCTGATGCCTTCTATCGGGGTCTGGCCCAGGCGGTGGCTGCCGCCGGGGTGCAGGTCCTCGTCGTCCGGCCCGGCTTCGTCCGCTCTCCGATGACGCAGGGCCTAGCAGATGCCCCGCTCGCCCAGGACCCCGAGGACGTGGCAGCCATCATCGACGAGGGGCTGCGGACGGGTCGGGAGGTCGTCTGGGCTCCTGGCACGATGCGCTGGGTCATGGCGGGGCTCCGGTCTTTGCCGACGCCGGTCTTTCGCAAGCTCCCCATCTGAGGATCGGGAGCCTGAGAGCAGGCGCATAAGAGCGGGCAATGTTGGAGCAGCTTGCGGGTCAGAGCGGGTCAGAGGGGGTCAGAGGGCTGAGCGCAGCTCGCGGTCATCGGTACACCGCGGCGAGGAGGGTCAGACCCCACACAGCGCCGAGGACGAGCAGGTGCCGATCGCGCAGGATGATCTCCTCGGGTTCGCCGGCCTGCCCGCGGTCGACGATGACGGCATACCGCAACAGAGCAACGAGGAAGGGGACGATGGAAAAAATGCTCCACGCCCGGGTCGTCGGGTCGGTATGTGAAAGCGCCCACTGGGCGTAGGTAAGCGAAACTGCGGCGGCCGAGAGGGTCCACACGAACCGCAGGTAACCCTGGGTGTAGCCGGCGAGGACGGGCCGTGTGCGCGCGACCGCTGCCTGGTCGGCTCGGGTCAGTTCGGCATACCGCTTGCCCGCCGCGACGAACAACGACCCAAACCCGGCAGTGAGGATGAACCAGTCCGACAGGGGGATCCCGGTGGCGACACCGCCAGCGATGGCGCGCAGCAAGAAGCCGCTGGCGACGATGACGAGCTCGATGACCGGCTCCGCCTTGAGCCGGGCACAGTACAGCAGCGAGGCGACGAGATAGATCGTGACCACCGCGGCGAGCCGCCAGGTGAGCAGTCCCGCCAGGGCGGGGGCTCCGAGGACAAAGAGCGTGGCGCACGCGCGGGCGAGGGGGATCGGTAGCGCGCCAGAGGCAATGGGTCGGTTGCGCTTGGTCGGATGGGCCCGGTCCAGTTCGACGTCGAGCAGGTCGTTGACGAGGTAGACCCCGGCCGAGGCGAGGATGAAGATCCCCATCGCCGCGAACCCGCGCAGCAACTGCTCCGGACGTTCCAGAACCCCACCGAGCAGCGGTGCGGCCAGAACCAGGACATTCTTGGCCCACTGGCGGGGTCGCGTTGCCCGCAGCAGCGCCCGGGCGCGACCGAGGGGGGTGATCGCGACCGCTCCGGCCAGATGCGGAACCCCGGTCGAGGACTCGTCCGGGCCCACCTCCTGAGCCGTCACGAACGCGGGTAGACCCCGACGAAGTCCCGGGTCGAGGGAGTCAGGTAGCGCCACGGGTTGGGCTGGGCGCCCTGGGGGAACATGTGCGGGGTTGTCTGTCCGTTGTCCTGGGTGTAGGTGATGTAGTTCGTCCAGGACGGGTTGATGTCAAGCTCCATGGCGCGCACCACCCCCGCGCGCTTCATCACCTCGGCCAGCGACCGGATACTCATCGCCGGGCCGGCGACGAAGACCACGGTTCCGTCGTTGCGCACACCCACCGCAGAGCGCCAGACAAAAGCGGCATTGCCGATCGTGGCGCCCCACTGCGCGGTGTAGGAGGCGTTCGTCACGGCCTGGGTGACCTCACCGCCGTCGAGCATGAGGACCAGGTTCTGCCGGACGGTGTCGATCCCGGGGCCGGGCTCGCCGCCTTCCCAGGCGCGCACGTCGAACGTTCCGTCAGTGTTGACCACCATGCTCGCCGCCCCCCGGGTCAGCGCACCGACCTGCTTGCCCTGCTGCCACATCCCGCCCCGGGCGTCCTGCATCATGAAACCGCTGTTGAAGGTGGCCAGCACGTTCGCGCGCAGGTCCTTGGGGACCTGGTTCTCCTGGGCCCAGCCGCTGCCGCCGGGAACGTTGTAGCCCGGGTGGATCCGGAACGAGACGAGTTTGGGGTCCATCCACACCAGCCCGACGAGATAGCTGGTGTGCTCGGCGTCGGGGCGCAGGTAGGTCGCGTATGCCGCGTGCTCGCCCTTGACGTCATACATCGGCTGCCACACGCCCTCACCGTCGACGGAGCCGGCCGCGATCGGGCTGAGGTTGCCCGGCGCAGTGCTGGTGGGCACCTTGGGCGGAGCTGCGATCGACGGTTTCGCGCTGGGTTCCTTGGGCGCGGAAGCCTCGTCGACGGTCGGGATGCCAGAGACCTGCCCGCCGGTCGCGGGCTTGTCGTGGAGCTGGTATTTCACCTTCTCAGCAGCGGTAATCGCCCAACCGAAGTTGTGGATCCGAGCCCACTGGGCGACCCGCTCGGCAACTCCGTCCGTGCCGGGTGCGGTCAGGGCTCCGCCGATGGACCATGCGAACCACAGGCCGGCGACCACGAAAAGTGCGACGATCCTGCGGCGCCAGTAGGTCCAGCGGGTGGGGCGGCGGCGGCGCCGGCCTCCGGTGTTCTCCCTGGTCTCCCGCCGGTTACTCCGCTGGTTCGGGTTCACTGCACCGTGGGGACCTTCATGGGGACCTGGGGGCAGGCCG
>JBDIAO010000083.1:0-11377 GCA_039812375.1 Phycicoccus sp. | reverse complement strand
GCGACGATGAGCCGGAAGCGGGCGATCGCCACCGCGAACGGATTCAAGTCCACCCCACACACCCCGTCCAGGGCGTGCTGCACCCGCTGCCACGAGTTCAGGCCCGGCGCCTGCCGCGCCCACCGCTCGCTCAGCCGCGCGAACGCCCCGAGCAGGAAGTGCCCCGACCCGCACGTCGGGTCAATGAGCCGGAACCCCTCAAGACCGCGCTGCGCCAACGCAGGCTCCAAGGTCTGATCGAGGATCAGCTCCTCGACGAACACCGGCGTCTGCAGCAGCGCGAACGTCTTCTTCGCATGCTCCGACAAGTCCTGGTACAAATCCCCCAGGAAGCGGGTCGAGCGCTGCGGGTCGGCGAAGTCCCACACCAGCTCGTCGTCATCGGTGCGCGCCCGAAAGGCCGCCACCAGCTCCCGCGCCGCCTGCCCCGACGGCGAGACCAGCCACAGCGGCGAATGCTCCCCGACCAGGCCCGCCGTCGCCGGCACCGCGGCCAGATGCTCGATCGCCTGCCCGATCCACTCCCGATCCGTGCTCTCCGGATGGGCCCGCACGAACGCCAGCTCCGCATCCACCGCCTCCCGACGCCGATGCGCCGGCCCGGCGAACCACACCGGCGCGAGCAGCTCATTGTCCTCACAGAACCGGACGAACACACACGTCAGCACCCACGCCACCGCCACCTGGGTCACCCGGTCATCACGCCACTCCTGCCACGACGAGGCCGTCCGCTCCCGCGCCCGCGCCGCCCCGTGATCGGCCCGCCAGGCCGCGAGCACCCCCGGCTGGGACTCCACCCGCTCGCGCAGGTCATCCTCCAACGCCAACACCACCTTGCGCAGCCCCGCAGTCAACTCACTCGTGACCGGCACCTCAGCCCTCCACCATCGTCACGGTTCCGCCGTCGCCATCGTCATCGAATCCACCTGGCTGGTGGCGAGCAGGACGAACTGGGTCGGGGAGGCCAGCGGCACCGGCTGCATGTCCACCAAGGCACCCCGGTTCGCGTGCAGCTGCGGCACGACCAGCCACACCGCCTTCGCCCGCGGCACGCTCAGGTCGCTCCACCGGGTCAGCAGGGCGAGGTTGCCGTATCGGGCCAGCGGGGCGGCCTCGGTGAGCGCCACCGGGCCACCACCGTCGGCGGCCAGGGCCTCCTGCACCGTGCCTGTCACGGCATCCCAGGATGCCCGCACGAGAGCGCCCAGACCCTGCTGGTCCCGACTGCCGGGGGCGGCGGCATCGGCGGCCTGCACCCGCTCCCACGGTATGCCGTGTGCAGCCGCCCGCTCGCGCAGGGCGTCGATGAGGACTGCCGTGAGGTCGACCACGTGCGCATCGAACCGCTCGACGAGGGCCCGCTCGAACGCCTCGAGCCGGTCGGCGGGCACCCCGAACGCGAGGAAGGAGCGGGTCGCGACCGACTGGTCCATGACGAGGGCAAGGTCGCTCGTCGTCGGGGCGGGCCCGGCGTGTGCGTCGCGGGTGACGTGCCGGGAGGCCAGCCCGGTCGTGTCCCCGAGCCGGGTCGGGGAGTGGAAGACCCGCCGGTCCGCGTCAAAGACGAACCCGAGCTCGGCCTCGACAAGCAGCCCATCGAGCCGGGGCCGCCGGGGGAGAGCCGCGAGCGCGGGGAAGCGGACCGCAACTCGGCGGCGGATCTCCTCCGCGCCCAGGGAGGTCCCGTCCGGTGACTCCCCGAAGGTTCTGTCCAGGGCGACGAGGGGGCTCAGATCGAGGTGGTGCAGGTCGCCCGCCGCGCTTGCCGCCGCGCTCGTGCTCGCCGCGGCGGCGAGCCGGGCCAGGCGGGTGCCCGCGAGCAGGACGCTCAGGTGGGCCGGCGGCGGCTGCGGCGGGTTCTCGCAGGCTGCCTCGACGAGGGTGCGCAGGGCGGCCGATGCGCGGACGGCCGGGACGATCGCCCGGTCCGCCGGGCCGGCCGCAGCGACCAGCCGGTCGGCCTCGGCTCCGAGCGCCTCGGCGAGGTCGAGGAGGGAGAGGTCGGCAGCGAGCAGCACCTCCCGCTCGCGGCGGCGGCGCAGGAACATCGGGGCGTGCGCGGACTCGTCGGCGCGGCGCTGGGCCCGCAGGCGCTCGACCGCGACCCGGAGCAGCCCGGCGGCCAGGCGCTCGTCGGTGCCCGGCTCACCGGTGAACGTTCCGCTGAACGTGCCGCTGATCGCCGCCGCGGCCTCACGCGACGTGAGCACCCCGCCAGCATCGGCGACCGCGGCATCCAGAACGCCGGTGAGCCGGTTGAGGATCGCCCGGCACGTCTCATCCCCCGCCCAGGTGCCCTGGAGCTCACCGAGGATCTGGCTCAGCCGGCCTGGGGTCACCGGGTCGGGCAGGGATGCCGCGATCCGGGCCTGGGCGGCCATCGCCTCGACGGTCGTGCCGTAGCCGAGGAGGACGCGGGTCACCTGGGCGTGCGAGGCGACACCCGTGGCCACCGCGGCGTCGAGGAGGGCCTGGGCGGCAGCTTCCATCGTGTCCGCGACGGCCGACCGGTCCGCAGCAGCCTTCGGGGCCGCAGGATGCCCGAGGCGTTGACGCCAGGCCTTGGCCCGGCCGGTGATCTCCTTGCGGGTGCGGTCGGCCACCCCACGCAACCGGGAGATGCGCACCTGGTCGACGCGGAGCAGGTCGCCGACCGTGGCCAGGTGCTCCGGTTCGAGGGCCGACAGGGCCCGGGCACTCAGGCCCGACTCGGCCAGCGGCGTCGTCAACGTCGCCGCCAGCGCCTGCACGTCCGCCGTCTCGGCCGGCAAGGTCGTCGCACCGGTGGTGAAGACGCTCGCCCACTCCTGCGCCATCTGCGCCGCGGTGTGGTGGCGGGCGGCGGCATCCCGGGCCAGGGCCCTGGTGAAGAAGGCCGTCAGCGGCTGCGCGAGCGAGGCGTCGAAACTCGCCGGGTCGATGCTCGCCTCGTCCGGGATCGCCGCCGGAAGGGCGGTCGGGTCGTCCCCGTAGACCGGGGTCGTGCCGGTGGCCATCTCGAAGAGGACGACCGCGGCGGCATACCGCTCGGCGGCCGAGTCGAAGCGGCCACGCGCACCGGTCGGATCGGTGAGGAAGGGGTCAAGATAGGGCGGGGTGCCCGCGCTCGTCGCCGAGGCTGCGGCGCCGGTGAGCGAGAAGTCGAAGAGGACCAGATGCTTGGCCCGGCTCCGGGTGCCGCCGTGCCCGCCACGGCCCTCGCGGACCCCGAGGTTGGCCGGTTTGATGTCGCGGTGGTCGATGCCGGCCCGGTCGAGGGCGACGAGCGCGTCGAGCAGGTCGGTGCCGTAGCGCTCGAGCAGGTCGAGGGAGAGCCGGGTGCGGGCCCCGAGCTCGTGGGCGAGGGTGTGCTCCCCGGCGCTCTCGAGCAGCAGGGCCTGCCGGCCGCCGACGGTCAGAGGCCCCTCGAGGAGCGTGACGATGCGCGGGTCGTCCAGGATCCGCAGGGTGTCGGCCTCGGCGGTCAGTCGCCGGGCCGCGTCGTCGTGCAGGGCGACCTTGAGGACCCGGTTCGGGCCGCCCTCGGGGATGCTCGCGTCGCTCACGAGCAGCCCGACCGCCGTCGACCCCTGCCCGAGGCGGCGGACGAGGGTGAAGCGGCCGTCGATCACGGCCCCGGGGGTCGCCTCCAGCGGGTCGAGCGTAGCCTCCTCGGGGCGCGTCGCGGCGGCCTCGGCGGCATCCAGGCGGGTCAGGACGGTGTGCACGTCGCCGGTGCGCCGGGTCGGAGTCGGGTCGGTCGCGGCGAGCACGAGGCCGCGCAGCTCGGTGGAGATCTGCGGCAGCTCCACAGCCAGATCGAGCCCACCTTGGGCCGCCAGACGGGTGACGAGCTCGGCCGGGCTGGATGCCGCGGCCCGGCCGGTCAGGACGTAGAAGGCCAACGCGCCGAACCCGAAGACGTCGATCCGGATCCGGTCCGCGGTCGCGCTCCACGGACCCTCCGGCGCGTGGAAGGACTCGACCCAGCGCGCCTGCTCCACCTCGGCGTCACCCTGCCCCGGCTGCGCCGACGTGGATGGCGCTGATCCCGCCGGCCACGTGGCATCCCGCTGGGGACGCTGGGCGTCGTGGAGGGCGGTGACCCCGGGGAGCGCGGCCCGAGTGCTGGTGCCGGTGTCGACCAGACCCGCACCACCCCAGTCACCGACCCGGATCTTGACCTCACCGCGGGTGCCCGGCACGTCCCGCACCCAGATGCCATGCGGCGAGAGGGCACGGTGCACCACCTTGTTGGCGTGCGCATACTGCAACACTTCGCCGATCTGCCGGATGATCGACAGCTGGGTGGTCAGCGGCAGGCGACCGTCGTGGTCGGCCAGCCACAGGTCGAGGCGCTGCCAGGACTCGTCGTCGTCATAGACCAGGCCGGTGCCCAGCCCGTCGGAGGTGACCAGGTCGCGTGGGACGAGCAGGCCGTCGTGCTGCAGGCGGGACATGAGCCGGAACTCGTGCTCGAGCCGGCGGTCGACCTGCTGGCGCTCGCTCACCGGCGCACCCTCGGGGACGGTGGTGAACCGGATCCGGGCGCGCTCCTGCTGAGCGACGACATGGAAGGCGAGCCACTCCTGCCAGTCCGGGCCGGAGGCGAGTGCCTGGTCGGTGATCGTCCACGACCCGGCGGTCCGCTCGCGGCGCTGGACGAGCCCGGCCTGGGCCATGATCGCGGCGAGATACTGCTCGCTGCGCGGGCTGATCGCCTCGTGGCGGGACTCCTCGAGAAGGCGCTCGCCGATGCCGGGCAGATTCGTCGTCCGCGTGGCCGTATCGAGGCCGAAGAGGTTGATCGCGCTGCTGCCAGGCAGATCGCAGACCAGGGCGGGGTGGTGCAAGAAGACCGACTCCTGGATGAACGGGACGACCTCGCGGGGGTCGGGGACGGCGAGGTTCTTGCGTCGGGCCCAGTCCGCGAAGGTGTTCTGGAGCTTCGTCGCGAGGTACTGCGCCTTGCGGCGGGCGAGCAGGAGCGGGGAGTCCTCGGCGCGGTGCCCGTCGCGCAGCCATCGGTAGTCGTTGCCGCGCAGGATGCCGGAGTAGTACTTCAGCTCGACCAGGTGGAGCCGGCCGCGACCCAGGACGAGCAGGTCGACCTCGTGCCAGCGGCCCCGGGAGTCGCGGAACTCGAAGTTCGACCAGGCGCGGAAGGGGGAGCGGTCTGGGAGCAGATCGCGCACGAGGTGCAAGCCCTCGGCCTCGTGGGTGAACTGGGAGGGGGAGATCTCGACCCAGCGGTCAGCGCCCAGCGCCACCGGCTCTCACCCCTCGATCCTGCTCGCCATGTCCTGCCGCGCACCTGCCGGTGACCTTACCGGCAGCGGCTTGCCCAGAGTGCTCGCTGCCGACCGGGACCTGGCCGCTGTCGCGAGGGCGATGGGGTTTCGGCTGCACCCGGCATCCTTGACGTGAGACGTCCTGCGCGAGTCGGCGGCATAACATCGACGCAGGCCAGCACCTCCCGCGGACCGACGCAGGCCAGCACCTCCCGCGGGCCGAACATCCCCGACCGACGAGCGGACACCCACGTCATGACCGACAAGCGCATCCTCAGCATCGACGAGATCCAGGCGGCCGACCTGGCGGACTGGCGGCAATCCGAGGGTCAGCTCGAGGCCCGCTTCGGCACCGGCAACTTCGCGAGGGGGCTCGAGTTCGTCAACCGGATCGGGGCCGCGGCCGAGGCGGCGAACCACCACCCGGACATCACCCTGACCTATCCCGAGGTGCTCGTCGCCCTGGTCAGCCACGACGCCGGCGGCATCACCACCCGCGACATCGACCTGGCCCGTCAGATCAGCACGGTCGCCACCGAGCTGGGGGTCACCGCCAGACCCTGCGCCTGAGCTGACCGGCAGGCACTACCCTCGCCGCCATGACAGCGTTGTCCGGGACCGTCCGGCGAGGGTATGCCAGCGGCGGGGTCGCCACCGGGACCTATGCGACCGTCCCCGGGCTGCTGCTGCTGCCCTATCTCACCGACGTGATCGGGATCGGGGCGGCGCTGGCCGGGCTCGTGGTGTTCCTGCCCAAGGCGTGGGACTTCTTCTGGAACCCGGTCGCCGGTCGGGTCAGCGACCGCAAGGTCCTCGCCGGGGGCAGCCGCCGACCGTTCCTCATCCGCGCCGGAACATTGATGGCCCTGTGTTTCGGCCTCATCTTCTCCGGACCGACGACGACGCCCGGTCTGGCGGTCGCCTGGGTGCTGGTCGCGTTCCTCGCCTGCGCGACGGCATACGCCTTCTTCCAGGTGCCCTATCTGGCGATGGCCGCGGAGATCACCGACGACTACACCGAGCGCACCCGGCTGATGTCCTGGCGGGTCATCGTGCTGACCATCGCCATCCTCGTCTCCGGGGCGACTGCGCCACTCGTCGTCGCGGCAGTCGGTGGGGCAGCGGGCTACCGGGCGATGGGCTGGTATGTCGCCGCACTCATCGCGGTCGGTGTGCTCGGGGTGTGGTGGCTCACCCGGGCGGCACCGACGACCCGGCACGAGCCCGCGATCGGCACCCTGGCCGACCAACTGCGCCTCGTCGGCGGCAACCCGCACCTGCGCACGCTGCTGACGGTCTTCGTCCTCCAGGCGGTCGCGACAAGCATGCTGCTCGCCGGCGTGGCGTATGCCGCCCGCCACCTCCTGGGGGATCCCACCGTGTCCACCGCCATGTTCGTCGCGTTCGTGGGACTTGCCGTGCTGGTGACCCCGCTGTGGGAGCGGTTCGGGGTGCGCGCAGGCAAGAAGGCTGGCTACCGGCTGGCTTCGCTCATCCTGCTCGCCGGGCTCGCCGCCCTGCTCATCCTGCGGGCGGCTGGGGTGGTGCCCGTGCTGGTCGTGTGCAGCATCGTCGGAATCGGCTATGCCGGCACCCAGCTCTTCCCGCTCGCCATGCTCCCTGACATCGCCGCCGAGGACGCCGCCCGCTCGGGGAGCAACCGGATCGGGATGATCACCGGCGCGTGGACCGGGTTCGAGCTGCTCGGGTTCGCTCTCGGGCCGGCCATCTACGGGGCGATCCTGTCGGCCGGCGGATACGTCTCCGGGGGTGGTGCGTCGGGCACCGCCGCGTCGGGTGCCGCGGACTCCACGGTCCACCAGCCGGGCAGTGCCTTGTGGGCGATCACCGTGGGTATGTCGGTGGTGCCGGCCGTGTGCGTCGCGGTGAGTCTGCTCGTGCTGCGGGGCTACCGGCTCGACGAGGTGGTGCGCGCCTGAGGTAGTGCGTGCATCAGTGCCAGAGTGACGGAAATTGTCGCGTGTGACAAACGTGACCAAAGTGTGATGGTGCGTTCGATCGTGTGACGAGCAGCGGACCGAGCGGGAAAAAGACATCGATGGCATTTCGAAAAGACATTGCTGTCATTTCCTGAGGTGGATGTTTCGAGCGGGACGGCTGGGACACAAGGGAATCGGACGGTCTAGATTCCTTCTCGCCCCCTGCCAGTCCCCCCTCGAGAGGCTGTCCCCTCGTGGCTAATTCGTCGCCCGCACGGTCATGCCGAGATGCTGTGACCCGCCGTGGCCGCTCGCCCCAGGCTCGTCGTGCCAGTGTCGCACTCGCTCTTGCCGCGGGTCTGTTCGCCGGGGTCGGCACCACCGCGGCCGCGGCCCCGACGCCCGGCCCGGGTGGCATCGTCTTCCCCAGTCAGGGTGAGGTCGACGCGGCGAAGGCGGCAGCCGGCTCGGCGGCGGCCACCGTCGAGAGCCTCGAGGCGGCATACCGGGAGGCCAACACCCGGCTCGCTCAGGTGCAGGCCCAGGAGTCCGCAGCTACCGAGGCGTTCAACGAGGCCAGGCTCGCCCTGGAAGCGAGCACCGCGCGCGCCGAGCAGGCCAGGGCGCAGGCGGATGCGACCAGAGCTGCTGCGGACGTCGCTGAGCGCACCGCGCGGCAGTATGCCGCTCAGATGTACACCGAGCAGGGGTCCCTCGGTGGTGTCGAGGCATACCTGACCAGCAGCGGTCCGCAGCAGGTCGCCGACCGGGCGTCCGCACTGCAGTCGATCAGCGATGCCCGCAGCCGGGTGATGGCCGATGCTGCGGATGCCGCGAATGCCGCCACCGAGGCCGACCGGCTCGCGCAGCGCGCGCAGACCCAGCGACAGCAGGCGGCCGACGGCGCCGAAGCAGCCAAGGGCGCCGCTGCGGCAGCCTCGGCAAACTCAGCCGCCGCAGCGGCCAGGATCGGCACCGAACAGGCCGCCATGGTCGCCAAGCTCGCCGAACTCCGCTCGACCTCGGTCGCGGTGGAGCAGGCCCGGCAGGACGGGCTGGCTCAGGTCGCCGCCGCTGAGGAAGCTGCTCGCAAGGCGGCCGAGGACAAGGCTCGCGCCGAGGCAGCAGCCAAGGCCGCACAGGATGCCGCCGCCAAGGCTGCCGCGCAGGCCGCCGCACGCGAAGCCGCTGCGAACGAGGCTGCGGCCAACGCCGCCGCGCAGCAGGCAGCCCGCCAGGCCGCCGCACCAGCTTCGGCTCCGGCTCCGGCTCCGGCTCCGGCGCAGGCTGCGGCTCCGGCGCAGGCCCGGACAGGGGGCATGGACGCCGTCATCGCGTTCGCCGCCGCCCAGGTCGGCAAGGCCTATATCTGGGGCGGCGAGGGCCCGAACGGGTATGACTGCTCCGGGTTGGTCATGATGGCCTTCCGGCAGAGCGGGATCTATCTGCCACACGGCTCCCAGGCGCAATACGGCCTCGGCACCAAGATCCCGCTGTCCCAGGCGCGACCAGGTGACCTCGTCTTCTATGGTGCCTCCGGCGCGACGAACCACCATGTCGGCATCTACGTCGGCAACGGGCGGATGATCAACGCGCTCAACAGCAACGCCGGCATCCGCTACGACAGCATCTATCTCATGCGCGACCTGCTGCCCTACGTCGCCCGGTTCTAACCAAGCGCGTCGCCCGGTTCCAACCAAGCGAACCGTCCGGCTAGAACCAAGCGAACCCTCGAACTGGGGGGAATCGGCCCTTCAGGAGCTATCCGAAGGGCCGATTCCCCCCAGTTCGGCGTTGGTGCAGGTGTTGGCGATGCTGCTGGTGCTGGTGCTGGTGGTGCTGGCGTTGGTGCTGGTGTAGGTGCTGGTGCTGGTGCTGGTGATGCTGGGCTCGGGTTGGAATCACGCGTCGCTGAGCGGACGCTCCTTGGTTGCCAACTCGCCCAGTGCCCGCTGCCGAGCGGCCGCCTCGTCCTCCTGGCGCGGCATCAGGACCCCTGCCGGGATCGACTGCGGACGGCTCTCCGCGGTCGGCATCCGCCAGCGGGCCGTGGTCATCCCGGCGAGTTGGGCCCGCTCCAGCGCCTCCTCGACGCAGCGGATGGCCTCCTCCCGGCCGGCCCAGTGCGCACCCTCGACCGACTTGCCCGGCTCGAGGTCCTTGTAGGTCTCGAAGAAGTGCTGGATCTCCAACCGGTCGAACTCGTTGATGTCATCGAGGTCGCGGATGTGGTTCTTGCGCGGGTCCCCGGCGGGGATGCACAAGATCTTGTCGTCGCCCCCGGCCTCGTCGCGCATGTGGAACATGCCGATCGGCCGGGCCCGCACGAGACAGCCGGGCCAGGTCGGCTCGTCGAGCAGAACCAGGGCGTCCAGTGGGTCCCCGTCCTCACCGAGGCTGTCCTCGACGTATCCGTAATCGGAGGGGTAGGCCATCGACGTGAAGAGCATCCGGTCCAGCCGGATCCGACCCGTGTCGTGGTCCACCTCATACTTGTTGCGAGCCCCCTTGGGGATCTCGATCGTCACGTCGAATTCCACACGGACCTCATCTTTCGTTGGACCCTCGGCCCCACGCTGGTCGGTGGGCACGCATAGGGCTGACCTAGGCTCGACGTCCAGTGTTCCGCATCCAGAGCCGAAGCGGCTAGAAGGAGGGCGTATGAAGCGCGTCGTCGTCGCCTCGTGCGCCGTGCTCGTGCTCGCCATGGCTGGGTATGCCGTGGCTGACGCCTTCGACAAAGTCCCTGGCGTGCTCACCATCGCTCCGGAACCGCCTCCGCTGGCCAGCCCGTATCCCACCCCGAGCCCGAGCCCGTCAGCTAGTGACCCGCCGGCGCCGACTCCGGCCGGAATCGAGGCTGCGCTGGCCCCCGCCCTGGCCGACCCGGCCCTCGGGCCCTCCGTCGGGATCTCGGTGCGGGACGGGATCACCGGTACGGAGCTGTATGGCAAAGACACCACCACCGCGCGCACCGTCGCATCCCTGCAGAAGCTTCTCGCGGCATACGTCCTGGTGGACGCTCTCCCGCTGGGTGATCCCCTGACCACGAGCGTCGTGCGCGGCGCCCAGCCAGATCACGTCGTGGTCCGGGCCGGGGGCGACATGTATCTCTCTCCAGGCGCGGGTGACCCGGAGGCGGTGCTCGGTCGGGCCGGGCTCGCCGACCTCGCCGACCAGGTGACCAAGGCCCTCGGCGCCAACCCTGGGCCGCTCACCCTCGACCTCGATACCGGGTATGCAGCGGGCCCGGCCATCCCGCCGACGTGGTCCAAGGCCGATCTCGCCGCCGGATTCACCGGCCCGGTGGTCATGCTGGGCCTGGTCACCCAGCGGGCACAGGACGGGCGACCGGCCCCGGCCGACCCGCCGCGCAGCGCCGCTGCCGCACTGGCCGATCGGCTGCGGGAGCGGGGCCTACAGGTCACCCTCGGGGACTCGGTCACCACCTCGGCACAAGCGCCGCTCTTGGGTGAGGTGCGCTCCGCGCCGATCCGTGATCTTCTCGAGGTCGCCCTGCAGGACAGTGACAACGCCTTGGTGGAGAACCTCACCCGTCAGGCCATGGTCCGCGCGGGCGTGGATCCGGCCTCCTCAACCGGGGACTTCGTCGCCGCCAGGGCCGTCGCTGCGGGACTACCGGCCGGCGAGATGTCCATCGTCGACGCCTCCGGGTTGTCCCCGGGCCAGAAGGTGACCGTCGGGGTCATCTCGCAGATCCTGGCCACCGCCGCGGACGGCAAGCACGCAGAGCTGCGCGGAGTCGTGCTCGAGCTGGCCGTAGCCGGCCTCAACGGCTCGCTGGAGAAGCGCTTCCGAGGCGAGGCGACGCGCGAGTTCGCCGGTGTTCCCCGGGCCAAGACCGGCACCCTGACTGGCGCTTCGGCCATCGGGGGCTGGACCGTGGACGCGCAGGGTCGCCCACTGCTCTATGTCGTCGTCGCCGACGAGATCAACCCCTCCTTCGCCTCGGGAACCGAACCGGCACGAGCCGCGTTGGACCGGCTGGTCGGGGTCCTGACTAGCTGCGGCTGCCGATGAGCAGCCCAAAGGAGATGGGCAGCCCAGGGGACCTGCGAGCGGGCCGATGCGTGCGCGAGCTGATCGCCACCCGGGGCGCCAGGCCCACCCGGGGCGCCAGGCCCACCCGGGGCGCCAGGCCCACCC
>JBDIAO010000082.1:0-11706 GCA_039812375.1 Phycicoccus sp. | reverse complement strand
CCAGCCGCGGCCAGCCGTTGCAGGATCTCCGGGACAAGCTCCATGTGCGACCCGGAGAGGATCGAGATCCCGAGAAGGTGCACGTCCTCGGCCACGGCGGCGGCGACGATCTGCTCAGGGGTGAGCCGGATCCCCTGGTAGATGACCTCGAACCCAGCGTCCCGGGCCCGTACCGCGATCTGCTCGGCACCGTTGGAGTGACCGTCCAATCCGGGCTTGCCGACGAGGATGCGCAGGGTCTCGCCGAGTTCGGCGCCGGTGGCGCGAACTCGCTCACGGACGGCGACGAGCCCGGAACCGGCCTGCCCGCCGGTCAACCCGACCGTGCCACTGACCCCGGTGGGCGCCCGGAACTCGCCAAACACCTCGCGCAGCGCCTTGGCCCACTCCCCCGTCGTGACACCGGCCCGGGCGCAGGCCAAGGACGCCGTCATGAGATTCGCGTCCCCCGCGGCGTCGGCCTTGAGCGCGGCCAGCGCTGCCTGTGCTGCGGCAGCCCGATCTGGGTGCGCATCCCGCTCGGCTCGCCACCGCTTCACCGCGTCCACCGCGGCCTGCTCCACGCCGGGATCCACGGTCTGGATCGCAGTGTCGAGATCAGCGGTGAGCGGGTTGGGCTCAGTGCTGGTGAACTGGTTGACGCCGACGACGATGTCCTCACCGGCCTCAATCCGCTGCCGGCGGGCAGCGTGCGCGGCCACCAGGGCGGACTTCATGTAGCCGCTCTCCACCGCAGCGACCGCGCCACCGAGCTCGGCGACTCGGGCCATCTCCTCGCGGGCCCCGGCGATGAGCGCCGCAACCTTGGCCTCCACGACCACCGAGCCGGTGAAGAGGTCCGCGTACTCGAGCAGGTCGGACTCGAAAGCCAGGACCTGCTGCATCCGCAGCGACCACTGTTGGTCCCAGGGGCGGGGCAGGCCGAGCGCTTCGTTCCACGCCGGTAGCTGCACGGCCCGGGCCCGGGCGTCCTTGGACAGGGTGACCCCGAGCATCTCGAGCACGATGCGCTGCACGTTGTTCTCTGGCTGCGCCTCGGTCAGTCCCAGCGAGTTGACCTGCACCCCGTAGCGGAAACGGCGCTGGGTGGGGTCGCTGACGCCATACCGAGTGGCGGTCACCTCGTCCCACAGCTGCACGAACGCCCGCATCTTGCACATCTCCTCGACGAACCGCACCCCGGCGTTGACGAAGAAGGAGATCCGGGCGACGACCTCACCGAAGCGCTCCTGGGGGACCTGTCCGGCGTCGCGCACGGCGTCGAGCACGGCGATCGCCGTGGAGAGGGCATACGCGATCTCTTGGACCGGGGTGGCTCCGGCCTCCTGGAGGTGGTAGCTGCAGATGTTGATGGGATTCCATTTAGGGATCTCGCCAACGGTGTAGCTGACCAGGTCGGTGATGAGCCGCAGCGAGGGCCCGGGTGCGAAGACATACGTCCCCCGGGACAGGTACTCCTTGATGATGTCGTTCTGGGTCGTCCCGGACAGCGAGCGCACCCACTGGGCGGGATCCTCGCCGGCTGCCTGCGCCTGCTCTTCGGCGACAACCTGATACATCGCCAGCAGCCACATCGCCGTCGCGTTGATGGTCATCGAGGTGTTCATGTCTCGAAGCGGGATGCCCTCGAAGAGCTGGGCCATGTCGCCGACATGGCTGATCGGCACCCCGACCTTGCCGACCTCGCCCCGGGCGAGGACGTCGTCAGGGTCGTATCCGGTCTGGGTCGGCAGGTCGAACGCGACCGAGAGCCCGGTCTGGCCCTTGGCGAGGTTGCGGCGGTACAGGGCGTTGCTTGCTGCGGCGCTGGAATGACCGGCATACGTGCGCATAACCCATGGACGGTCGCGTTGCGGGCGCGACCCATCGACCGGCGAGGAACTCGACATGGTCGCGACCATACCTGCGGTGGCTGCGGCAGACAGGGCGGGCCGGCGGTGAGAGTCCCCACAACGTGCCGTGAGCACACCCCGTCCCGAGTATGGCGCCCCAGTGCGTATGCCGTTGCCCGCCGCCGGGTGGGCTCTCCCAGGTGGATGCCGCGCCGCGACCGCTACGTCGCCACGGCCAGTGCCGTACCGGACTCCTCACGGGCGGGCACGGGAAGCATCGCACCGAGCCGAGCCCGACGCAGCAACCGACAGGTCCGGTCATCTGCAGCGACGATGCGCACCGGTCGGCCCGCGCGGCGAGCCCTCCGGAACGTCTCGATGAGCAGCCCGAACGCTGTCGAGTCGCGCAGGTGGCAGCCTTGCAGGTCGAGCAGGACCGGCCCTCGATGACCGTCGATGAGGGCGTGCATGGCAAGCCGAACGTCAGGCACGGCCCGCACGTCCAGGACCCCGCGCACAGCGACACGTTGTCCGTGGGGCCCAGCGTCCGAAACGATGTCGACCACAGTCCTGACCTCACTCCCGGCGATCCCCTGCGACCGCCCTGGTGGCGTTGTGACCTATTACACAGGGCGGATCCGCTCAGGCTGGGGAGGCGCGCGTCACGAACCGGACACAGGTTGATCAAGGACGGCTCAAGGGCAGGGCGGCGGAGAAAGACTCGAGCCGGAGTGTGCCCAGTGGACGGAGCCGGTGATCGCGACCGGGACAATGGTCGTCATGGTCAACCTCACCCGGATCTACACTCGCACCGGCGACGACGGCACCACGGCGCTCGGCGATTTCGGCCGGACCCGCAAGACCGACCCGCGGCTGGCGGCATACGCCGACGTCAACGAAGCCAACGCCGCCCTGGGGGTGGCGATCGCCGCCGGCGAGCTGCAGGACCGGGTCGCCGTCGTGTTGCGTCGCGTGCAGAACGACCTCTTCGACGTCGGGGCGGATCTGTCCACCCCGGTCAAGGAGACCTACGAGTATCCGCCGCTGCGGGTGAAACAGGAGTGGGTCAAGGAACTCGAGGCGGACTGCGACACGTTCAACGCCGAGCTGGAGCCGCTGCGCTCGTTCATCCTCCCCGGAGGCAGCCCCGGCTCGGCTCACCTGCACGTGGCGACGACGGTCGTGCGCCGCGCCGAGCGGGCCACCTGGGCCGCGATCGAGGCACACGGGACTTTGCCCGGGACCCTCAAGGGTGCCGGTGGGGTCAACCCGCTGTGCGCGACCTATCTCAACCGGCTCTCCGATCTGCTCTTCATCCTCGCCCGTCACGCCAACCTCACCGCTGGGGGCGATGTGCTCTGGCAGCCCACGGGCGGACGCGAGGAGAAGCCGAAGCGCCGGTCACCCCGCTGAGCGCTTACGCCACGTTGCTGACTCCGGTACCTGGTGGGGCCGACTCGAGCCAGGCACGGACTGCGGTGTAGGCGGAGGACACCAGCGCCAGCTCGACCGGGCCGCTCGCGGACCGACCGCTCACGGTGATGGCGTCGGGCAGGCCCGGGATGGGCTCGCGGGACGGCACCGGGGCGCCGAGGTCGAGCTCGTGCCGCCCCCAGGTACGTTCTGGGCGCGGCGAGGGACCTGCGACGCTGAACCAGTCGAGCCGGTCGTCGCTGATCCGCATCAGACCCAGCCGCCAGCGAAGGTCGGCGGGCGTGCGATAGGCACAGAGCATGAGTGGGCGGCCGCCGCCGATCCAGCGTCGACGGAGCACGATGAACACCGCGGCGGCGAGGAGGAACCCCAGGCCCAAGCCGACGATCAGTTCCGTAACGGTTACGGCTGACATCGGCGCATTGCTCTTTGGGTCTCAGGCACTCATGCCGGCGGTGTCTCAGGCACTCATGCCGGTGGCGTCGACGTGCTCGGCGACGATGGTGACGATGTCACGGTTGACCGAGAGGAACCCGTTGTCGATGTGCGCGGTTCGGGTGCCGTGCTCGTCACGGATGCGCACGTCCCCTTCGACGAGAATCCCCAACACGGGGGTATGCCCGGGGAGGATCCCGAGTTCGCCGTCCGCGGTCCGGGCGCTCACCTGCGCGGCATCGCCCTCCCACACCTTGCGGTCGGCAGCGACAAGTTCAACCTTCAACGAGCTCACGTGGGATCCTTCCGGGCGACGTCGGCGTGCCCAGTGTATCGGGCGCACCCGTCCGGCTCAGACCACTGACCTGCGGGCCCGCTCACCTGCGGGCCCGGCCCGCTCGGTGGCGGAGAGCAGCGAGGCCGGTTCCCCTCACAGGGAACCGGCCTCGGTGTTCTCCGGGTCGCAGGCGCCGCTAGAGGCTCTTCTGGATCTCCGCCCACTGACGCTCGACGTCGTCGAGGCCACCGCACATGAAGAACGCCTGCTCGCCGACATGGTCGTAGTCGCCGTCGCAGATCTTGGTGAAGGCCTCGACCGTATCCACGAGCGGAACAGTCGAGCCCTCGAGGCCGGTGAACTGCTTGGCCACGTAGGTGTTCTGCGAGAGGAATCGCTGGATCCGGCGAGCCCGGTTGACCAGGATCTTGTCCTCCTCGGAGAGCTCGTCGATGCCGAGGATCGCGATGATGTCCTGCAGCTCCTTGTTGCGCTGCAGGATCGACTTCACCCGCACAGCAGTGCTGTAGTGGTCCTCGCTGATGTAGCGCCGGTCGAGGATCCGGCTCGTCGAGGTCAGCGGGTCCACGGCGGGATAGATACCCAGCGAGGCGATCTCCCGGGAGAGCTCGGTCGTTGCATCAAGGTGGGCGAACGTCGTCGCCGGCGCCGGGTCCGTGTAGTCGTCGGCGGGCACATAGATCGCCTGCATCGAGGTGATCGAGTGACCCCGGGTGGAGGTGATCCGCTCCTGGAGCACGCCCATCTCGTCGGCCAACGTCGGCTGGTAGCCAACCGCTGACGGCATCCGGCCCAGCAGGGTGGAGACCTCCGAGCCGGCCTGGGTGAAGCGGAAGATGTTGTCAATGAACAAGAGCACGTCCTGACGCTGGACGTCGCGGAAGTACTCGGCCATTGTCAGCGCCGACAGGGCCACCCTCAGCCGGGTGCCCGGCGGCTCGTCCATCTGGCCGAAGACCAGGGCCGTCTGGCCCAGAACGCCGGCCTCCTCCATCTCAACCATGAGGTCGTTGCCTTCACGGGTGCGCTCACCAACGCCGGCGAACACCGACACGCCACCGTGGTCCCGGGCGACCCGGGCGATCATCTCCTGGATGAGCACGGTCTTGCCGACACCGGCCCCCCCGAACAGGCCGATCTTGCCACCCTGGACATACGGGGTGAGCAGGTCGATGACCTTGATGCCGGTCTGGAACATCTGGGTCTTGCTCTCGAGCTGGTCGAAGGGCGGCGCCGGCCGGTGGATGCCCCAGCGCTCGGTGATGTCGAGGGTCTGCCCTGGCTCAAGGTTGAGGCAGACCCCGGTGGTGTTGAAGACCTTGCCGAGGGTCACGTCACCGACCGGGACGCTGATCGGCCCGCCGGAGTCCTGCACGGACGTACCGCGGACGAGCCCGTCGGTCGGCTGCAGGGAGATCGCCCGCACCATGTTGTCGCCGATGTGCTGGGCGACCTCCAGGTTGAGAGTCTTGGTGCCCTGCGTGCCGTCGGTGTTGGCGACCTCGGCGAAGAGCAGGTTGTACAGCTCGGGCATCGCGTCGACGGGGAACTCGACGTCGACGACCGGGCCGATGATCCGGGAGACCCGGCCGACACCGCCGGTCGCGGTCTCGCTGGTCTCGGAGAGGGTGGCAGTCATGGTGGGTATCCTCACTTGCTCTCGGCGAGGGCGCTCGCACCGCCGACGATTTCGCTGATCTCTTGGGTGATCTCGGCCTGGCGGGCCTGGTTGGCCAGCCGGGTGTACTTACGGATGAGCTCCTCGGCGTTGTCAGTGGCCGACTTCATCGCCCGCTGGCGGGCGGCCAGCTCAGAGGCGGCAGCCTGGAGGAGACAGTTGAAGATGCGGGCGTTGACGTACTTCGGCAGAAGGGCGTCGAGGACGGCCTCGGTGTTCGGCTCAAACTCGAAGAGCGGGACGAGATCGGTGGCGTCCGGTGACTCCTCGCCCTCAACGACCTCCAGCGGCAGCAACCGGATGACCTCGGGCTCCTGGGTGACCATGGACACGAACCGGGTGAAGACGACGTGCACCTCGTCGACGCCTCCGTTGGCGACGTCCTGGATGAAGTCTTTAGTGATCCGATCACCGATCCGGCGGGCGTCCTCGAAGCTGGGCTTCTCGGTGAACCCGGTCCACTCAGCGGCATAGTCCCGCTTGCGGAACGAGTAGAAGTTCACCGCGCGCCGTCCGATCAGATAGGGGATGACGGTCTTGCCCTCTGCCTGGGTGAGCCGGGCAACGAGTCGCTCGCTCTCCTTGAGGACGTTCGCGTTGTACCCTCCGGCCAGTCCTCGGTCAGCAGCAATGATGACGACCGCAGCTCGCTCGACATCGGCCTTCTCCGAGGTCAGCGGATGATCCTCGGAGGACCAGGTCGCCACGTCGGCTACGGCGCGGGTGAGCGCTCGCGCATACGGCGTGGACTCCCGGACCGCCTGCTGGGCCTTGACCACCCGTGAGGCCGCCATGAGCTCCATGGCTCGAGTGATCTTCTTCGTCGCGCTGACGGAGCGGATGCGCTGCCGGTACTCCCGGATCTGCGCTCCCATGCTGTCCCGCCTTTCGTGGTTCTTCGGTGAGGTGTCGGATCGTCGATCAGCGCTTGCGGATGACGATCTTCTCCTGCTCGGACTCCATGGCCCTGGCGGCCGCGTCATCCTCGGCCTCGTTGCCGGCGACCACGCCGTCACTCCCGCGCTGTTCGAAGCCCTTCTTGAACTCCGCGACGTCGGCCTCGAGTGCCTGCTCGGTAGAGTCCTCGAACTTGCCGGTCTCCCGGATGGCAGTGAGCAGTTCGCCCCGGTTGCGGCGCAGGTGGCTGAGGAACTCACCCTCGAAGCGCGCGACGTCCTCGGTGGCCACCGAGTCCAGCTTGCCGGTCGTGCCGAGCCAGATCGAGACGACCTGCTCCTCGACCGGGTAGGGGCTGGACTGCTTCTGCTTGAGCAGCTCGACGAGGCGGGCGCCGCGGGCGAGCTGCTGCTTTGAGGCCGGGTCGAGGTCGGAGGCGAACATCGCGAACGCCTCGAGAGCACGGAACTGGGCCAGGTCGAGCTTGAGGCGGCCGGAAACCTGCTTCATCGCCTTGATCTGCGCGGCACCACCGACCCGGGAGACCGAGACACCGACGTCGATGGCCGGACGGACGTTGGAGTTGAACAGGTCCGCCTGGAGATAGATCTGTCCGTCGGTGATCGAGATGACGTTCGTCGGGATGTATGCCGAGACGTCGCCGGCCTTGGTCTCGATGATGGGCAGCCCGGTCATCGAGCCGGCGCCGAGGTCATCGGAGAGCTTCGCGCAGCGCTCGAGGAGCCGGCTGTGCAGGTAGAAGACGTCTCCGGGGTAGGCTTCACGACCCGGCGGGCGACGCAGCAGCAGGGACACCGCACGATACGCCTCGGCCTGCTTGGACAGGTCGTCGAAGACGATGAGGACGTGCTTGCCCTGGTACATCCAGTGCTGGCCGATGGCTGAGCCGGTGTATGGGGCGAGGTACTTGAATCCTGCAGAGTCCGACGCCGGCGCCGCGACGATGGTGGTGTATTCCATCGCACCGGCGTCCTCGAGAGTGCCACGCACCGACGCGATCGTCGAACCCTTCTGCCCGATCGCGACATAAATGCAGCGCACCTGCTTGCGAGGGTCCTGGGTCTCCCAGAACTCCTTCTGGTTGATGATCGTGTCGACCGCGACCGTGGTCTTGCCGGTCTGGCGGTCACCGATGATGAGCTGACGCTGACCGCGCCCGATCGGGGTCATCGCGTCGACGGACTTCAGGCCGGTCTGCAGTGGCTCGTGCACCGACTTGCGCTGCACGACGGTGGGTGCCTGCAGCTCCAGGGCCCGCCGGCCCTCGGCAGCGATGTCACCCAGGCCGTCGATCGGGTTGCCTAGCGGGTCGACGACCCGGCCGAGGAAGGCATCACCGACCGGGACCGAGAGGACCTCGCCGGTGCGTTTGACCTCTTGGCCCTCCTCGATCTTGCTGAAGTCACCGAGGATGACGACACCGATCTCGTGAACGTCGAGGTTGAGGGCGATGCCGAGCGTCCCTCCTTGGAACTGGAGCAGCTCGTTGGTCATCGCCGAGGGCAGGCCTTCGACGTGGGCGATGCCGTCACCTGAGCTGACGACGCGGCCGACCTCTTCGCGGGAGGCCGCGCCGGGCTCGTAGGACCGGACATAGCTGTCCAGTGCGTCCCGGATCTCCTCCGGACGGATCGAGAGCTCCGTCATGTCTGTTTTCTCTCCTCGGTCGCCGGCCCGCTTGTCGGGGCCGAAGTCTGGTCGTGGGTGAAGTCGTTGTCGTGGTGAAGTTGTGGGTATGCCCGATGGGCCTGGCGTTCAGCTACCCAAGACATGCCGTCGGGCCTCGTCGAGGCGGCGCGAGATGGTGCCATCGACGACCTCGTCGCCCACCTGGACCCGGATCCCGCCGAGAACATCCGGCTCGATGACCGTCTGCAGCGTCACCGACTTGCCATAGATCGACTCCAGGGCGGTGCGCAGCCGAGCTGCCTGTTGTCCGGTCAGCGGCGCAGCGACGGTGACCAGGGCAGCCAACTCGTCCCTACGCTGAGCGGCGAGGGCGAGGTAGGCGGCGAGCACCCGGTCGAGCCGGCGCCCCCGAGGCCAGGACACGGCCTGCTCGGCAAGGCGGATGGTCTCGGAGTGGGCTTTGCCCTCGAGCAGTCCGCGCACAATTCCGGCCTTGCCGGCGGCATCCGGGTTGCGGTTGCCCAGCACGTCTCGCAACCTGGTGTCACCGGCCACGATCCGCTCGAAGCGGAAGAGCTCGTCCTCGACCTGGTCGATGTACCCCGCGTTCTCGGCCCGGGCCAGCAGGCTCTGCACCGCAAGGGACTCCAGAGTGTCGGATAGGTCCCGCTCGTCGGCCCACCGTTGGGCGGCGGCCTCGGCGACCAGCGAGACCGCACCGCGGCAGACCCGCCCGGTGAACAGACGCTGCGCCAGAGCGCGCTTGAGCTCGCCATCCCGAGAGGGGTCGGCCAAGACCCGGCGCAGGGTCACGTTGTCGTCGATGGTCGCGGTGAGCGTGAAAAGGTCCTCGGCCAGCACCGAGGTGTCGACGTCACCGTCCAGGAGTGCGTCGAAGGCCTTGGTGACGGTGTCTGCGGCGCCTCGCGAGGATCCCTTCATCTCAGCCGTCCTGACCGGACTCGCCGGCTGGCTCCGCCACAGCAGACACCTTCTCCGGCGCGGCCGAGCCCGACTCGAGCTCGGCCAGGAAGCGGTCGACGATCCCCTTCTGGCGCACTTCGTCATCGAGGGACTCCCCGACGATCTTGCTGGCCAAGGTGGTGGACAACGTACCGACCTCCTTGCGCAGCTGGACCGTTGCCTGGTGCCGCTCGGCCTCGATCTGCCGCTTCGCGGAGTCGGTGATCCGGGATGCCTCGGACTGGGCCACGCCGCGCATCTCGGCGACGATCGACGCACCCTCCTCCCGGGCTCCCTCGCGGATCCGGTTGGCCTCGGCGCGGGCCTCGGCGAGCTGGGCGTTGTACTGCTCCAGGGCTGCCTGGGCCTGCTCCTGGGCCTCCTCCGCTTGCTTCATCCCCCCTTCGATCGCGACGGCCCGAGCCTCATAGAGGGCCTCCATGCTCGGGACGACCTTGCTCTTGAAGACCCAATAGAGGATCCCGAAGGCGACGAGGCCGACGATGATCTCGGCAGGGTGAGGCAGCAAGGGCATGGCGCTCGGCCAGCCCGGACCCTCACCGGAGGCGATGACGGATGCGAGGTACACGTCGCTTCCCTATCTCTTGCTCTGGACCTGGAGTGGACTTGTGGTGCTGCGACTGGGCAGCACCGGTCACTGGAAGACGAACACGAAGACGAGACCGAGGATGGCCAGGGCCTCGGTGAGCGCCATACCGGTGAAGGCGATGGTCTGCAGCATGCCGCGAGCCTCCGGCTGGCGGGCGACGCCGTTGAGGTAGGCGGCGAAGATCAGGCCGATGCCGATACCGGGGCCGATGGCCGACAGACCGTAGCCGAGGTAGGTGATGTTGCCGGTAATTCCGGTCATTCCTTGGTTTCCTTTCGAGGGCGCCGGGGCTCTCCCGGCGTCGGGGTGCTGCTGGTGTCGGTGGTGCTGTTCAGTTGAGGGTCTGGCGTCGAGTCACTGCGCGGGTCAGTGGTGTTCAGCGACAGCGTCGGAGATATACAACGCGGCGAGCAGGGTGAAGATGAAGGCCTGCAGGAACTCGATGAGGAGCTCGAAGAAGGTCATGAGGATGGCAAAAGCGAACGAGGCGACGCCGGCCAGCTTCAACCCGAAACCGCCGCTGAGAAGCAGATACTCGCCGCCGACGATGAAGACCAGGAGCATCAGGTGCCCGGCCATCATGTTGCCAAAGAGTCGCAGGGCGAGCGTCAGCGGGCGGATGAAGAAGTACGTGAGGAACTCGATGATGAACATCGGAGCCTTGAGCCACCCGGGCAGACCCGAGGGAATCAGGGAGGACAGATATCCGACAACACCGTGCTTCCGCTTCAGGCCGACCACGTGGTAGACGACGTAGACGATGAGGGTGAGCACGAGCGGGAAGGCGATCCGGCCCATCGTGGGGTACTGGAAAAACGGGATGATCCCCATCAGGTTGTTGAACAGGATCACCGTGAAGAGGGAGAAGAGCAGCGGGAGGAACGGTTTGAAGTCTTTGGTCCCGATCAGGTCCCGGGCGATGGTGTTGCGGACGAAGTCGTAGAGCTGCTCGGCCAGCCACTGGCGCTTGCTCGGCACGAGTGAGAGCCGTCCGGTGACCGAGACGTAGAACCAGATGAGGATGACCACCGTGATGCCCATGACGACTGCGGGGCGGGTGATCGCCCAGTGGCTGTCCTGCCCGGCGATGACGGGCCAGTAGAAGTCACCGATCGACGGTGCCTGGAAACCCCCGCCACCGTCAGCGGCAAGGACCTTCGCGGGCATCAGGGTAGCGACCACGGTGGCGCTCACAGCCTTTCCTCGAACGTGTATGCGGCAGCCGACTCAGCGGACCGAGGGCGCATCGTGCGTGCGTGCGCTCCGGTGCGGACGACCACGTCCGCGTCGTAACTTACCGGACGGAAGGGCCGGTCAGCGATGCGTGGCGCGGAACTGGCGACGAGTCTCATGCGTCCTCCTCCGGCGGGTCGTAGACGAGGACCCTAGCGCGACGCATCGCACGCATCGCGAAGACTTGCCACACGATGGTCACCACGAGAGCCACCAGGCCCAGGGCCCGCCCATCCACCCAGCTCGCGCCATGGAAGGCGATGAGGAAAAGCAGCAGACCGATGACCTGACCCAGGTAGACCGTCATGGCGATGGCGAAGAAGGCGTGCGGGCTGGCATTGCGCACGAGTCGGCTCATCAGCAGCATGCCCACGGCGAAAAAGACGACCGACACCGCCCAGCCGAGCAGTGCCCCCGGCAGGGCTCCGGCGCCGCGCCATATCGTCATTCCGGCGACGGCAAGCCCTCCGGCGACCACCGACGGCAACAGCGCGCCCTTGAGCATCGCCCCGAACACGGCACCAGGGGTCGTGCTGCGCGACGAGGTGGCAGCGGGCGGCGTGGCAGCGGGCGGCGTGGAGGTCATCGGGAGCGGCGGCCTCTTCGTCGGATGCGAGCGGCTGGGGCGGGTTCCGGGCGAACTCCGCTTGTGAAAGTTATCACTAGCAACCTCGGG
>JBDIAO010000081.1:0-11879 GCA_039812375.1 Phycicoccus sp. | reverse complement strand
GAGGGAGCCGAGGCTGGAGCGGGTCAGGGTCTCGGCCATGACGTCGACGGTGAAGGTGTCATCGTCATGGCTGACGACGGTCAAGCACACCCCGTTGACGGCGATGGACGCCCCATGCGTCGCATCGCCGGTCACGAGCGGGCCGCGGACGGTCAGCGTGGCCGACTCCGCTGCGTGCTCGATCGCGGTGACGGAGCCGAGCTCCTCGACGATGCCGGTGAACATTTCAGCCCTTCCGATCAGTTCTGGTCGTGATCCGGACGTCGCCGCCGATGACGCAGACGTCGGTGGTGCGCAGCCGCAGGGCGGCGTCGATGGTGGTGATGCCAAGGTCCGCGACGGCCGCGCGGCCAGCCCCGAGGAGCGCGGGAGCGACATACGTGACGATCTCGTCGACGAGGCCGCAGCGGAGAAAGGCCGCGGCCAGGGTCGGCCCACCCTCGAGCCAGACCCGGTGGATGCGCTGCCCGGCGAGCACCGCTAGGGCCTGCTCGGGATCGCGGGTGCGCAGGTGCACTGTCGCTGCCGCGTCGTCCCGCACCCGGGCCCGGTCGGGAAGGTCGCGCAGGCCCATGACCACTCGTAGCGCAGCGGGCGCACCGTCGACCCCTCGGATTGTCAGCCGAGGGTCATCGGCGAGCACCGTCCCCGTGCCGACGAGGAGCGCCCCGCATCGCGCCCGCTGGGCGTGGACATCCGCCCGAGCGGCCGATGAGGTGATCCATCGGCTTGTCCCGTCGGTTGCTGCACTGCGGCCGTCCAAGGTCGCCGCGAACTTCCACACCACCCACGGCCGACCGGTCCGCACCCGGTGCAGCCACGTCTCGTTGACCTGCTCGGCCTCGTCGGCGAGGACACCCTCGACGGTCGTGATGCCCTGCTCGCGCAACCACCGTGCTCCACCGGCGGCCGCCGGCCACGGGTCCGCCACGGCATACACCACCCTGGCCACGCCGGCATCGGCGAGCGCCTGGGTGCATGGTCCGGTCCGCCCGGTGTGGTGGCACGGCTCCAGCGTGATGTAGGCGCTCGCGCCGTGGGCCCGGTCACCGGCCTGACGCAGGGCGTCGACCTCGGCGTGCTCGGTGCCTGCCCCCCGATGCCAACCGGTCGCCAGATGCTCCCCATGCGCGGAGACAAGGACGCAGCCCACCCGGGGGTTGATGTCCGCTTCGACACCGTGGCAGGCAGCGCTCAACGCCAGCCGCATCCAGTGCTCGTCGGGGTGCATCCGCATCCTCTCGCCTCGACTGCCTCATGAGTCGGGCTCCGGGGATGCTCGGCGTCGATGCCCCGGTGCGCACCTCTCGCGCCGGTCACCTGGCCGGCCCCACGGCATCCGCCGCAGGGTCACCCGTGCTGCCTCCCATCCGGACTTTCACCGTCGGTCCCGGAGTTCCACCGGGTCAACCGCGCGCTGGCTGCGTGCGGGTCGCGGACTGTCACCGCCGGTTCGGAATTGCACCGACCCCGGAGCACGTGTCACCTCACAGTATGCCGCGTGCTGGGGCAGGCGGCACAGCCGCGTCTCAGGCCTGGCCGAGTTCGGACTTCAGGGCGGCGAACCACGCGACGGCCGGGTCGAACTTCTTGTGCCCCCGGATCCGGGGGAACTCGATGGGTCGCAACTCGTCCCCGCGCTCCTCGTCATGCCCGATGACGCCGGACTCCCCGCGCAGGGCGGCGTCGACGGCGAGATCGGTGCACTGCTTGATCAGAGCCAGGTCCTCGGCGCCGGCAGCTGCCGAGCGGGAGAAGTAGCCCGACTTCTGGACCATGGTCTTCTCGGCGCCGACCTTGGCGGCGAACTGCTCGGCGAACCACTGCCCCGGGTTGACCTTGTCGAGCTGGACGTGCCCGAACGGGTCGATGGGCACGTTCTGGCCGGCGGCTCGCAGCTGCTCGACGATGTCCTCCACTCCGGCACCCTCGGAGAGGAAGATGTTGACGCAGCCGATCTCGTCCATGATCGCCTTGAGCCGCACCGCCTCTGCGTCGAGGTCGATGTGCTCCTCGGGGACGAAGACGGCATGCACGTCCCAGCACCGCGGGTCGTTGCCGAAGTTGGTGACCAGGTCCTGCTCGCCCACCCAGGCGTGATAGCGCCGGGCAGTCTCCGCGGTGAGCCACCCGCAGTTGCGGCCCATGACCTCATGGATGATGAGCATCCGCGGGTTGGAGCTGTGTTCGGCGATGATGTTCCGAGCGAAGATCGAGCCTTGTTCCGCAGCGGTCCACGCCCCGAGTGTCTGCCGGATCGGCACGACGTCGTTGTCGATCGTCTTGGGCAGGCCGACGACCGCGAGTTCGTAGTCGTTCTCGTGGAGGTATGCCGCGAGGTCGGCAGCTGTGGTGTTGGTGTCGTCACCACCGATGGTGTGCAGCACGTCCACGCCGTCGGACGTCAGCTGCTGGGCCGCTACGTGCAGGGGGTTCTGGCCTTCCTGGACCAGACCGCGTTTGACGCAGTCGGCGACATTGGTCAGCTTGACTCGGGAGTTGCCGATCGGGGAGCCGCCGCGCAGGTGGAGCAGGTGGGCCTGCTCGCGCACCTGCTCGGTCACCTCGACGTACCGGCCGGTGAGCAGCCCGGCATACCCGTCGAGGTAGGCGATGATCCGCACATCCGGCGCGAGCTGGGTGTATCGCTCGATGAGGCCGCCGACGGCGGAGGACAGACAGGGGGCGAGGCCGCCCGCGGTGAGCATGGCCACGGTCCGGACTGGCATTTCAGGGGCCCTTCGACAAGGTGGGTTGGGTCGCTCCCATCTTGTCAGTGCGCCGCATGCCGGTGCGCCACTGCACGGGCCCGATCGCTGCCGCATCCCCACCAGCCCCACGTTCCCCACGATTTCGGGATCATCCCGGAACCCTGGCTACATCCCGGAAGGTTCCCGGGGTGTAGCCAGGGTTTCGGGGTGTAGCCAGGGTTCCGGGGTGTAGCCAGGCGCTCAGGTGCAGGGGCGGGCGATGGTGGCCCGGACCTCAGGCTTCTTCGGCGGCGGCGGCGGCACGTCGGCCAGAGGCCGGAGCGCGGCATACTCGTTCCCGAGAACCAGGTCCACAGCCGTGCCCTCGCGGGTCTCATCAAGGACGAGTCGGGCCCCAGTGAGGTGCTCGGCCAAGGCTGCCGCAGCGTCCGAGCCATCAGGTCCGTGTCGGATGACGGCGACGTCGTCGGGGAGGAAGGACTTGCGCGGATCGTTGCCGGTCCCACCGATGACGAACCCGCGCGCGGCCAGACCCTGCGCGACCTGGGCCGCCAACCCAGCGCGATAAGTCGTGTTCCACACGTTGACATGGATCTGCTCGGGTCGCGGCGGGTCCGGCGGCGGCACCGGAACCAGTGTGTCGAAGCCATCACCGAGGACGAGGGTCACCGTGGTGCCGGACCGTCCGTCGTCCCGAAGCTGAGCGCCGTCGACCTGCTGCGCCACGAGTAGCGCCTGGTCCAGGCCGGCTTTCCCGTAATAAATGTTCGCCACACCCGGCACGTAGAGCTCCGGCGGGGCGCTCGATGCCACCACGACGTGGAAGCCGCGCTTGCCGAAGTCCCGGCCGACGCGGGTCGCCACACCCGCCACGCCGGAGGCGTTGAGAACCCGCACGTCGAAGGTGTCCTTGGCTGGTGCGTCGACCACGACTGGCTCACACACCCGCGTCGGGCTCCGGTCCATCAGGCCCGACCCCCAGGCCGCGGCAATGCTCCCGGTCCCGATAACCATCGCCGGGAGAGTGACCAGGACCGCGATCTGCCGGATCTGATGCCGGCGCCACTGCTGCTCGTCGGTCATCGCCTCCTGAGCATGGGCCCGGTCGGTGACGTGTCGACGCACCAGAGCGCGAGTTGTGTCCGTCATCGCGCGCACTCGGGTCCACGTCGATCGCGCGACGGCGGCGATGCCGGCGTCTGCGGGACGCGGATCGTCCGAGTCAGTGGGGGCCACGGGGTCTCCTTCTGGGCCAACGGAGGTGCGTTCACGGTTCAACGAAGGTAAGGCAAGGCCTCTATTGCATCACAGACCTCATCAGTAACTCACGTAACACCTCACGGCTCGTGATGATCGCAACCCGACTGTGATCTCGGCTGATCGCGGGCCTCGGCTGATCGCGGGCCTCGGCTGATCGCGGATCTGGACTGATCGCGGGTCTCGGCTGATCGCGCAACCAGATCCGACGCGTACCCCCGGGCCCCTCCGCCTGGGTCCGCCCTCAGCGCAGCGTGTCGACATGAGGAGCGAGCAGTTCGGCGACCTGGAGCATGTTCAAGGCGGACCCTTTGCGCAGGTTGTCCCCGACGACGAACAGGTCGATCGAGTTCGGCAGGTCCAGCGACTGGCGGATCCGCCCGGCAAAGCGCGGGTCTGCCCCCACGACGTCCGCGGGGGTGGGGAACTCGTCGTGCTCCGGGTCGTCGAGCACGACAACCATCGGCGCCTCGATGAGCGCCTGGCGCGCCCGGTCCACGGTGATCGGTCGGGCGAATCGGGCATGGATGCTCACTGAGTGGCTGGAGACCACAGGAACCCGCACGCAAGTCGTCGCCACCTTCAAGGACGGTATGCCGAGGACCTTACGGATCTCGCTACGCACCTTCTGCTCCTCGGTGGTCCATCCTGAGGGCAGCGGCTGACCCACCATCGGGAGAATGTTCAACGCAAGCGGACCGGGGAAGACGCTCTCGGGGAGCTCGGCGTCGACAAGCCGCCGCACGTCCCCCGGGCGCTGGCCAAGCATGCGGTTGCCCGCGACGAGCGCAACCTCGTCGTAGAGCCGGGTCATCCCCCGGCGCCCCCGGCCCGAGGCAGCTTGGAAGACGGTGAGGACCAACTCCTCGAGCTGCCACCCTGCATGCAGTGCGCCGAGGACGTCGATCATCGTCATCACGGTGGCCCCGGGTGTCGCGACGATCTGTCTGCGCATGTTGTAGATCGCGGAGGAGTTGACCTCGGGGACCACGAGCGGGACGTCGGGGTCGTTGCGGTATGCCGTGGAGTTGTCCACGGCGAGTACCCCCTGCGAGACAGCCACCTCCACCCACTCCGACGTCACCTCGGGCGGGATGTCGAACAGCGCGATGTCGACGGCGGCGAAGAAACTCGGGGATAGCGCCTCGACGGCATACGAGGAGCGGCCCACCCGGCATACTTGCCCGACGTCCTCGGGGCCGGCAGCGAGTCGCAGCCCACCCCAGATGTCGGGTCGGGTGGGCAGGACATCCAGGAGAACCTGACCCACCGCGCCAGTGGCGCCGACGATGGCCAGTTGCGGTCGATGCTGCTCCGTCATGGCTCCACGATGATCGAGACGGCGTGTGGGCACTTCGACGCTACCTGAGGGGCTGTTGCGCCACGGCAGGCGGGTCGCCCACCAGCAAGCGGGTGACCGGTCAGCGGCCGGTCAGGGGCCGGTCAGCGACCAGCGAGCGGATGGACCGGTCAGCGACCAGTGCCGGCGTAGACGACGGCCTCTCCGTCGCTGGAGTCGAGACCGAATGCGCTGTGCACTGCCCGCACCGCCTCATCGAGAGTGTCCTCGCGGATGACCACCGAGATGCGGATCTCCGAGGTCGAGATCATCTCGACGTTGACCCCGGCACCCGCCAGCGCCTTGAAGAAGGTGGCTGATACGCCCGGGTGGGAGCGCATCCCGGCGCCGACGAGGGAGAGCTTGCCCACCTCCTCGTCGAAGATGAGCGCGGCGAACCCGACGTCCTTCTGCACCGACTCCAGAGCGCTCATCGCCGCCGCTCCGTCCCCGGTCGGCAAGGTGAACGAGATGTCGGTCAGGCCCGTGTCGACGGCCGAGACGTTCTGGACGATCATGTCGATGTTGATCCCGGCGAGTGCGACCGCTTCGAAGATCTGCGCCGCCTTGCCGGAGATGTCGGGCACCCCGACGACGGTGATTTTGGCCTCGCCTCGCTCGTGGGCGACGCCAGCGATGATCGGGGCTTCCACGGGGGCTCCTTCGGTGGGGTTCGTGGGAACGCCGAGGCCGGCGAGGCGCACCGGCTCCTGCGCGACGATCGTGCCGATCTTGTGGGTGAAGGACGACCGGACATGGATCGGGATGGAGAAGCGCCGCGCGTACTCCACGCTGCGCAAGTGGAGCACCTTCGAGCCGGCTGCCGCGAGCTCGAGCATCTCCTCGTTGGTGATGAAGTCGATCTTGCGGGCTGCTGGAACGACTCTCGGGTCGGCGGTGAAGACTCCGTCGACGTCGGTGTAGATCTCACAGACTTGGGCCTGCAGCGCGGCGGCGAGTGCGACCGCGGTGGTGTCCGAGCCACCTCGACCCAAGGTGGTGATTTCCTTGGTCTCCCGGCTCACGCCCTGGAAACCGGCCACGATGACGATGTGCCCGTCGGCGAGCGCCCCGGTGATCCGCCCCGGGGTGACGTCGATGATCTTGGCCTTGCCGTGCACCTCGTCGGTGATAACTCCGGCCTGGCTGCCGGTGAACGATCGGGCGGTGCAGCCCAGGTCGCTGATCGCCATCGCCACCAAGGCCATGGATATCCGCTCCCCGGAGGTCATGAGCATGTCGAGCTCGCGGGCCGGGGGGCTCGGGCTCACCTCACCGGCCAGGTCGAGCAACTCGTCCGTGGTGTCCCCCATGGCGGAGACGGCCACCACGACGTCGTTGCCGGCACGCTTGGTCTCGACTATCCGCGCCGCCACGCGCTTGATGCTCGCGGCGTCGGCGAGCGAGGAGCCACCGTACTTCTGGACGACGATGGGCACGTGGTCTCCGGTAGACAGGTGTGGGGTCGGGGTGGGCGCGGACAGTCTAGGAGACGCTCGTGTGCTCCTCCGGTGGCGTTCGGATGCCGGTATGCCGATGCGCCGGTATGCCGGTGCGCCGCCCCCTCCCGCCCGCTTCCACGACAGTCGAGTGAGGAGAACGCGCCGCATCGAACCAGCAGCATTCGGCGCGTTCTCCTCACTCGACTGCTGTGTGTCTGGCGCGGTCACTCGACTGCTGTGTGTCTGGCGCGGTCCTCGGTTGCTGCGAGGGGCCCCTCACGGGTGGAGTGCGTCGAACTCGGCTTCAGCAACGAGGTCCTCGTCTGCGTCGAGCCGGACATGGGCGACGAGCGCGAGAACGACCCGCAACGCACTCGCCGCGCGCTCACCCCAGTCCGCGAGGTAGCCGAACTGCCACCACCACAGGGCCTCGACGATTCGGCCGGCGACATGGTGGGCATGCCCATGGGCCAGGGATCCGGCGATGACGACCAGATCATTGGACAGCGACCCGGCGCACAAGGTGGAGTCGGTCACTGGGTCGGTGACGTCGGCATACTCGTCCAGACCCGCGAAGATCTCACCGAGCCCGGCTCGCAGGTCGTCGAGTTCCGCGTCGGGACCAGGGTCGGGCTCATAGCGCTCATCGAGGACGACGTCCTCCATGGCGCCGAGTCGAGCACCCATGAGTTGGACCTGGGCCAAGGCGAGCAACGTCAGTGGCAGGGCCGCATCGGGCTGTGCGCCGGTGGCGACGGAGCGGATCGTCTCGACGAACATCGTCGCGTCCTGGGCGCAGTCCTCGGCAAGTGCACGCAGCGCGTCGTCGGGGACGTCGCGTCCCGGTAATCCGTCCGGCACCACGGGGGTGCCTGCCTGCTCAGGCATTGAGCAACCTCCGCCCCTCGAAGGCCCTGCCAAGGGTCACCTCATCGGCATACTCCAGGTCTCCACCGACCGGTAGCCCCGAGGCAAGCCGGGTGATCCGCAGCCCATCGACGTCCTTGAGGAAGCGGGTGAGGTACAGCGCTGTCGCCTCCCCCTCAAGGTTGGGATCGGTGGCGACGATGAGCTCGGTGACGGCCCCGCCGGTGAGCCGGCGCATGAGTTCGACCAGGTGCAGGTCCTCCGGGCCTATCCCGTCGAGCGGGCTGATCGCGCCGCCCAGGACGTGGTAACGACCCCGGAACTCGCCGGTGCGCTCGATGGCGACGACGTCCTTGGGCTCCTCGACGACACACAGGGCAGACTCGTCCCGGCGCGGGTCCCGGCAGATCCGGCACAGTTCGGCCTCGGCGACGTTGAAACACACCGCGCAGAAACGGCCACGCTCCTTGACCGCAACAAGGGCCTGGACCAGCCGCTGGACGTCAGCAGCGTCGGAGGCGAGCAGGTGGAACGCCAGCCGGCCGGCGGTCTTGGGGCCGATCCCGGGCAGGCGGCCGAGCTCATCGATGAGGTCCTGGACCGCGCCTTCGTACACCCCTTGAGCCTAAGCCCCCGGATCGTCGTCGTCGCTCTCCTTCGGTGGGGTGTTGTACTCGTCGGCGCGCTCCTGACCGGACTGGGCGGCGATGGCATCCATGATGTCGTCGGTCAGGATGCGTCGACCTTTGCCGGCAGGCATCGCGGTATACGGCTCGATCCCGATCGGGGCGCCGAAGGTGATGGTGACCTTGGCCCGGTGGATGCGCTTCTCTCCCACCGGCTGGACCTGGTCGGTGCCGATCAGCCCGACCGGCACCACGGGAACACCCGCAGTCAGCGCCAGCCAGGCCACCCCGGTGCGACCGCGATAGAGGCGCCCGTCACGCGAGCGGGTCCCCTCCGGATAGATCCCGAAGGCCCCACCGGCCCGGAGCACTGCCAACCCGGCATCGAGGGAGTCCTGGGCTGCCCGCGGCGAGTTCCGGTCCACGGGGACCGCTTGCGCGAAGTCCCGGAAGAACACCCGAGTCACCGCTCCCTTCACCCCCGTGCCGGTGAAGTACTCATCCTTGGCGAGGAAGCTCACCGGGCGCGGCGAGGCGATAGGGATGGCCAGGGAGTCGGCGAAGGACAGGTGGTTGCTGGCGATCAGAACGCCCCCGCTCGCCGGGATATTCTCCCGGCCGACAATCGTGGGTCGCCACAGACCTCGAGCCAGCGGGTTGATGACCATCCGGCCGAACCGGTATAGCACGATGCTCATGTCAGCTCATCTCTGATCACCGTAGCCCCGAGGATGCGCTCAACCACCGGCACCCCGACTTCGGCGAACTCGGCGATGTCCTCGTCGTCCCGGCTTGCTGCCGAGTCGTCGACGACGTGCGGCTCCGGATCGGCGGCCAGCCCGGGGCCAGGAAGTGTGGACCTTTCGGCGGGCTCGACGGCTCTCGCCGCCTTGTCCGCATCTGACGCCGGGTATGCCGCCACCACGATCGCACGTGGCCCGGTGAGTTCGTCGGCCGGACCTGTACCTGCTGGCCGAGTAGGTGAGGGTGACCCACCGGCTGACGGGGTAGCCGACGGTGACCCAACTGGTGGCGGGGTGAGTGACGTCGCGGGCCGCGGCGGTGGCGCAACCCCCACTGGTCTCGGCCCAGCCGCTGCCGCTGCTCCCGCGCCGTCCGCGTCGACGACCTCGACGCGGACGTCGGCGCCGAGGACGTCGATGAGAGCCTGCCGGACGTACTCGGCGTGCGGTCCGTTGCGGAACGCTTGGGCGAGTCCGCCGGTCGCCATGGCGAGGACGAGTCGCTGACCATCGAAGAAGTGCACCTGGGCGTGCTCGGAGACCAGGGTCCAAGTGGCCCGCTTGGTGGCGAAGATCTTGGCGAGCACGTCCGGCCAGGACCGACGCAACGCGGCCGTGTCGAGACCACGCGGCCCGGCCGGTGGCTCAGATTCCGACTCCGACGCAGACTCGGGCCCTGCCGTCGACACAGACACCGACGCAGTCGCAGCCGCAGACTCCGACGCAGCCGCAGCCGCAGCCGCAGCCGCGAGCGCAGGGTCAGCGGCTGGCGTGTCCGCAACAACCTCGACGACGGTCTCCAGCGACGGGGTCAGCGGACCCGGCTGCGCCCGCGGGCGAGGGGGGTTGGCCGGGACCCCCTGGACGTCGAGGCGCCGCTCCAACCGGTCGAGGCGGGCGGCATACCCACCCTCTCCGGCGGCGCCGGGAAGGAGAAGCCGGGCGGCGATGAGCTCGAGCTGCAGCCGCGGGGACGTCGCCCCGGTCATCTCGGCCAGGCCGGCGTTGACGACGTCGGCCGCCCTGGACAGCATCCCGGGGCCGAAGGCGACGGACTGGGCGCGCATCCGTTCAAGTTGGTCAACAGGGACTCCTCGCAGCACGGCCGCCGCGCCGTCCGGGACTGCCTGGACGATGATGAGGTCCCGGAAGCGCTCCAGCAGGTCCTCGACGAACCGGCGTGGGTCCAGCCCGGTGTCGACGACTCGCTCCACCGCACGGAACGCCGCCGCCGGATCTCCTGCACCGAACGCGTCGACAGCGCTGTCCAGCAGCTCGGCGTCGGTGAAACCGAGGATCGAGGCCGCCTGCTCGTAGGTCAGCCCGGCCTCCGCAGAACCGGCAATGAGCTGGTCGAGCACGGAGAGGGAGTCCCGCACCGAACCCCCGCCGGCACGGGTGACGAAGGAGAGCACACCCGGCTCGACCGACACCCCCTCGCTCGTGCACACCCGCTCGAGGTAGTCGGTCAGCTGCCCGGGCGGCACGAGCCGGAAGGGGTAGTGGTGAGTGCGCGAGCGGATCGTGCCGATGACCTTCTCCGGCTCGGTCGTCGCGAAGACGAACTTCACGTGCTCCGGGGGCTCCTCGACGATCTTGAGCAGGGCGTTGAAGCCCTGCGTGGTGACCATGTGGGCCTCGTCGATGATGTAGATCTTGTAGCGGCTCTGCGCGGGGCCGAAGCTGGCCCGCTCGCGCAGGTCGCGCGCATCGTCGACGCCGCCGTGGCTGGCCGCGTCGATCTCGATGACGTCGACCGTGCCCGGCCCGCCCCGAGCCAGCGCCACACACGAATCGCACTGCCCGCACGGGGTCGGGGTGGGTCCCTGATCGCAGTTCAGGCAGCGGGCCAGGATGCGGGCGCTCGTCGTCTTGCCACACCCACGCGGCCCGCTGAACAGATAGGCGTGCCCGACGCGGCCAGTGCGCAACGCCTGCATGAGCGGCTCGGTCACGTGCTCCTGGCCGATGACGTCGGCGAACGTCTCGGGTCGGTAGCGGCGGTAGAGGGCCTGACTCACGCTCGAAACCCTAGTCCGGTGAACTGACCGCTGGTATGCCGTGCGCGCCCCACTCCCCCGCTCGCCACTGCCTCCCTCCTCGTACGGCCCCGCCTCCCTCCGCGTTCGGGGTAATAGCCGGCGCCAGGACACCGGTTATTACCCCGAACCGGGGTGACGAGCGGCGGTTACCCTGCGGGTATGCCGCCAGGGAGCAGGGTGCAGGCCGTCGGAGCTGGCAAGACCATCGAGTCGACGGTCCTGCTCGCCCCCACCGACGTGGTCGTCGAGCCCGGCAGGTGTCTGGTCGTCCAGGGAGTCAACGGCTCCGGCAAGACGACCCTGCTCCGGCTGGTCGCCGGCTTGAGCGAGGCGAGCGTCGGCTCGGTCACTGTCGACGGGCGCACAGCCGACGAGCGGGACCCGGTGCTTCGGGAACGGGTGGCCGCCCTCATCGGTGCGCCTGCTGCATACCGCGACCTCACTCTCGTCGACCATCTCACCCTGGTCGACGCCACCTGGGGCCGCGACCCGGCCACCTGCGCGCGCAGGGTGGACGCCCAGCTGACGGATCTGGAGATCGACCACCTCGGGGACCGGTTCCCTCATGAGCTGAGCTCGGGACAGGGGCAGCTCTTCCGGCTCGCTCTTGTGCTGTTCCGGCCCGGGTCCCTGCTGATCCTCGACGAGCCGGAGCAGCGCCTGGACACCGACAAGCGAGCTCTGGTCGCCGGCCTGCTCTCGGCCCGCCGGGACACCGGCACCACCGTCCTTATCGCCTGTCACGACCCGCAGATGACCGCCCGGGTCGCTGATGCCGTGCTGACCCTGCAGGTCGCGGAGTGAACCCCGACGCGGACCCGGCGGACCCCGACGCGGACCCGGCGGACCCCG
>JBDIAO010000080.1:0-12666 GCA_039812375.1 Phycicoccus sp. | reverse complement strand
GTGGGAACACCCCGGAAGGTTTCCGGGGTGTTCCCACGCTTCCGGGGTGTCAGTCGGGGGTATCGAGCCGGACGACTCCATCGGCGACCAGAACGGCCGGACCGGCGAGTTCGACACCGTGCTCCGGGCCGAGGGTGACACTCAGACGCCCCCCCGGCACGTCGACGATCCAGCGATCCCCAGGACTGGTCGAACCGGCCCAGAACCCGGTCGCGATCGCTGCCGCGCACGCTCCGGTGCCGCACGAGTGGGTCTCCCCGACACCCCGCTCATGAACCCGCATCGCGATGTGGCCCGGGCCGAGTGGACGGACGAGCTCGACGTTGGTGCCCCCCGGTGGCTCGGGGTGGACCACGGGCTCATGGGTGAGGTCGAGCGCCTCGAGCTCGACACCCTCGGGGAGGGCCAGAACCGTATGCGGGTTCCCCACCTCGACGGACAAGGCCGAGAACGGTTCCTGCCCGTCGAGATGGACGAGCGCGTCGAACCCCTCTCGCTCCGCTGTCTCCCCATGGGTCAGGCGCCACGGACCGAGGCCGACGGCATACATTTCCCGATCGCCCTCATCGGCGAGGCGCACGTGCTTGACCCCGGCTCGGGTGGCGATCGCAAACTCGCTACCCCGTTCGAGTCCCTCCCGCCGCAGGTATGCCGCAAAGACCCGAGACCCATTGCCGCACATCTCGGCCAAGGAACCGTCCGCGTTGCGGTAGTCCATGAACCAGCGAGCCTGCCCCGCCTGGGCGCGTACCGACTCTTCCAGGGCCGCTGCCGTGGGGACCACCCGGATCACACCGTCACCACCGACGCCAGCCCGGCGGTCCGCGAGCGCCTTCACCTGCGCCGGTGTCAAGTCACGGCTCGCGTCGAGGTCGGGAATCAGGACGAAATCGTTCTGCGTACCGTGGCCTTTGGTGAACACCAGCGCGTCGTGACGTCGCCCAGGACCGGTCATGGCACCCATTCTCCCCTGCCGGTGGAGCGCGCTGTCCGAGCTGCAGCCCGCACATGAGCCACAGAGGCTGCCGCAGCACCCGGTTCGCCAGCATCGATCCACGTCGTGCGAGGGTCTGGGCGGAACCAGGACTCCTGTCGGCGGGCTAACCGGCAGGTCGCCCGGATGGTCTCCTCCTGCGCCTGGGAGTCGCTGAGGGTTCCGTCCAGTGTGGCGAGGACCTGCGCGTAGCCCAGAGCCTTGCTCGCAGTGCGGCCCTGGCGCAGCCCGCGCGCCTCGAGCTGGCGGACCTCGGCGACGAACCCGTCGGCCCACATGCGTCGGACGCGAGAACCGAGCCGCTCGTCGAGCATCGCGCGGTCGAGGTGGAGCCCGACGACGATGGTTGGGGCGACGAACTCGCGGGTCGGCATCGTCGCCGAGAACGGGCGTCCAGTGAGCTCGATGACCTCCAGCGCCCGCACGATTCGCCGAAGGTTGCGGGTATCGATCGACGCTGCAGCAACCGGGTCATGGTCACGAAGCACAGCATGCATGTATGCCGTGCCACGCACCAGCGCCTCCTCCTCGAGCCGCTGACGCACCTGCGGATCGGTGGGGGGGATCTCCAGTCGGTCGAGGGCGGCACGAACATAGAGACCGCTCCCGCCGACCAGGACCGGGTGAAGCCCACGGGCCCTGATGTCGGCGATGTCGGCACGGGCCCGACGCTGGTATGCCGCCACGCTCGCCTCGTGCGTAATATCGAGGACGTCAAGCTGGTGGTGCGGTATGCCGCGCCGCTGTGCCAGAGAGAACTTGGCGGTGCCGATGTCCATCCCGCGGTAGAGCTGCATCGCGTCGGCGTTGACCACCTCACCGCCAATGGTCTCGGCGATCGCCAGTCCCACGTCGGACTTGCCCGTTCCGGTGGGGCCGACAACGGCGATGACGGGAGGTCCAACGCCGCCGTTCAGGGTGGGCGTCACTCGGCGAGATCCTCCTGCGCAGTCTCGTCGTCGTGTCCGAACGGGTCGCGGTCCTCCCCCGGCATCCAGCTCAACCCGGGAACGCCCCAACCGTGCGCCTTGATCGCCTTCTTCGCTTTTCGGGCCCACCGGCTGTCGAGTCGGTCGATGTAGAGGAATCCGTTGAGATGGTCGTACTCATGTTGGAGCATCCGCGCGAACCAGCCGGTCCCCACGTATCGCAGTTCGGTGCCGTCGAGGTCGATCCCGGTCAGCGTGGCAGTCAGTCCACGGGTGAGTGGAAAGGACTCCCCAGGCACGGACAAGCAGCCTTCGACATCTTCATGCGGGTCAGGGTCGCCGACGACAGGCTTACTGGCGGTGACGTAGGGGTTGATGACGACCCCCCGCCGTGGGATGCCGTCCTCGTTGCCGAGATCCCACGTGAAGATCCGCAAGCCAACCCCAATCTGCGGGGCGGCCAGGCCGACACCGCGGGCGGCATCCATCGTCACGAACATATCCTCGACGAGCGACCTGATCTCGTCGTCAATGACATCGACAGCGTCGGCACGGCGGTGCAGTACGGGCGCACCGGTGATGACGACGGGTCGGATCGTAGGCATGGTGGGCATTGTGTCACCCCGGGACCGCGCACCCTGGAGTCGCCCACCGCTGCATGAGCAGGTCTCAGCCAGGGAGGGCACTCTGGGGTCTGCCTCGACGGTGCAACCATGGAGTTGGCGTGCCAGAGTGGTTACTGACACCGGCCAGACGGGTGGGTGTGGATCGACAAGGAGAACGAGATGGGCTTCCTGGACGACGCCAAAGAACAGATGGAGGGGGCCAAGGACAAGGCCGCCGAAGTTTTCCACGACACTGTCGGCAAGGCCGGGAAGTTCTCCGACAAAGCCGCCGAGGTCTACCACGACAGTGTCGGCAAGGCCGGAGAGTTCTCCGACAAAGCCGCCGAGGTCTACCACGACAGCGTCAGCAAGGCCGGGGAACTGTCCGACAAGGCGCGCGACAAAGCTGCCGACCTGGCTAAGGCTGCCGGCATCGGGGCTGAGCAGGGCGACAGCCCCAAGCAGGGCGACAGCCCCAAGCAGGGCGACAACCCCGAGCAGGGCGGCGGCGACAAGACCAGCTAGTGATCGTCTGTAGCTGACGAACACGACGCGAGGGCCCGGCGGGTGGGACCGCCCGGGCCCTCGACGTCTCAGGTGCAGGGTGGCGCCTCAGGTGCAGGGTGGCGCAGTGCGCACGGACCAGCACCGTGGCTCGGGCTCGGGCTCGGGCTCGGGCTTAGCCTCGGCAGGCCGGCACAGTGGAGGAGGCGCCCGGCGCGGTCGCGGGCGGGCCAAGCATCGGCATCCCGAGGCTGACGGCCGGCTTGCCGGGCACCGCGGCATCTCGGAGGGCCTCCCAGGCATCCCCACCCCGGGTGCGCTGGACGGCAAACCTACCCCCGGTCAGCGCCCCGTCGGCGACCAGGTGGTGGGGGGCACCGTAGGTAACCGGGACAGTGACCAGATCGCCCGGGCGGGGCCGGTCGGCACCTGGCGGCACGGAGAAGTGCACGAGCCGGTTGTCGCGGGCCCGCCCGCTCATCCGATCGGTGACGCCATCCTTGCGGCCCTCGAGGGGGGCGACGAGCACTTCGACGTCCTGGCCCTCGATGCGGCGGTTCTCGCTCCAGGAGACCTGCTCCTGGAGGGCGATGAGCCGCTCGAAGCGCTCCTGGACGACCGTCTTGGGCACCTGGTCGTCCATGGTTGCGGCCGGTGTGCCGGGCCGGATCGAGTACTGGAAGGTGAATGCCGAGCTGAACCGGGCCTGTTGCACGACGCGCAGGGTGTCCTCGAAGTCGGCGTCGGTCTCGCCTGGGAAGCCGACGATGATATCGGTCGTGATCGCGGCGTCCGGGATCCGCTCCCGCACCTCGTCGAGGATCCGCAGGAAGCGGGCGGAGCGATAGGAGCGGCGCATGTCCTTGAGCACCTTGTCGCTGCCGGACTGCAGGGGCATGTGCAGGCTCGGCATGACATTCGGAGTGGCCGCCATCGCGTCGATGACATCCGTGGTGAATGCTGCCGGATGCGGGCTGGTGAAGCGCACCCGTTCGAGGCCCTTGATGTCGCCGCAGGCTCGCAGCAGCTTGCCGAAGGCGCCACGGTCGCCGAACTCCACGCCGTAGCTGTTGACGTTCTGCCCGAGCAGGGTCACCTCGACGACGCCCTCGGCGACCAGCGCCTCGATCTCGGCGAGGATCTCCCCGGGGCGGCGGTCCTGCTCCTTGCCGCGCAGGCTCGGCACGATGCAGAAAGTGCACGTGTTGTTGCAGCCGACGCTGATCGAGACCCACGCGGCGAAAGCGCTGTCCCGGCGGGTCGGCAGGGTGGAGGGGAAGACCTCGAGGGACTCGAGGATTTCGACCTCGGCGTGCTTGTTGTGTCGGGCCCGGTCGAGCAGCGCGGGCAGGCTGCCGATGTTGTGGGTGCCGAAGACGACATCGACCCACGGTGCCTTCGTGACGATCGTCGTGCGGTCCTTCTGGGCCAGGCAGCCGCCGACGGCGATCTGCATGTCGGGGTTGCGCAACTTGGCCGGGCGCAGTTGGCCGAGGTTGCCGTAGAGCTTGTTGTCGGCGTTCTCGCGCACCGCACACGTATTAAACACCACGATGTCGGCAACCTGCGGCCGGTCGGCCGGCTCCAGGCTCGCGACGTCCACGTAGCCGACGGTCTCCAGGAGCCCGGCGATGCGTTCGGAGTCGTGGACGTTCATCTGGCACCCGTGGGTGCGGACGTCGTAGGTACGCGAATCACTCGTCATGGCCCGTCAAGGGTATGCCGCCTGCTCGCTGCGGCGGGAATCAGGAGGCATACGTGCTCGTCACGGCGGGAATCCCGATGCGTGCCCGCTCGTTGGCATGGTGCGGGCCTTCGGTATCATGCCCTCGGTATTCATTGAGCGCGCCGCCGCGGCATCCGCTGCCGTTCAGATCGTCCACCAACTCGGGGAAGGGCCCTCGTGCGCACCCTGCTCAACATCATCTGGTTCGTCCTAGGCGGTTTCTGGCTCTTCCTTGGCTACGCGCTGGCCGGGGTCCTCCTGTGCATCCTCATCGTCACCATCCCGCTCGGGATCGCCTCGTTCCGGATGGCCTCGTACGCGCTGTGGCCGTTCGGACGCGCGGTCGTCGACAAGCCGGGCGCCGGCACAGGCAGCGCCCTGCTCAATGTGGTGTGGATCGTCCTGGCTGGGTGGTGGCTGGCGGTGGGTCACATCACGACAGCCGCCGCACAGGCGGTGACGATCATCGGGATCCCGTTGGCCATCGCCAACCTCAAGATGCTCCCGGTGTGCCTGGTGCCCTTCGGGAAGCAGATCGTGCCGGCTGCCAGCATCCCGGCGAACCAGCGCCCGCTGCACGCCCTGGTCTAGTCACGCTGGTGCTCGGGCGCCTCGCGTACTGCTTCTCGAACGATCCGCAGGCACAAGTCGGCCGAGTAGCCCTTGCGAGAGAGCATGCCGGCCAGCCGCCTGGTCTGCACGAGCGGGTCCAGACCAGCCATGGCCGGCAACTTCCTGGCGACCAGCTCTCGGGCCCGCTCCTCCTCGAGGTGCGGATCGATCGCCTCCAGCGCCTGCTTGGCCACTTCGTCGTCGATGCCCTTCGTACGCAGTTCCTGGGCCAGGGCCCGCCGAGCCAGCCCTCTGCTGGCCTGCTTGGAACGGATGAGCATCTCGGCGTAGGCGGCATCGTCGACCAGGCCAACCTCCTGCATGCGGTCCAAGACGATCGCGGCGATGTGGTCAGGGCAGTTGCGCCGGCGTAGGGCGCCCTCGAGCTGGGCACGGCTTCTCGGCGCCAGGGTGAGCAGGCGCAACACGATCTGACGCGCCCAGTCGACCGGGTCCGGGCCATCCGCCCTCGACAGCCCCGTCCCCTGCTGCGACACCGAGAGTGCTGCAGCAGGGAGCGGGTCGGGCGGCATCCTGTTGGGCACCTCGCCGCTCAGAAGTCGACCGGGACTTCGGGCGCAGCCGGCTGCTCAGCGGCACGGTTCCCGACGCCGAGCTTGTCCTTGATCTTCTTCTCCAGCTCGTCGGCGAGGTCGGGGTTGTCGCGCAGGAAGTTGCGGGCATTCTCCTTGCCCTGACCGAGCTGGTCGCCGTCGTAGGTGTACCAGGCTCCGGCCTTGCGGACGAAGCCATGCTCGACGCCCATGTCGATCAGCCCGCCCTCACGGGAGATACCCAGGCCGTAGAGGATGTCGAACTCGGCCTGTTTGAACGGCGGCGAGACTTTGTTCTTGACGACCTTGACCCGAGTGCGGTTACCGACCGGGTCGCTGCCGTCCTTGAGGGTCTCGATGCGCCGGACATCCAAGCGCACCGAGGCGTAGAACTTCAGCGCCTTGCCACCTGTGGTCGTCTCGGGGCTGTTGTGCACCATGACCCCGTCGACGAAATAGTTGTGGGTGCCAGCCACCTCAAGGTCGAAACGGTGCATCGAGCGGGCCCTCGTCTTGACGCAGATATCGAGCACCCGAGCCGGGACGAGGACTTCACGCGGTTCAACGAACACCGGTTCGACGGCGAACTGCCCGCGCAGCCCCGGGAGCAGTTTGTGTTCCATGGACGGGTGGACGAACGGAGCCACCAGTTCCATGAAACGTCGTGATCCATTGGTGGTCATCTGAAGCACCGCTTTGCGCCGCGGCCCCTGCTCGGTGACGGCACACTCGATGCCGTGGGTGTCGCGCAGCAGTCCGGCGACCAGCGCCCGGCTCGCCGGACTCATCGCCTCAACGCAGATGGCGATCCGTCCGCTTCCTCCCTGAGTGCGTTGCTGGACACCGTGGCTGATGAAGGACAGCGACCCGCGGTCCATGTACCAGATCGCGAGCGCCAATGGCGTCAGCACCTTGACGAAGTCCTCAGACAAGTGCTTCTTTCCATCACCCCAGTAGACAACCTCGCGCAGCTCACCGAGCTCCGCTAGGGGCGTGACATCGACGCGCACGGCACCGTTTGCCCGCTCGGAACTGCACTGCCCGATGTTGCCCAGGAGCGAAGCCTTCCAGTCGAGATAGTCAACCTGCCCGGCGCCGTGACTCATCCGAAAGCGCACACCCGAGCGACCTCCCCGGTTGGCAACCAGGTGCCCGTCACCCATGAGACCACCCAGGATGACCTGCCACTGCTGCCCGGACAACCGAGCCACCTCGCTGGCCATGACCCGGTCACCGGGGAGGAGCTCACCGGCCTCCCGCCACCCACCCGGGGTACGAACCTGGTGGTTGGGTGTCGCCGCGAACCGGGATCGTCCCTTCCCGCCAGGTCTGGCAACGGTGAACTTGAGGAAGTCGGGCGTGACGCCGTTGTCGAACCAGTTCGTCACCGGGCGCCCCACGATGGTGCCGGATTGTGGATCGTAGGTGCGCACCTCGACCGGCATCTGCTCGTTGACGATCGTGCCGATCTTCTCGGTGGACCCGTCGGCGAGAGTGACCCGGGTGTTGTACGAGAAGCACCCGAACATCACGCCAATCTTCTCCCGGAGCTGGTTGATGAAGATCGCCGTCGTGCCGGTCTGGCTGAGGGCGCCGGTGATTTTGCGCAGGGCCTGGCTCATCAGGCGAGCCTGGAGGCCGACGTGACTGTCGCCCATCTCCCCTTCGATCTCAGCCCGCGGCACGAGGGCGGCGACGGAGTCGATGACGACGATGTCCAGGGCACCAGAGCGGATGAGCATATCGGCGATCTCCAGAGCCTGCTCCCCCGTGTCCGGCTGGCTCACCAGGAGGTTGTCGATATCGACGCCCAGCTTCTTGGCGTACTCGGGGTCGAGTGCATGCTCGGCATCGATGAAGGCGGCGATGCCGCCGGTCTTCTGTGCGCTGGCGACCGCGTGCAGGGCGACGGTCGTCTTACCGCTGCTCTCCGGCCCGTAGATCTCGACGATTCGACCACGGGGCAGACCACCGATGCCCAACGCGACGTCGAGGGCAATAGATCCGGTAGGGATGACCTCGATCGGCGGACGGACGTCGTCCCCGAGGCGCATGACCGCGCCCTTGCCGTGCTGCTTCTCGATCTGTTGGAGGGCGACCCCGAGGGTCTTGAGCTTGTCGGCACCGTTCGCACTGGGCTGGACGGCCATCTCGCCACCTGCACTTTCTCGTCTCGACTGTGGGACGCGTCCACCGGCGACCCTGATCGCTGTCGGGCTTGTCACGATCTTCGGGTCAGACACTAGGAACCACCACTGACAGCCGTCCGCAGTCGCCGTCGTTCTGTGGACAATCTGCTGTCAGCTCGGGCACCTGTGGACAATGGTAGACGAACAGTCGTTCGATACCTGACGATCCGAGCCGACACGCCGGCGCCATGGAGACTCGCGGGAAACCGACCCGGGCGCGAGACCCCGAAACCTCGGCCAGATCCCGGAAAGGTTCCGGGGTTTCGCCACCATTTCGGGATGACCCCGAAATCATGAGACGGATGAGGTGTACGAAACAGACGAGATGAACGGGGCGGCTGTGACGTACAGCGGTCAAGTCAGGAGCAGGCGGCCGACACGTCGTCCGGCGGCCCACATGCCCAGCAGCGCGAGCACTGCGAGGTAGGTCGCGCTGGCCACCAGTGGCCACGAGACGTCCCCGAGCAGCAGCGCACGCTCAAGCACCACCCCGTGGTAGAGCGGGCTGGCCTGCACCACCCACTGGAGTACCGAAGGGTAGGTGGACAGCGGGAAGAAGGTCGCCGAGAAGAGGAAGAGTGGCTGGATCACCAGGAAGATAAACTCGAAGTGCTGCCACGTACTCATGTACGTCGTCGCCCACATCCCCACCCCGGCAAAGGCCGCGCCGAGCAGCAGCGCAGCCGGCACAGCGAGCAGCGCCCACCACGAGTGCACGAACCCCATCGCCAGCGCGACGAGCAGGAAGCCGGTCGAGTACATCCCGCCACGCATCAGCGCCCATGCGATCTCGCCGGTCGCGATGTCCCTCGGCGTCGCCGGGGTGGCCAACATCGTGTCGTAGATCCGGGAGTGCCGCAGTTTGAAGAAGACGTTGAAGGTGACGTCCGCGACGGCACCGTTCATCGCAGCTGTTGCCATCATGGCCGGAGCGACGAACGTCGCATAAGGCACGACCGACCCCGAATCCGTGGTCACCGTGCGCACCAGGGCGCCGAGTCCCACCCCGATGGAGAACAGGTAGAAGACCGGCTCGAAGAATCCGGAAAGGAAGACCAGCCAGCCGTGACGGAACCCGGTGATGTTGCGCAGCACGATGATCCGGCCCAGGCCCAGCCCCAGTCCCAACCCGAGCATCAGGCGGCCAACCGATCGGTGAAGGCTCGCAGTGCCAACCTGTACCCGATCACGATCCAGGCCAGGAGCACACCCACGTGCAGCCACCACCACGGCGGCGCCGGCTGGCCGAGAAAGGCCGAGCGGGCCAGTGCGGTGCCGTGCCACAACGGCGTGACCCACGGGATCGGTTGCAGCCACACCGGTAGGGCTGCGATCGGGAAGAAGGTCCCAGAGAAGAGCATCAGAGGGGTAATGACGATCCGGAAGATCGTGGTGAACCCCTCGTCCCGCGTCAGCCGGGCCGCGATCGCGAACAGCGGTGCCGTGAAGGCCATCGCAGTCAGCACCGCGATCGGCACCCCGAGCAGGGCCCACCACGAGCCCACGCCCCCAAAGAGTGCGGCCACCCCGATGAAGACCATCGCGCTCCAGGTGATCCGGGCGGCGATCATCAGCCAGTGCCCCCGCAGGACGTCGCCGACCCGGTGCGGAGCGGTGAGCATGACGGCATACATCTCATTGCGCTTGAGGAAGGTCAGCACCGGCCAGGTGGACTCGTTGACCGCCCACTGCATGGCCGAACTCATGACAATCCCGGGGACCACCCACGGCAGGTAGGCGACGCCTTCGATCCCCCCTGAGGCGGTATCGACGAGGGTGCCCACGCCGATCCCCATCGCGGCGAGGAAGAGCACCGGGGTGAGGAAGGCGCTCACGACGTCCCCGCGCCAGGTGCGCCGGAGCACGGTGGCGTGGAAGAACAGGATGCCGCCCGTGCGCTCAGCCCAGGTCAGCGGCGGCCGGGTCCCCGGTTCCAGACGGGCCGCGGTGGAACGGGCCATCAGTCGACCAGGGTGCGCCCGGTCAGGGCGAGGAAGACGTCCTCGAGGGTGGAGCGCCGCACGAGGGTGGACAGCGGGCGTATGCCGCGTGCGGCAATGGCGCCCAGGGCGCCATCTCCGTCCTGCGTGTAGAGCAGGATCCGGTCGGGCAGGACCTCGAGGCGCTGAGCAATGCCCGCCAGCTGGCCCGCGTACCCGGCGTGCTCGTCGGTGTCGAAACGCACCTCGAGCACCTCCTTGGTCGAGTGCTGCGCGATGAGTGCCCGCGGGCTGCCCTGCGCGACGATCCGCCCGGCGTCCATGACGACGAGGCGGTCGCACAGTTGCTCGGCCTCGTCCATGTAGTGGGTGGTCAGGACCAGGGTGACCCCCTGGCGCTTGAGCCGGAAGAGCCGGTCCCACAGGATGTGCCGGGCCTGCGGGTCCAGACCGGTCGTCGGCTCGTCGAGCAGGAGCAGTTCGGGGTTGTTGATCAACGAGCGGGCGATGACCAAGCGACGTTTCATCCCCCCCGACAGCGGCTCGACCAGGTCGTGACGGCGCTCGGTGAGCTGGGCGAAGGCGAGCAGCTCGTCGGCACGGGCGCGCACTTGCGCCCTGGTCAGGCCGAAGAACCGTCCATAGACCCATAGGTTCTCCTCGACGGTGAGCTCGTCGTCGAGCAGATCCTTCTGCGGGCAGGTGCCCAGGCGGGCCCGGATGGCCGGGCCGTGCGTGGCCGGATCGAGCCCGAAGATGCGCAACGCCCCTGCGCTGACCGGGGAGACCGCCCCGATCATCCGCATCGTCGAGGACTTGCCGGCGCCGTTGGGTCCCAGGAAACCGAAGGCCTCGCCGCGACGCACCTCGACGTCGATGCCGTCGACGGCGACGAAGTCCCCGAAGGTCTTGGTCAGCCCCCGCGCCTGCAGCAGGACGTCGTCGGTCACAGGGGGCAACGCTAGCGCGCCGCAACCTGTGCTCCCCGGCTCGGCCGGCTACGCCAGATCCGCCGGCTATGCCAGATCCGCCAGCTACGCCAGATCCGCCGGCTGCGCCGGATCAGTGGGCCCGGTGGAGGTGGATGATGCAACAGCCCGGTTGGGCGAACGGCTCAAGGCGTGTCTGGAGCGCGGGTGGGTCCTCGCAGGCCGCGACGACCCCGTCGATCAGTCCCCGGTGGAGGGCACAGACGATCTCTGCATGCTGGTCGACGGCCTCCCGGAAAGGGCAGTTTCGCAGCAGGACAACCGTGGGGTGGCGCGCCGGGTGCGCTTGCGGATCGAAGCCCATTTCCTCAGCTGCCTCGACGATGAGCTGGTCCGCTGCACGCGAGGGGGGTCGGGCAGCGGAGGAGTCGGAGGTGACGGCACTCGCGACGAGACCACCCCAGGTCCGGCCGGCCTCGAGTGCTGCTTCGGCGGGATCTGGGGCGGTCTCGGCGAGGCTCTCCAGCAGCACCTCGGAGAGGAGGAGGTAGTTGCGCTCCCCGGTGCGGACCCCTTCAGCGGTCGCCTGGTACAGGGCGCGGGGGCGGCCCTTGCCTCCGGTGAGCAGATGGTCTCGAGACACCAGGCCGTTGGCCAACAAGGCGGTGAGATGGAAGCGAACCGTGCCCGGGTGGAGTCCGACGATCTCGGCAAGCTCCTCCACCCCGACCGGCTCCCCAGCGGCCCGGATCGCCGACAGCACCCGTCCCCGGCTCCCCGCGACGGTAACCGTCGTCGGGTGGCCGGTTCTTGTGCGGCTCCTCGTCGAGACCATGACCTGCGCCTGTATGCGGTGGCGTACCCCTAACGGAGCGCAGCCCGCTATCCCTGGGGCGGCTGAGCCGCGACGAGTGGGGCGTCGACCTCGAGGGCACCGAGCTTGGCTGCGCCGCCCGGAGACCCCAGTGGCCCGCCCTGCCCGGGCAGGGCGTCCTCGAAGAACGCTGCGTTGTCGACGAGGTAACCGATCCACTGTTCGGGCAGGTCGTCCTCGTAGTAGATCGCCTCGACAGGGCATACCGGCTCGCAGGCGCCGCAGTCGACGCACTCGTCGGGGTGAATATAGAGGCTGCGCGCGCCCTCGTAGATGCAGTCCACGGGGCACTCATCGACGCAGGCGCGGTCCTTGACGTCGACGCAGGGCAGGGCGATGACGTAGGTCATCGGATCGTCTCCTCTTCCAGCTGCTGCAGGGCCATGCTATTTTATACGAACCGGCTGGTGATAAATCCAGTCCCCGTCGAGCCCAGAGTGCGACGTGACTGTAGTGGTGCGCCGCGGACCGAGCCCGGAACGTAAGGCGAAGCCATGGCTACCCAGGTGACCATTCTCCTACGAGACAGCGAGACCTCGCGCACCCGCCGGCTCGCGCCGGGGACGACGGTGGTGAAGTGGCTGACAACGACCGACCACAAGGTGATCGGCAACCTGTACTTCATCACCTCCTTCGTCTGGTTCATGATCGGCGGGCTGCTCGCGGTTCTCATCCGGGCTGAGCTCTTCGAGCCAGGGCTGCAGATCGTGGACAACCCCGAGCAGTTCAACCAGCTGTTCACCATGCACGGCACGATCATGTTGCTGCTCTTCGCCACCCCGCTGTTCGCCGGGTTCGCCAACGCGATCA
>JBDIAO010000079.1:0-13054 GCA_039812375.1 Phycicoccus sp. | reverse complement strand
GGCGCCGGGTGCGGCGATGCTGGACAGCAAGCTGTTCGTGGTGACCGAGACGGGCAACCTGTGGGAGCGGGACTGGCGTCCTGACCTGGGGCGGTGGGCCTGGCAGGACCACGGCCGGCCGGGCAACCAGCGGATCGTGCAGGCGCCGGGTGCGGCGATGCTGGACAGCAAGCTGTTCGTGGTGACCGAGACGGGCAACCTGTGGGAGCGGGACTGGCGTCCTGACCTGGGGCGGTGGGCCTGGCAGGACCACGGCCGGCCGCCGGGCGGGGCGCGGGCCGCCACCGCACCGGGCGCCGCCATGCTCTCCTCGAAGCTGTTCGTCGGTACCGACGACTCCCACCTCTGGGAGCGCTACTGGACTGGGGAGACGTGGACCTGGGTGGACCACGGCACGGCCTACGCGGACACCTCGTCACACGTGATCGGAGCTCCCGGGAAGGGCCCCGCGATCACCGTCGCCGTCATGGGCGACGGGTTCGCCGAGGGAGACCTCGGAACCTACCGGCAGCTCGTGACCGACAAGGTCGTCAAGGCCTTCGGATTCGCCCCGCTGGACGCGCACCAGGACCGGCTCCGGGTGGTGCGCATCGACGTCGTCTCGCCGGTCACCGGGGTCACCGAGCGGCGCTACGACGAGCACGGCACCACCGACACCGCGGCGGACGACACGCTGACCAGCGAGACGTACCGGTTCTCCCGCCTCGGGCTCATCGGCACCGGGCTCTGGTCGCACTGCTGGATCGAGACCAGCGACCGGACAAACCCGCGGATCGAGAGCATCCGCCGGCGCTTCGTTCCGGACGCCGGGTTCGTCGTCGTCCTGGTCAACTCGCCGACCTTCGGCGGCTGCGCCCGCGGGACCATGTCGGCCTTCACCGTCGGGGTCGACCCGGTCGTCGTCGCCCACGAGATGGGGCACAACATCTTCGGCCTCGGCGACGAATACCACAACGGCAGCAGCGCCTTCACCGGCGTCGCGACCGACGCCAACCTGTCCGAGATCGCCACCCCCCGCGCCTCGCTCAAGTGGGGGACCCTCGTCGACCCGGCCACCCCGCTGCCGACGCTGGAGACCGCCCTGCCGTCCGGGTGGGACCGGCGCACCAGTGTGGGCGCCTTCGAAGGCGGTGGCGGCAGCTTCGCCACGGGGATCTTCCACCCGGTGCTCGAGTGCCGGATGAACCAGAACAACCCGCCCTGGTGCCCGGTGTGCACCAGGGAGATCGAACGCATCTTCGGGAGCCTGTGATGAACGCGGAACAGATGGACACCACACCGGCCCGGCCCGGCGCACCCACCGGCCCCGCAGCGTCCGACGCGACGGATGCGACCCGGCCCGCCCGGTACCTGCGGGTGGGCGTCGCGCTGACCGGTCGCACCGCCCGAGTGGTGTCGGTGTGGCTGGCCGACGCGCCCCCCGTGTCGATCGCCTCCCCTGGACATCCCATCCTGACCCGGGTCGACGTCGGCGGCCGGCTCGCGGATGTCGGCCGCCAGCCGGACCCGCGGGTCCACCGCGGCGTGATGCGCCCCGAGGTCGGCCACTTCTTCGGCCTGGACGAGGCCGGTACCCTTTACGTCGCGGTGCCCTTCACCAACGTGGCCGACCTGGCCGCCGTCCGGGTCCGGGTGCTCGACGCGACCGGCGCGGGGATCGGTGCGCTCGACCGGGCCGAGCTCGCCGGGATCTTCGACGAGCCGCCGAAACGGATGCGGGCGATCCACGAGATCGGGTCTGCCGAGCTGCGCGCCAACCCGGACTGGGCGGCCGTCGCGGCCAGGCTCGGGATGCGCGTGCCCGCCGGCCGGTTCGAGATCTTCACCGACCGGGAGGGACGCTACCGCTGGCACCTGCGCCGCGGCGACGGCGCGATCGTCGCCGTCTCCGGTCAGGGTTTCACCCGGAGGGCCGACCTGGAGGCGGAGCTCGCCTGGGTGCGCGCCGAGGCGGGCGGCGTACCGGTGGAGTCGCTGGACGTGGGCAGACCGGACTGACCCGCGGGCCGCCGTCCGTTCCCGCCCGCCCGGCGCGCCCGGGCGCTGCCGCGACCCGGTACGGGCTCAGCTTGCGATTAAACCTTTGCCGCCTCGTGCGGGTTGTCCTGCAGGATGAGTTCGATTGCTTTGGTGGCGATCTGGCGCATCTGGGTGATGAGTTTCTGGAGCTGGCGTTCGTTGCCGATCCACTCTGCGTATAGCCGCGCCTCCGGTTCGCTCAGGCGTCGGGTGATGGTCTTGCCGTTGGCCTTGCTGGTCCACTGCCAGTAGGGCCCGTGCAGCCTCGGGGGGTCATCGTGGCAGCGGCAGCTGGCGGTACCGCAACGGGTGCGGCGCTGTAGCACGGTGCCGCTACTGATGTACCCGACCTGGGCGAGCTGGTCGGCCAGTTGCCGGTAGCGACGCTGGTAGGCGGCCAGCTGCGCGGCCTTCGAGCTGGACATCGGGGGGCTCCTTCCGGCCGGTGCGGCGTGTCGGGCCGATCCTGCCATCGCTACCAGGCAGTATAAGAACTGTCGGGGAGCAACGGATCGGAGCATCCCGTGGCGGACGCCACACCGGAACACCCGCAGGGCAGTACCGCGGCAGCCCTGGCGCGGCTGCGCGAGTTCCGGTCCGGGTTCCACTCGTGCCTGACCGGGTGAGCCGATGCCCTCTTCGAGCTCGGTGACGCGCTGCTGACCGTCCCCGGCCCGCGGCGGCGTCGAAGTCGAGCGGGCGCGGGACCTGCTGATCGCCCATCGTCCCCGCGACTGGCCGGCAGTGTTCGCCGTGGACGCCTCGACCTGGGCGCGGTGCGACGCGGAGACCTCCCCGCAGCGCGGGTTCTACTACTCCGCGTCCAAGCACTCGGCCGGCCAGCCCATCGTGGCCGGCTGGTCCTACCAGTGGGTCACCCAGCTGGGCTGGGCCAAACGACTCGTGGGCCGCGCCGGTCGACGCGCGCCGGATCGCGCCGACCGAGGAGACCGTGACCGTCACCGCCAGCCAGGTCCGCGACGTCGTCGCGCGCCTGGAGAAGGATACGCAGCGCCAGCAGGCACCCGAACCGGTGTTCGTCTTCGACGCCGGCTACGACCCGATCGCACTGACCCACGAACTGGCCGACACCCGAGCCACACTCGTCGTGCGCATCCGCGACGACCGGGTCTTCCACGCCGATCCCACCCAGCCCGCTGCGGGCACTGGGCCAACTGTGAGCAGCCGCCCATCGTGACCGGCACCATCGTCCGCGTCGATGAGCAGCACCTGCCCAAACCCACCTCCCGGACCAAGAAGACCCTGTGGCTCTGGGTCGTCGGCAGCGAGCTCGACCTGGACACCTGCTGGCGCGCCTACCTACGCCGCTTCGACATCGAACACCCAACTACGCCTGGCCCGACCGATCGTGCAGGACCTGTGCCGACGATGGGACCGAGAAGCACGAACTCGCTATCCCGCGATCAAGAAGGCCGCATTGCCAAGGTTTAGAGCTCGCGCGGATAGGTGGGTCAGTAGTTCCATCGTTTGGCCCATTGCGCCATTTTGATCGTGAGGATGAGAGCGATCGCCAGTGCGAGTTGGCCGAGGCGGTGGGTCTCGTGGCGGTCGGTGTTGCGGCGTAGCTGGCCGAAGGTGGACAGCCAGGAGTTGGTGCGTTCCACGGGCCAGCGCATCCCGAGGGGCTGCTTGGTCGTGGTCTTGCTCTTGCCAGGTGGGCGTCGTTTGGCGCAGATGACATCGTGCAGGCCCAGGGCGCTGGTGCGCTGAAGGGTGGCGTGGCTGTCGTAGCCACGGTCCAGGTGCAAGGTGCCGATCTCGACGAGCAGCCCGCATTGGGCGATCTGCTGCAAGGTGGGCTCGAGCAGGATGCTGTCGTTGCGGTTGGCGCCGGCGATGACCCAGCCGATGGGGATGCCCCACCGTTCGGTGGCCCGGGGCCACTTGAGACTGTCACACGCACCCTCAGCCCCGCACAAGCCGAGCAACTGCGACCCATGCTCGACAACGCACGCCGGCTCCGCGAGATCGTCTCCAAGCTCGAGGCCCTCGGCCTCGACCAGCTCAGCGACCGATAACGGCGCCCCTATCCGCGCGAGCTCTAAGCCTCGCTTCGTTCGATCAAGCGGCGTCGGCGAAGGGGCGGACCCCGAGGGCCTGCAGGCAGGCCATCGCGAGGCTGCGCAGTGAGTCGACCAGTGGAACCCGTTGCGCCGCAGCCTCGGCCGCGACGGGGATCTCGGTGCAGGCACCGACCACAACACCCGCCCCGGCATCCATCAACCGCTGGTTCGCTTCGGCCACGAGCGCTCCTGCCCCCCGCAGGTCCTGCCCGCCCTTGACCATGGCGATGGCGCGGTCGACGAGCCGGCCCTGGTCGCGCTCGGTGGGATAGCGCACCCGCACCCCCATCTCGCGGGCGGCGAGGTCATAGAGCTTGCTCTGCTGGGTGCCCCGGGTGGCCAGGACGCCGATCACGCCGCCGGACGGCAGCTGGGCCGCACAGTCCGCCACGGCGGCTCGCACCATGTCGATGATCGGGACCGACGACTCCTGGCGCAGTGCGGGGACGAATGCGTGCGCGGTGTTGCACGGGATGGCGATCGCGGTGGCCCCGGCTGACTCTAGGAGCGCCACGCCGGCGCGCATCTGAGCCAGGGGCGAGATGCCGTCACCCAGCAGGGCGCTCGAGCGGTCCGGGATGGTCGGGTCGCTCCAGATGAGGGTGCGCACGTGCTCCTGGTCGCAGCTCGCGGGGGTCAGCTCGACGAGGGTCCGATAGAAGCTGACCGTTGCCAACGGACCCATCCCGCCGAGGACCCCGAGCAGCGGCCCGGCATCGAGCGTCTCGAGGGGGCGGAGGTGGGTTCGGGGCGTCGGCAGATTCGTCACCTCTCGAGCCTCGCCCGACCGTCCTCGCGCGGGTTCGTCGGCGGCGACGATCTTCGCCCAGTCAGTTCGTCCGGTCGGCCAGACGCAGCTGGAGCATCGCGGCGAACCGGTCGTCGGGGTCACCCAGGTCGATCCCGGCGATCTGCGCTGCCCGGCGCAGCCGGTAGCGGAACGTGTTGGGGTGCACGTAGATCGCGGCGGCTGCGGCGTTGACGTCACCGAAGGCCTCGAGCCAGGCTCGCAGGGTCTCCACGAGACGCCCGTCCCGCTCGGTGTCGTGCTCGCGCAGGGCGGTCAACGGGCCGAGGGGTGGCTCGCCGCGCTCCCGCATGAGGTCACCGAGCTCGGTGAGCAGGGCCTCGGTCTGGACGTCGCGCAGGGTGGCTACCCGCAGCGGTGACCGACCGGCGCGCAGCACCCGCAAGACGCGCTGGGCCTGGGCGGCCGACCGGGGCAGCCCGGCTGGCTCGGTGACGGCAGGCCCGATCGCGACGACCGCCTCGAGCGAGGAGCTGATCCGGCGCAAGAACTCCTCGGCGACCCGAGTGGTCGACCCCTGCGGGTCGGGCCCGCGAGCCGGAACGACAGCGTGGACGACCTCGCCCTGTGTCGCGGTGACACTGCCGGGGGCGACGACGTCGAGGTGCATCGCGAAGGCATCGGCGAGGCGTTGTCGTTCGGCGGCGGCGGTGGCGGCATCCACGTCATTCGTGGTTCTCGAGCCGGTCGTGCGGGCTGGGTCGGTCGTGCGGACTGGGTCGATCGTGAGGGCCGAGAGGGTCGCGAGGGTCGCGACCAGGTGCGGTCCGGTGCCGAGCCCGAGCCGGGCGGCGGCATCCGCGGCGGTGGGGCCGCCGGAGAGGACCTCACCGAGGAGGGCGGAGCGGGCTCGGCGGGCGGCATCCGCACCGGCCCGTTGGTGCAGCAAGTGCAGCGCGACGAGTTGCGCGCCATCCACGAGTGCCCGGGTGCGTTCGGGCGAGAGCGGCTCGCGCACGGCAACCCAGATCGAGCCGAGGACCTCGCCGCCGGCCCGCACCGCCATGACCGTGCGAGCCATCGTCTGGGCGGGATGGCTGCGCGGATCGACCCAGATAGGACCCTCGCTCGCGTAGAGCTCCCGAAAGATCCCCTTGCTCGTCTGGGCGCGCAGAGTTCCTTCAGGGACCTGCCGGCCAAGGATGGACTCGACCCGGGAGCGATCTGCCTCATCCTGGCGGCCGGAGAACGCGAGCACGTGGCCCCGACGATCCTCGATCAGGATCGGTGCATCCACCAGTGCCGCAAGGGAGTTCGCGACGCCGAAGAGATCGCCGAGGGCCACCCCGCCGAGCACGGCGGATTCCGGCTCGATCGCGCCGGGGGTGTCGTGAACGACCGCACGCAACAAGGCGGCGACCTGGCTCCAGGAGGCCCCACGGGTCAGAGCCAGAATAGGCACGCTGTGCTCACGGGCCAGCGGCTCGAGCCGGCGCAGGTTGGCTACCGGTTCCCGGACGACGAGGGCGGCCGCCTGCACCTTCGCGAGCCGGGTGAGCACGGGGGTGATGGCCTCGAGGTCGTGCAGTCCGACGCCGAGGACCACGGCATCGGGCGGCAGCACGTCGTCGTCCCCGTCGAGGATGACGACGTGGGCGACCGCGCGCGCCGGATCGAGCCGACCGACGATGCCGTCGAAGAAGGTGCCCCCGACGTCCTCGACCACCTGGCCGAGCAGGGCGCGACTGGCTCCGGCCTGGGACATGGTGACCATTCTCAGCCGCCGCACTCGGTTCGAACCAGCCCTTGGTCCTTGGGTGACACATCCGTATGCCGCCTCAGGCGGCATACCCGGGATCGGCTACGGCCCCGCGGCATCCACGTAGCGGTCGACCTGGGCCTTGAGGATGCCCCCGATGGTGTCGGCGTCGGCGTTGACCAATCCGTCCCCGCCGGTGCTCATGATGACCGGACCGACGAGGACGAAATACTGAGCCACCGTGGTGCCGCCAGTCTCGGTCCTGACCCCGAGGGCGGCCTCCCCGACCTTGGGTGCCGGGAGAGGGGCATAGGTGACCTTGTCCCCGTTGATGACGTCGTTGGTGCACGTCTTGAGAGCCTGGGCGAGTGCGCCCCAGGCGAGGCCGGCATCATCTGCGGAGGCATACTGGCGCAGGCTGATCCTGACGGCTTCGGCGGACGGCCCGGTGCCCGTGGTGAAGTCGCGGTGCACCTGTAGCTGTTCCACGGCCGGCGGGGTGTACCCGCAGAAGTATGCCGCTGGCGCGTCCGGGGTGGGTGGGTTCTGGCGGTAGCCCGGGGGCAGCTGGTTGGCCTCGAGGAGTGCGGCCTCGAGCGCCTCCTGAGTGAGGATCCGGTAGGCGCGCACCTTGGGGATGGTCGTGACACTGGGGGTGGCGGGGCTGGGCGTCGCGGGGCTGGCGGTGGATGCGGTGGTGCTCGTCGTCGCATCCACCGGAGCGACCGAAGGCGTCCCTGACTGGCTACCACAACCAGCCAGCACACCAGCGAGCAGCACGGACGCTACTGGAAGGCTAATGCGCACCTGGGCTCCCTTCGTCGGCACTGTGGCTGCTGATCTCTCCCAGGGTAGTTGGCCACCGACCCCGTCCATGGCACCGACGCGAACCCGCTGCCGGGCGACGCTTCCGGGTCAGCCGCCGGGGCGGCGCGAGGTGCACGTTTGTCGCACCCATTCCGTGTCCAGACACGCCGTGTGCCGCGCGAGGTGCACGTTTGCCGCACCCATTCCGTGTCCAGACACGCGGCACGGGTGTCCAGGTCCGATGCCGGTACCCGTTGCGGCGGTTGGTCCGCTCCGCCGTCCCAGCACTGTGATCGGTGTCGCCGTGCCCGCAGCGCACGATGCTGGAGATCCGCGATGCCGCAGTCCACGGGATGGGCGTCGCTACACTCGGCGGCGTGAGGGGTGCTCCTATGGGCCGGTCGGCGAAGGTCGATTCCCTTGCGGCGCAGGCGATCGAACGTGCGCAGAAGGGGATACCCACTGTCCTTGACGTCGAGGGCCACGCCGGTTTCGGCAAGACGCATCTTGCGCGGGCAATTGCGGCGAAGTTCCCGTCTCGCGACGTTCTGCGCGCCACGGCATACGAAGACACCCAGAGCGATCCACTCGGTCTGCTCGAACAGCTGGGCGTCGACCTTGACGGGGTGAGCTCCAACGCCTTGAGCGCGTCGCGTGCGCTCGGCGCTCGTCTGGATGGGTTGCGCGAGGAGGGGCTCTCGGAGGAGGGGCTCCTGGTCGTGGTGCTCGATGACCTCCACTGGGCGGACCCCGAATCCATCGATGCCGTCGGGGTGCTCATGGAGCGCCTGGTCGGCATCCGGTGCCTTGTCGTGGCTGGGCATCGTCCCATCGGGCACCGCCATCTTCGCTGGGTGAGTTTGCTCCACCGTGCGCCGTCGGTCGTTCGGGTCGTCCTTGACGGGTTAGATGACGACGCGACGCTGGATCTTCTGCGCGCGTCCTCTCCCGATGCGACTCTGGGTCTGGCTCAGGCACTTCGAGCACATACCGGCGGGAGTCCACTGTTTCTGCAGTCCCTCCTGCGCGAATACTCCACCGGTCAGCTACAGCAGCTCGTCGAGGGAGACAAGTTGCCCGCAACGCGCGAGATCGTTGCCGCCATGGGCGAGAGGCTCGGACGGCTGGACCCGGCCGCCGTTGCGACCCTGAGTGCGATCGCGGTCATCGGAGGCGATGGTGCGGACCCCGGGTTGATCGCCAACCTCACCGACGGTGCTGATGTGTCGTCAGCCCTCGATCTGCTCGATCAGGAAGGGCTCGTCGTCATCGAGCGCACCGGTATGGCGCCCCGCGCAAGGGTGTTCCACGGTGTCGTGCGGGCCGCGGTCTACGACAACATCCCACCCGCGACCAGGGAGCGCATGCACCGCGTCGCCGCCGCACGGGCTGTCTCGCAGGGCGAGCGGTTGCGTCACCGGGTCGCCGCAGCGCACGGCGTCGACGACGGCCTCGCCGCGGATCTGAGGGCGCACGCGGGGGCCTTGCACGAACGCGGTCGCTACCGAGAGGCCGCCCGCTTCCTCCGGCAGGCCGTACGATCGAGCGCGACCCCGGAGGCCGCGTCAAGACACGTGCTCGAGGCCGACATGGAGTCAATCTTCGCGCTGGATCTCGACGACGTGAGTGTGCAGGAGAGCGAGGTCCCCCTAACACCGCAGGCACGCGTTGTCGTCGGGATGAAGCTTGCGGCCCAGAACCGATTCGTCGAGTCCAGTGACATCCTCGGCGCCCTGACCGAAATCGACTTCGCGGGCTTGGATGCGTTGACGGCATACCGCGCACGTGTCATGCGCGCATGGTCCATGGTCGCCGCAGGACGATCTGCGGAATCGGCGTTGAAGGATCTCGCGATCGCTGATGCTGGATCCGTCTCGGACGACGCGGTGAGTGGGTATGCCGCCGTGACCCGCGGACAGGCGGCCCAGCGAGCGGCGCCGGTGTCCGAGCGGATGACCTTGAGAGGCCTTCTCTCTGTCGATCGCGCGACGATGGCCGCGACCACAGAGGGCACGATCGGTCTCGCGTGGCGGGGAGCGGTGATGTCGTTGACCGGGCTGCCCCGGGAGGCGATCGGCGACTTGAGTCTGGTGACCTCTCGGTTCGCGGACGGACTCATGGACTTCCGAGATGGCGTCTTCCATGGCCTGCTTGGATTTGCCTACTTCATCAACGGCCAGTGGCCGCGCGCGGCAATGATGATCGACCTCGCTCGTGCGGGTCGATTCATGTACCCCTCGCCGCTGACTACCGCGATCGAACCGCTCATCGCCGTCGTCGCGAATGACCCTGATCGAGCACGGTCGGCGATGGCGCGGGCGCGAACCATTCGCATCCGCGGGCCACATCCCGCTGCCGTGCATGCCGGGGACATCGTCGATGTGCTCACGCTCTTCTTTCTCGACGACCCGAGCGAGCAGGCAGGCTGGCTGGAGGGTCGCACCAGTGATCTCGGGTCACCCGATGACTTGGCCGAGGAACAGGTGCCGCACCTTTGGTATGTCGCGCAGGCGATCGGTGCCCACTGGGCGGGGCGGCCGCAAGACGTCCCGCGCTGGGCGGAACTGCTGCGCACGGTGGACCCGCCACCGTGGTCGAACGAGGTCGCTGACTGGCTTGAAGCGCGAGTCGACCGATCACCCGGCGGAACCCGACATGTGTTGGAGCTTGCCGACCACGGACTGTCACAACTCCCCGCGATCGACGTGATGATCCAGTACGACGCCGCCCTCCGAAGGACATCTGATAGCGCGGATGCGGTGCGGCGCAGGCGTGCCGCATCTGCACTGCGCCGCATCGGGGCCGAGCACCTGGCAGAGCACCTTGATCGCGATACTCCCGAGCGGGCCGCGGTGCCGTCGGGAACCTCGGGAACGTCGGTGCCGTCGGGAACGTCGGTGCTGTCGACGCTCAGCGAACGCGAACGGGAAGTCGCCGCACTGATCCTGGAGGGGTTGAGCTACCAGCAGGCGGCGAAAGAGCTGTTCGTGACGAGATCGACCATCTCGTTCCACCTGTCCCGCATCTATGCGAAGACCGGCACGAGCTCGCGCCACCAGCTGATCGAGGCCGTGCGCGCGAACACGCGCTGACAGAGCCGACTGCTGGGTGAGGACTGTGCACTTCGCACAGTCGGGGTTGCGCGTCTGCGGGCGAGGCTGAATGCATCAACCACCCACCGCGTTTCGCCCCGCGACAAGGACCAGCCATGATCGCACACCTCATTGCCGCACTCATCGGCAACTACATGACGACGCTCTTCGTCCTCGGGCTTATCGTCGCCACGATCCGAGTGCTGACCCACCGTGACCGCCGCGGCGCCGCCTTCGTCAGCGGCACCCACCTCAACTCTTACCTGCTGTGGGCTGTCGGCCTCGGCGCCCCCGCCCAGCGCACTCCGATTGCTGCCTGAGCTCGAACCGCACAACAACTCGAACCGCACAACAACTCGAACCACACAACAAGGAGAACCCTAATGAACCCCACCAAGATCATCCTCGGCCTCGTGCCCTTCGCGATGTTCTCGCTTCTGGCGAGCGCTATTCCCACCGGGTGGGCCGCTCTGCTCGGGGTCCTGGCTGCCATCGTCATGATCGCGATGGACGCTCGCACGGGGATCAAGGCTCTGCCGGTCGCAAGTGCCGTCATGCTCGCAGCGTTGAGCCTCATAGCTTTCACCGCGGGACACGAAGCCTCCTCCGTCATCGGAGCATACGGGCGAGGCCTCGGGACTCTGCTGCTCGCTGGCTACATCCTCATCACCGCCGGCTTCGCGCCGTTCACCGCCGCGTACGCCCGAGAGACGACCCCGCGGGAGTACTGGGGCTCAGCCACCTTCAACGCGGTGAACCGACGCATCAGCCTCGCCTGGGGCGGCGCCGTTCTCTTGATGGCGGTCGGGCACATCCTGGCCGCGGCGATCGCCACTGACGGTGCCGTGCGCCCGATCGTCTTGGTCGTACTGAACTGGGGCATCCCCGTCGCCGCCATCGTCGCAACCGTCAAGTACACCGTCCGCACGGTCGCCGAGACCACCACCCACACCGCCACTGCCAAGCCGTGACGCAGGCGGACCGACTCGCCACCGGCCCCGCGGCACCCATCCGGTACGACTATTCACAAGGAGCATCAGCCATGCACACTCGACGCGACATCCCCTCATTCTCACCAGATCCCGACTTCGACTTCGAGATTCGCGTGGCTCTCGGTCACGCGACCGCTGGTGCTGCCGATGTGGGCGAAGTGCTCGCCGCGACCGCAGGTATCCGCAAAGGAGACCACCGCCACTGGTTCGCCGCGTGGAACGGGCTCGCCGAGCGAACCGTCGCTACCGCGGACGCCTGCGCGTCGGCTGGGCACCGTGTCAGCGCGGCCGGCGCCTACCTGCGAGCATCCGCATACTTCAGCGTGGCCGTCAACGCCGTCAGCGCTCTCGCCGACGACACGCAACTCAGCCCGACGTTCCGCAAGCAGCGGGCAGCCTGGGACAACTTCATCGCACAGTCGCCCGTGCGCACAGAATGTGTCGACATCCCCTATGAACTGAGTTCGCTGCCGGGATATCTCTTCCGCCCAGCCAAGGAGCGCGCCACCGGAGCGACGCTCGTTGCTGTCAACGGCAGTGACGGGTCACTCGCTGGACTGTGGGCGACCTGCGTGTCGCCCGCCCTCGACCGCGGCTACACGGTGCTGGTGTTCGACGGCCCCGGCCAACAGTCACAACTGATCGAACGAAACATTCCGTTCCGGCCTGATTGGGAGAACGTCCTCACGCCCGTCTACGACTTCGTCTCTCGCCTGCAGGGCGTCGACCCGAGCCGGATCGGTCTGTACGGCATTAGCCAGGGAGGCTACTGGGTCGCCCGCGCGCTGGCGTTCGAGCACCGATACGCGGCCGCGATCACCGACCCCGGCGTCGTGGATGTTTCCACCTCGTGGACGAGCCAGCTGCCAGCGATGCTGCTCAGGGCGCTGGATGCCGGCGACAATGAGAAGTTCGACAAGGAGATGGCGCTCGGGCTGAAGTTCTCTGCCGCAACCGCCCGCACCTGGCAGTTCCGAGCGCGCCCATACGCGGCGAAGGGCTACGCCGATACGATCACGGCCGTGCGGACCTACACGGCCGTCGACGTCGCTGCTCGGATCACGACGCCGCTGTTCATCACAGACCCCGAGGGAGAGCAGTTCTGGCCTGAGCAAGCGAAGCAGCTCGCCGCGCTGACCTTCCCAGTGTCGACGCTCTGCCGGTTCACCGCCGAAGAGGGGGCCGCAGGTCACTGCCAGCCCCTGGCGCGCACCCTCACCGCGCAGCGCATGTTCGATTGGATGGATGATCAACTTGTCAGGTGATCCGACCCGCCAGAGGACGGCGACACGGCATCCGCGTGCGATGCGGCATCCGCGTGCGATGCGAGTTCTCGCCGTTGCGTTGGCTCTCATCGGGGCGCTCGTTGCCATGGTTGCGGTGCGGATGGGCGGGGACGCCGTCGAGCGCCGCAACCTCGAGGCGTTCTATATGCAGCCGACGGGTGCCCGCGACGGGGCGCCGGGGACGATCGTGCGTACCGAGGAACTCGTCGGTGTCCCGTTCGAGGCGCGCGCGTGGCGCGTGATGTACCGGACGACCGACGTGCACGG
>JBDIAO010000078.1:0-13088 GCA_039812375.1 Phycicoccus sp. | reverse complement strand
AGGGGGCAAACCCCGGAAACGTTCCGGGGTTTGGCCTCGTTTCCGGGGTGTCACGATCGCCAGTCGCCGGGACGCCACGGCCAGCCATCCGGACACCAGGTGCTGAGGGTCCTAAGAGAGGGCCCAAGTGAGGGTCCCAAGTGAGGGTCCCAAAACGTTACCTGCCGGTTCGACCGACTCACGTAACCTACGAGCGGACCAGCGAGCGTCTCGTGACGCTCCCCGTCTCGGGCAGACGGCATACCAAGGAGGACACATGGCACTCACTCGACGTCGGGCGACCCACCTGGTGGTGGCTCTGACTCTCGCCTCGACCACACTCCTGGTCGGCGGGTGCGGGACCTCCGGCAGCAACGCCGGAGGTACTTCGGGTACTACGAGCACTTCGGGCAGCGCCTCCGGCGATGCCGTGACCAAGAGCGACCTGGAAAGCGCGTCGTTCGAGTCCACGAAGGTCACCGGTCACGACCTCGTTGCCGGGTCGGCAGTCACGATCACCTTCGACGGCGCAGCCATGGCAGTCAAGGGCGGCTGCAACACCATGACAGGGGCGTGGTCGGTTGACGGCGGAACCTTGAAGTGGACCGGACAGCCGGCGATGACGATGATGGCGTGCGACGAGCTACTCATGCAGCAGGACACTTGGCTCACCGGCCTGTTCACCACAGGTATGACTGGCACGAAGTCCGGCAACACGCTCACGCTCACATCCGGGGACACCACCATGGAGCTCACCAAGAAGGGCTGAGCCTCGACGGCTGAGCGCCAGCGATCGACGGACGCCAGAGACGGACGCCAGCGATCACTCGGTCTCGGGCGGCACGACCTCAGGCGGCATGAGACCCAGCGGCGCTGGCTGCTTGATCTTCCATCCGATGATCGAGGTCGCCCCGAGCAGGTAAGGCACGAGCAGGGTGACCACTCGCCAGATGATGAACCCGGCGACCAGACCCGGTTCGGCGGCCTCCCCTGCCTCAGCCACGAGAGTGCCGATCAGGACCGCGTCGAGGATGCCGAGCCCCTGATAGGGGAACAGCGTCAGTGGGTAGGCCACGAGGTAGGCGGTGAGCAGCGGGATAGCGCCGAGCATGCTCGCCGGAACCCCGACGAAGCGCACGCTGAGCAAGATGATCGCGGCATCGGCGACGAGCATGCCGACCGTGGCCAGGGCTGCTCGCGGTGCGCTGCGACCGATACCGTCGATGAGGTAGCTGCGGAAGCCGACGAGCGACTGTGCCCAGGCCTCCGGGTCGACCTTGTTCCGGATCCGGTGGACCGTGCGTCCTGCGGTGCGTCCGATCCCGGCGGCTGTCTCCTCCTGGCGCAGCCCACGCCAGGTCAGGACGATGAGGGAAATGCTGACGGCCACCGAGACGATGGCGACGGACAGTTGGACGTCATGCCAGGCGCCGGTAACAACCATGAGCACGATGCCGAGCAGCGGCGCTGCGAACCGCACGACATAGAAGGTCAGCAGCTTCATGGAGATGCCGGCCATCCCCGCTGACGGCGAGATCCCCCAGGAACTGAACATCGCCAGGCGCATGACGAACTCCGACGGCGGCGGAGTGAGGCTCATCATCAGGATGCCGGCCTGGTCGTTGACAAAGGCCCGGAAAGCGCTGCAGCCCTTGATGAACAGCGCCAGCGGCAGGGCGAGCAGATACTGGCGGAGCAGGAGCAGTAGGACCAGCGCCGGGATCTGCCACCAGGTGAGTTCGCCCAACGCCCGCCCCACCGCGGACCAGTCGATATCACCGACGAGACCCCCGATGACGAAGATCGCCGCGATGACGATGGCGATGATGACGATGATCCGCACCACCGCACCCCGGGCGGCATGGGGTGGGGCCTCCGGTGACGTATTGGTCATTGAGTCTTCTCCTGACACTCCGGGGCAGATCCTCCCACACGCAGGCCGACACTCCGGGGCGGTCGCTACGCTCCGCACATGGTGAGGCAACCCAGTGCAGATCGTTTCGTCTCGGCCGGCCGGCTACCGGAGCGAGATGCCGTGCGAGCGGCGGTCGAGGCGGCATACCGCAGCTGTCGTGAGGACGACTCCGGAGCACTGTCCACCGTCTACCCGGCCTTGGCCGATGCCGACCCCACCCACTTCGGAGTCGCCCTGGCCAGCGTGGACGGCGCTCTGGTCACCACCGGGGAGGCGGCCACACCGTTCACGATCATGAGCGTTGCGAAGCCGTTCGTCCTCGCTCTCGTCTGTGAGGCGGTTGGCCTGGACCGGGTCCGCGACCTGGTCGGGGTCAACGCGACCGGGCTCGCGTTCAACTCTGCGTATGCCGTGGAGCGCTCCGCTGATGGCCGCACCAATCCGATGGTCAACGCCGGCGCGATCGCGACGACAAGCCTGACGCCGGGGGCTGACCTGGAGCACCGGTGGGCTTGGCTGCATCAGGGGCTGTCGGCTTTCGCCGGGCACTCCCTGGCCATGGACGAGGCGACGCTGGCCTCAGCGCGGGAGACCAACCATCGCAACCGGGCCCTGGCCAACCTCCTGGTCAGCCGCGATGCGCTCGCCGGTGACCCCCTCGATGCGGTCGACCTCTACACCCGGCAGAGCTGCCTGTCGGTCAGCGCGAGCGATCTGGCCGTCATGGGTGCCACCCTGGCCGACGGTGGCACCAATCCGGTGACGGGGGAGCGGGTCGTCGACCCTGAGACAGCGCACGCGACCCTGGCGGTGATGACGATTGCCGGCATGTATGAGACCTCCGGTGACTGGCTCCTCGACGTGGGTATGCCGGGCAAGAGCGGCATCGGCGGCGGCATTGTCACCGTCTCTCCGGGAAAGGGCGCCCTCGGCACGTTCTCCCCTCTGCTCGACCCGGTAGGGAACAGTGTGCGGGGCAGCACCGTGACCCGTCTGCTCGCTCGCAGCCTCGGCCTGGACGTTCTCGCCTCGGATGTCGTCTCACCTCAGGTGTCGCCCAAGGCGCACCCCCCGATGTAACCCCGCGCGCAAGCCCGCGCGCCGCCTCTGGCGAGACGGGGTTGTGACGGAATCGTTACCTGTCACTATCTCACCACTGGGTGACACGACAGACCGACGTTGACAGGGTATGCACAGTCGGGGGGAGTCCCCGCTGATGGCCCGTCGCCTAACGGCCCGTCGCCGTTGCATGACGAAAGGTGCTTGACCATGTCGCATCCCGCGCGGGGCGCGTTCGACCCGATCCCATCCAACAGCAACCGCCCCACCGTGAGTGTCTCGGCCTCCTTGCCGAGCGTCGCGGAGGCCGGTGCACTCGCCGTCCCGGTCCGGGAGGGCGCCGAGCCGCCCGCCGACCTTGGCACCGATCGAGCGCACCTCGAGGTCGCCGGGTTCACCGGCGCGGTCGGCCAGTCCTTCATCCTCTCCGGGGACGACGGTCGTGCCCTGGTGGCCCTGGGCATCGGTGATGTCGCCACTGTGGACCTGACCCGGGTGCGCGACCTCGCCGCCGACTTCGCCCGGGCCGTCCCCAAACACCTCACGCTCGCCGTCGAGCTGCCGGACCACCCAATCGCGCTCTCCCCGGGCGACTTCGCCCAGGTCGTCGTCGAGGGTGTGTTGCTCGCCCGGTGGCGCTTCTTCGTCGGCAAGGGCGCGGACAAGCCCGTTCTGACCGCTCTGACCATCGTCGCCCCCGAGGCCGTCCTCGACGAGGTCCGCGAGGGCGCCCGGCGCGGCGAGATCATCGCTCACGCCGCCGCGATCGCCCGTGACCTGGCCAACTGCCCCGCGACGACCCTCTCGGCTGCTCGGATGGGCGAGGTCGCCCAGCAGGTCGGCCCGGATGCCGGCGTCGCGGTCGAGGTCTTCGGTGAGGAGGAGCTCATTGCGATGGGCTGTGGCGGCATCCTCGGGGTCAACCTCGGAAGCCGGGACGAGCCCCGGTTGATCAAGATGACCTACACCCCGGACGACCCGCAGGGACACCTCGGGCTCGTCGGCAAGGGCATCATGTATGACTCCGGTGGGATCAGCCTCAAGCCGAGCGACGAGTCGCACGCCCAGATGAAGAACGACATGACCGGCTCGGCAGCGATCCTCGGGGCGATGACTGCACTGAAGGCACTGGGTTGCCGGAGCAAGGTCACGGCCTTCCTGTGCTGCACCGACAACATGCCCTCCGGGAGCGCGATGAAGCTCGGTGACGTGCTCAGCATGCGCAACGGCACGACCGTCGAGGTGCTCAACACCGACGCCGAGGGCCGGCTCGTCATGGCCGACGGACTCTGCCTGGCCGTCGAGGACGGGGTCGATGCGGTCGTCGACATCGCCACCCTCACCGGGGCCGCGCTGCGTGCCCTCGGGGTCGAGATGTGCGCGGTCATGGGCAACAGCACGGACGTCATCGGTCAGATCCGGCAGGCCGGCGCCACCGCCGACGAGCCGGTCTGGGAGCTGCCGCTGCACCGGCCCTACCGCAAGCAGCTCGAGAGTGGCATCGCCGACATGACAAACATGGGCGGAGTCAACGCCGGTTCGGTCACGGCGGCGCTCTTCCTCGACGAGTTCGTCGACGGCAAGCCCTGGGCGCACATCGACATCGCCGGCACGGCCTGGCAGCCTGCGGTGCGCACGTGGCGCAACAAGGGCGCGAGCGGGTTCGGAGCCAAGCTGCTCGTCGAACTCGCCACGAACTTCACCGTCCCGGACGGGGCGGACCAGTGAGCCAGGCTGCGGTCGAGCCGGAGAAGGACACCGGCGACGAGGGAGGTGGCGGCTTCCTCGGCTGGATCGAACGGGTCGGGAACAAGATCCCACACCCGGCGATGATCTTCCTTGGCCTGATCGCCATCGTCATTGTGCTCTCGGCAATCCTCGCCGCAGCCGGTGTCAGTGTCACCACCGAGGTCGCCGAGGCTAAGGGCACCGAGGTCCACCAGATCGAGGACGGGGTCGGCTCGACCTACCCGTCCATCCAGCACGACCCCGAACAGGCCGTGCCGGAATACGAGGTGCACACCGAGACCATCGCGGCCAAGAGCCTGTTGACGCGTGAGGGCATCGCCCACATGTTCACCATGGTGGTGCAGAACTTCAACGACTTCGGGGTCGTTGCGGTCATCCTCGTCGCGATGATCGGTGTCGGCGTGGCCGAGGAGGCGGGCCTCATCGCGGCCCTCATCCGCAAGATGGTCCAGGTCGCGCCACCAGGGGCGATCACCTTCATCATCGTCCTGCTCGGCGGGATCTCCAGCGTCGCCTCGGATGCCGGCTACCTCGTCCTCATCCCCCTCGGCGCTGCGGCGTTCGCGAGCATCGGGCGAAATCCGATCGCCGGCATCGGCGCAGCCTATGCCGGGGTCAGCGCGGCCTTCTTCGTCAACATTCTGATCACCCCGGCCGACGGGATCATCACCGAGGTGACGAACGAGATCCTGCACGGGACGGCCCCGAACGCCCCCAGCCTGAACGTCACCCACAACTTCTACTTCTCGATTGCCTCGACGATCTTCGCCGCGATCGTCATGACGTTCCTGACCGAGAAGTACGTCGAGCCCAGGCTCGGGAAGTGGAATCCTGCCGAACGGCCGGCGGATGCACCGGTGGACCACGTCCCGAGTGGTGACGAACTCTCGCACGAGGCCAAGGGTCTGCGGCTGTCCGGGATCTACACTCTCGTCGCCGTCGTCATCGTCGGGTTGCTCACCTTCCTGCCGAATGCACCGCTGCGCAACCACGAGACCGGGGAGATCTTCGGCAGCTCGCCCTTCATGAGCAGCCTGCTGTTCATCATCTCGATGCTCTTCCTCGCCGCCGGCCTCGGCTACGGCAAGGGCTCGGGCAGCCTGGTCGGTGGCACGAACGTCATCAACGCGATCACCAAGACGTTCAACGGTCTGGGCGGCCTGATCTTCCTCATGCTGCTCATCGCCCAGTTCATCTCGTTCTTCAACTACAGCAACATGTCGGCGCTGGCGGCCACCAGCCTCGCCGACATGCTCAGTCAGGCGAACATCGGCGCCCTGCCGCTGCTCATCGGGTTCATCCTGCTGACCTTCATCATCGACCTGATCATGCCCGGGGTCATCCCCAAGTGGGCGATCATGGCGCCGATCTTCGTGCCGCTGTTCTATAACCTGGGGATCGCACCGCAGACCCTCATCGCGGCATACCGGGTCGGGGACGGGCCGATGAATGTGGTCACCCCGCTGATGGTCTACCTGCCGTTCATCATTCTGGTCTGCCAGCGATATGTGGCGAAGTCCGGTATGGGCACCGTGGTCTCGATGATGCTGCCGTACACGGTGGTCGTGCTGATCACGTGGACGCTGTTCTTCGTCGTGTGGTATCTGCTAGCGATCCCGCTCGGCCCGGGCGCACCGGTCCATCTGGTAACGCCATAGAGTGGTCCCGCAGTGGTCGCCGGTCGGTCCCCATCAAGGACCGACCGGCGACCTACCCACGCGGCACCGCAACCATCGTTATGCGCTACCGCAACCATCGTTATCCCCTGTAGGAGTCTGCGCCCATGCCTGACGATCTTGCCCTCGGTCCCGTCGACTTCCTCGTCGTCGAGTTCCCGGACGGGACGGTGAGCGCCGACGGCTTCGGTGTCCTGCTCGACTTGGTCGCCGAGGATGTCATCCGGGTCCTCGACCTGGAGTTCATCACTCGCGGCGACGATGGTGCACTCACTGCCGTTCCGGAGGCGGACCTCCCGGACAACGCGGCGGTGCGTGCCCTGGCCGGGGCCAGCTCGGGGCTGTTGGACGCCGACGACCTGGAGATCCTCGCCGAAGAGATCGGCCCACGGTCGGCGTGTGCGGTCGTCGTCTTCGAGAGTTCCTGGACGGCCACCCTGGCACGGGACCTACGGGCGGCTGGTGCCGCTCTTGTCGGGGTTGGCTACGTCGACCCGGAAGACCTCGAGGACAGCCTCGCCGCCGAGGACTGACACACCGACGAGGACCGACACAGAAGAGAAAGAAGAACCCATGGCCATCCTGCGTCGCGCTGCCCGAACCGCTGGGCGCACCGCCCTCATCACTGGCGTCGCCACCCACACCAACCACAAGGTCGCGGCCCGCCAGCAGGCCAAGTGGGCCCAGCAGACCACCGCCGCCCCACATCTGGCCCCGGCGCCCCAGCCGGTGGCCCCCGCGGTGCCGGTTGCGCCACCGGTCGCCCCGCCGCCAGCGCCGGCTCCGACCGCCAAGCCGGACACCCAGACCCTCATCGACCAGATCCGTCAGCTCGGTGAGCTGCGCGACGCGGGAGTGCTCAGCGAGGCCGAGTTCGAGGTGAAGAAGGCGCAGATCCTGCACGCCTCCTGATCGCGTGCTCACCGAGTCACCTGATCGTCGCGTCACCGAGTCGACTCCCGGCTCGGCAGCCTCCAGCGCCCGCCCAACCGATCTGTCCGAGCCGTCCCGCACGGTCGGCAGCCGCAACCTCAGCCGCAACCTAAGGACCACTTCCGATGGACAGTGCGACCAAAGCCCTCCTCGTCCTCGGGGTCGTCATCATCCTCTTCATCTGGAACCGGCTGCCCGTCACCGTTGTCGGCGTCCTTACGGCGTTGGGGTTGTGGGCGACCGGGTTGGTGACCACTGAAGAAGCAGTCGGGGGCTTCGGAGACCCTGTCGTGGTGTTCGTCGGCACGCTGTTCATCATCAGTGAATCCATCGACTCCACGGGAGTGACGACCTGGGCGGGTCAGGCGATGCTGGCCAAGGCCGGCACCTCCTATCGGCGGCTCTTCATCTCCCTCGCCGTGCTCGCCGCAGTACTCACCTCGTTCATCACCCTCAACGGTTCGGCTGCTGCACTCCTGCCCCTAGTCATCGTCGTCGCGCACAGGATCGGGAAGTCACCGTCGCAGATGCTCATGCCGGTCATCTTTGCCGGTAGTTGCGGTGGGGTGTTCATGCTCATGAGCAGCACGGTCAACGTCATCGTCTCCGAGGCTGCCGAGGATGCCGGGGCCGGACCGATCCCGTTCTTCGCCTTCGCACTCGCGGGCATCCCGTTACTCATTGGGACGGTCGCGCTCGGGTGGTACCTCGGCCCGAGGGTCCTGCCTCAAGTAACTCCGGTGGACGCTCCGCCGGACCTGGGCCGCCATGCTGAGACGATCGAGGCGCACTACCGCCTCACTGACGGGTTCTACCGGCTGCGGGTGCGTTCCCGCTCGGACCTCGTGGGAGCCAGCACGGACGATCTTGCCTCCGACAGGTATCCGGACATTCAGATCATCGGGGTGGAGAAACCGCAAGGCGGCCAGATCACCGACGTCATTGCCGACGACGACATCCTCGTGGTCAATGGTCCGTCGAGCCAGGTGAGTCGACTTGTCGTCGAGCGCGGACTCGCCGTGAACATGACCGGCTCCGCCGATGCTGAGGATCTGCTCACCCGAGAGGCCGGAGTGGCCGAGGTGATCATCCCGCCGCGATCACGACTCGTCGGCGAGGAGGCTTACCCCGGCCAGAAACGGGACCATGAGCTGGTGATCCTCGCCATCCAGCGACGTGGCCGGGATATCGGCGAGGGCCCGATCCCATTGGCCGAGGGGGATGCCATCTTGGTGCATGGGCGCTGGTCGGCCCTTGAGCAGCTCAGCCGTGACCGCGACGTCCTTCTCGTCGACTCACCTCGGTCGGTCAGGCGCCAGACCGTGCCGTGGGGACCGAAGGCTACGCGTGCCATCATCGTCCTGGGGGTCCTCGTTGCCATGCTTGCCTCCGGGCTCATCCCACCCGCGATCGCTGGGCTGATTGCGGCGCTGCTCATGATCGGTGCTCGGGTTCTCACGGTCCCGCAAGCCTTGCGCGCTGTCTCTTGGCAGACGGTGGTCCTTATCGGCTCTCTGATCCCGCTGTCCGTGGCCATCCGAACCAGTGGCGCAGCGGACAAGATCGCCGACGTCATCATCGCGATCGTTGGTGAAGGCCAGCCTTACCTGCTCCTCGTCGCCGTGTTCTTGCTCACGGCATTGCTCGGCCAGGTGGTGAGCAACACGGCAACGACACTCGTTGTCGCTCCGATCGCCGTGGCCGCTGCAGTTCATGCGAACATGTCCGTGCTGCCCGTGCTCATGGTCGTTGCGGTCGCCGGGTCGGCGGCACTGCTCACCCCGATCGCCACTCCCGGGAACCTTATGGTCATGAAGCCGGGCGGCTACGAGTTCGGGGACTACTGGAAGCTTGGCCTACCCGTCATGGGGTGGTGGTTCATCGTCGCGATGACCGTGGTTCCCCTCGTCTGGGGTGTATGACGGCGGCGTATGCCGCAGAGGGCCGTCCCGCTTGTGTATGCCGCCCGCCCCACAGCGGTGAGGCGGGCGGCATACACAAGCGGGACCGGCCTCAGTCCGTGCCCACCGCCATGGCAAGGTTGATGTCGCGAGGCTGCGGCATACCGGTGAAGGTAAACTTCGCCTCCTTGCCCTCGCCCTCGGCGTCCACGGTGACCAACTCCCCGGCCTTGAGCTCGCCGAAGAGGATCTTTTCGGAGAGGACGTCCTCGATTTCCCGCTGGATGGTCCTGCGCAGCGGGCGGGCACCGAGGGTCGGGTCGTAGCCCTTCGTCGCCAGCACGTTCTTCGCGGCGACGGTGAGCTCGATGCCCATGTCCTTGTCCTTGAGCCGCTTGTCGAGCTTGGCGATCTCGAGGTCGACGATCTGGACGATCTCGTCCTGGGTGAGCTGGGGGAAGACGATCGTGTCGTCGACCCGGTTCAGGAACTCAGGCCGGAAGTGCTGCTTGAGCTCGTCAGTGACCTTGGCCTTCATCCGCTCATAGTCGGTGCGGGTGTCCGCCCCGGCGGAGAAGCCCAGCGCGCCCTTGGAGATGTCCCGGGTGCCCAAGTTGGTCGTCATGATGATGACGGTGTTCTTGAAGTCGACCATCCTGCCCTGGGAGTCGGTGAGCCGGCCGTCCTCGAGCACCTGCAGCAGGGTGTTGAAGATCTCGGGGTGTGCCTTCTCGACCTCGTCGAACAGGACCACGGAGAAGGGCTTGCGGCGCACCTTCTCCGTGAGCTGGCCGCCCTCTTCGTAGCCGACGTAGCCAGGCGGTGAGCCGAACAGCCGGGAGACGGTGTGCTTCTCGGAGTACTCGCTCATGTCGAGCTGGATGAGCGCGTCCTCGTCGCCGAAGAGGAACTCGGCGAGAGTCTTGGCGAGTTCGGTCTTGCCGACACCGGTGGGCCCGGCGAAGATGAACGACCCGCCGGGGCGGCGCGGGTCCTTCAGCCCGGCACGGGTGCGCCGGATCGCCTGGGAGAGCGCCTTGATCGCGTCGTCCATGCCGACGACTCGCTTGTGCAGCTCATCCTCCATGTGGAGCAGGCGGGCGGACTCCTCCTCGGTGAGCTTGAAGACCGGGATGCCGGTGGAGGCGGCGAGGACTTCGGCGATGAGTTCCTCGTTGACCTCGGCGACCACGTCCATGTCACCGTTCTTCCACTCCTGCTCTCGACGGGCCTTCTCGGCGCGCAGGTTCTTCTCGTCGTCGCGCAGCCGCGCAGCCTTCTCGAAGTCCTGACCATCGATGGCGGACTCCTTCTCGCGCATCACCGCAGAGATGCGCTCATCGAACTCGCGCAGAGCCGGCGGCGCGGTCATCCGGCGGATGCGTAGCCGGGCGCCGGCCTCGTCGATGAGATCGATCGCCTTGTCCGGCAGGTACCGGTCATTGATGTAGCGGTCGGCCATGTTCGCAGCCGCGACGAGCGCCCCGTCGGTGATGGACACCCGGTGGTGTGCCTCATAACGGTCCCGCAGACCCTTGAGGATCTCGATGGTGTGGGTCAGGGTCGGCTCGGCGACCTGGATGGGCTGGAAGCGGCGCTCAAGGGCAGCATCCTTCTCGATGTGCTTGCGGTACTCGTCGAGGGTGGTGGCGCCGATAACCTGCAGCTCGCCGCGGGCCAGCATCGGCTTGAGGATGGATGCAGCGTCGATGGCGCCCTCGGCCGCGCCGGCACCGACAAGCGTGTGGATCTCATCGATGAACAGGACGATGTCGCCGCGGGTGCGGATCTCCTTGAGGACCTTCTTCAGCCGCTCTTCGAAGTCGCCGCGGTACCGGCTGCCAGCGACGAGAGCTCCGAGGTCGAGGGTGTAGAGCTGCTTGTCCTTGAGGGTCTCCGGCACGTCGCCGCGGACGATGTCCTGGGCTAGTCCCTCAACGACGGCGGTCTTGCCGACCCCAGGTTCGCCGATCAGGACAGGGTTGTTCTTCGTCCGGCGGGAGAGCACCTGCATGACCCGCTCGATCTCTTTCTCCCGTCCGATGACCGGGTCGAGCTTGCCCTCTCGGGCGGCCACAGTGAGGTTTCGGCCGAACTGGTCCAGGACGAGGGAACCGGCTGGGGCGCCCTCGGCCGGACCGGAGGCTTGGCCTGTCGTCGCACCGGCGGTCTCCTTGCCGCCCTGGTAGCCAGAGATGAGCTGGATGACCTGTTGCCGAACCCGGGCAAGGTCCGCGCCGAGCTTGACGAGAACTTGGGCGGCTACTCCCTCGCCCTCCCGGATCAGGCCGAGGAGGATGTGCTCGGTGCCGATGTAGTTGTGGCCGAGCTGGAGGGCCTCGCGCAAGGAGAGCTCGAGGACCTTCTTGGCGCGCGGGGTGAAGGGGATATGCCCGGTTGGGGCCTGCTGGCCTTGACCGATGATCTCCTGGACTTGCTCACGCACGGCGTCGAGGCTCACCCCGAGCTGTTCGAGCGCCTTGGACGCAACACCCTCACCCTCGTGGATGAGCCCGAGGAGGATGTGTTCGGTCCCGATGTAATTGTGGTTGAGCATCCGCGCCTCTTCTTGGGCGAGGACGACCACCCGTCGGGCCCGGTCGGTGAACCGTTCGAACATCTGCGCTCCTGAACACTGGCTGGTCTCGTCGATGCTAGTCGGATCGTCCCCCGGCGACACTGCGCTCTCCACAACGTGACGGGATCGTGGCTCCTGGACGTGCTCCTCGACGTGTTGCACCTGCCAACGCCGGCGGGCCGAGCGCTGTTCCCCCGGGCTTGTTGCCTTGAGCCTACCCGGCGCAACTCGTTCGGGGTATTCGTGTGTGTCCTGGCACCGGGGAATACCCCGAACCAGGGGAGTGGGAGGGTCAGTGGCGACGCTGGCAGCGACCGCACCAGTACAGGGTGCGTCCGGCCAAGCGCCGCGACCGGACCTGGCAGCCGCAGGTTGGGCACGGCATACCGGTTTGACCGTAGACCGCGAACTCGCGAGGAAACGTAGGGAAGTCGTATGCCGTGCCTCCGTCACGCTGCTGTCCGGCCTGGGCGATCACGGCTTGGGTGATCATGGCTTGGGCGCGCTCCACCTGAACCGGCAAGGTGATGATCTGCCCGAACGCGACGCCGACCGCCATGAGCGCAACGAGGTCTTCCCAGATGGCGAGCCAGGTGCTGGGCCGCACTCGCCGCCCGGGTGTGAACGGGTCGACTCGGTTGCGGTGCAGCACTTCGGCGCGATAGAGGTTGCCCACGCCGGCGATGACGGACTGGTCCAAGAGCAGGTCGGCGATGCTGCGGCCGGTGCCACCCAGTCGGGCCAGTGAGCGCTGAGGGTCATTCCCCGGTTGGCCTGCTCGCAGCGGATCCGGCCCGAGGCGGGCGATGATCTGGGCGGCCTGTTCCGGGGTGATGATGTCGACGACGCTCATCGCCCGTAGGTCCGCCATGTGGGTACGGTTGACCAGCCGCAAGCGCACCGTGGGTGCTGGTGGCGCAGGCTCACCGACCTGCGTAGTGGTAGCCGCGGCGGCACCGTCGGTGGGCGCGGCGGCAAACCTGGTGACGTCGAGTCGGCCAACGAGGCCGAGATGGACGTGCAAGACACGTTCATGGACGAAGTCGACGAAAAGGTGCTTACCCCAGGCCCAGGCCTGTTCTACCTCGGCCCCGTCGAGCAGTGCAGCGCCCTCGACGAAGCGGCCCTGCGGGCTGGATGCGGCCACGATGGTCCCCGGTGAACGCCCGGTCGAGTGCGCCGGCGAGGCGGTGCACGGTGTGACCTTCCGGCATGGGGACCAGACTAGGCCGACCCATCTCGAGGCCGAAGGCGCTCACACCACGGTGAGCGCCTTCGGCCTCCGGCAGTCAGGGCAC
>JBDIAO010000077.1:0-13362 GCA_039812375.1 Phycicoccus sp. | reverse complement strand
GGCCATGCCTGCTGGCGTCGATACTCGAACAGGCGTGTGCAGGTTGAGGCGACCCGGGCCAGGTCCAGTTCCTCGCCGTTATCAAGGAGCTGGAGGTCGACCAGATCGCGCGCACGCTCGCTACCATCCTCGGACACGGCGTGGAGCTTCTGTGCGATCTGATGATCGGCGCGCAACACGGGCACCGGTTCGGGCGCTGGAAGCCCGACCTCCGTGAACAGGCGGGCGAGATCGGGGGCAAGCTGGTACTCGGGTTCGTCGGCGTCGCCGAGTTCGTTGTGGCCGAGTTCGAAGGCGACCGTGCACCACGACCGACCTCGGTAGTCGAGTTTCACGTCGAAGGGTTGCATCACGTAGGCGGTGGGCACGTCAACCGGGCGGGGCGCCGCCTTCTCGACGAGCCGTCCGGTGAACCCGGCCCAGCCGGTTGCCAAGGACTCCTCGAAGTCGCTGCGGAATCGGGCAAGCGACTGCACCCTCGCGGCGTCCAGATCCCTGGTGAAGCGGGTTCCGCGGCCGTAGCGCAGCGCCATCGCGCTCCCACCCTTGACTGCGCCTTCCGGGAGCAGCTGGCCGACGACGACCAGCGCCATCCCGACCCGGCGCCGGAGCGCCAGACCGTCGCCACCCTCGAGGTTGCGGATGCGCTGCTCCAGCGAGCGCACGCTCGCCGGAGGATCTGAGTAGCTCACGACTGAAGCTCCTTCCGCACCCGCTGCCACTCGGCCGTGGTGAGCAAACCTTCGGCGCGCGCCTGCCTCGCCGCCTCCAAGAGTCGTTCGGTCTCGATTCGTCCGCGGCACTCCAGGATCGCGTCGGCAATCGGCTGGGCAGGCAGGGCCTCGTAGCGGGTCGTCGACAGGCCGCCCTTCACCCGGGTCAGCTCGATGAACGAGGGTAGCTTCGACCGCGCACGCCTGGGGATGGCGACCTTGATCCGCCTCGGGTTGACGTCCGCCAGCCCCAGCAGAGCCAGCACCGACTCGCCGTGCAGATAGGCACCCTCACCTGCCCGTAACAGGGCCTCCGCGAACTGGTCGAAGGCCGTAACCGGAACGTCAGGCACCCGATACAAGCCGTAGGCGACATTCTGCAGCCCCCCGCGAGCAGCGAGCTTGGGCAACTCGACCGCCGGAACGCCCGCGCTCACGGCATCCCTAGTGGTGACATACCCGTATCGATCGAGCGCGAGTTCCCGCACGATCTCCCGGTACTTCACCTTTGCGGCCATGCCACAACTATACTGAAAACGGTAGCGTTGTGACTCGTTCACTACAATGGCCGAGCGAAACCAGAGACCTGACGCCATCGAGTCCGACGACTCGTCCAGAGAGGATCACCACCCGGGGCTGAGGTCGGGTCCGGGTGGGCTGAGCCGTGGGGGCTCGCGATGGGGATTGATGCGCATCTCAGTGGCCGGCCGGGTGGGCTTGAGTTGAGCGTGGCGGGTCTCGGCATCCTGCTCGATGGTGGTCCAGCGACTGGTGAGCTGGTCGGCGCCGTCGTGCCATTGGGGGTCGCCGGCGAGGCGGTCCGCTTGTTGGCCGAGCCAGCCTAGTAGTGGTCGCCGCAGGCCCCATAGCCAGCGCTTGTCACTGTCGCGCCAGACGAGGTCGTCGGGGTTGGTGGCGTCGGCGATGGTGTGCCACTGGCTGGGCGTGGTGAGGTCTGCAAGTTGACGGTCGTCGTTGATGAGGTCGATGATCGCCCGGGCCGGGTCGGCGGTCTCGCGGGGCTGGGGCTCGGCGAGCCAGGCATCGCGGAGTGCTGCCTGCCGGGTGTTGTCGACGGACGTGGCGAGCCTGCCGCATAGCTGCTCCAGGCTTGCCTCCTGCTGGGCGGCTTCGAGGGCTCGCTTCTGCTCGAGTTCGTCGATGTAAGCCAGTGCCTTGTCGTACAGGTGGGGATCGCGAACCTCGTCCGGCCAGTCGGTGTCCCGGGCGATCTGCTCGGCAGCCTCGGCGACCGGGCCCCCACTGATCGGCGGTACGTGGCGGCTGGGCAGGTCGACGAGGTCTCCCATGCGTTCCCGGTCGGCTTTCACGGCCAGGTCGGCGACTCGCCAGCCGGTGTCGGCGCCGGGCTGGGCGAGGATGTCTTCGATCTGGCGGCGGGCGAGGTAGGGGTCGGCGTCTTCGGCGACGAGGGCGGTCTGGTTGGTGTAGCGGCCGCGGGTGGCACCGACATAGAAGCCGGACCGGTCGGTGCCGTCATCGACCAGCTGGACGGCTTCGTCCACGGTGATGCCTTGGGCGCCGTAGCCGGTGACCGCGTAGGACAGCTGGACATGCTAACGGGCAGCATGGGCGTCCAGGTGGACGGCCCGGTTGCCGTCGAGGCTGACCAGCCCCATTCCCCCGTCAGGGTCGACGGTGTGGACGCGCCAGCGTTCCCGGTTCGCATACCGGCCACCGTCGGTCCCGGCCGCGTTCACCCGGGTCGCGACCACATCGCCGACACTGACGGTTTCCGAGTCCCACCGGCCGTCCAGCGGCATGGTGGTGATCTGTCTGCCGCTCGTGATGGTTCGGGCTGGGAAGAGCTGGTCGCGGATCAGCCCGTTCAGCAGCTGTGCCTGCTCGTTCGTCCCAACCGGGGCCAACTCAGGTGACCACACTCACCCGGCGATCACCAAACCCGTGCCGGCATGGGCACGCCCGGCCCAGTGTTGACCGGCATTCATCCTGCGGATGACGGCGTCACTGGTGTTGCCGATGGTCTGGCTGACTGACCACACTCACCACAAGAGGCCAAGACCAACTCGGCCGAGGTTCATCGCAAGCTCAGCCTCGATCCGTGGACCCGCCGGGCTGTTGGCCTGGCGCGGTCTTCGATGACCGCTTTGTGAGCGGTAGAGGGCGGGCGGGTAGGGCTGAGCCGCTGGTCTGCCCAGCGTTTCCACGAGGGGTCTTCGGTCGGGCCTGCGCGGCGGGCGGGTACGGGTTCAGGTGGTGGCCGGTGGGGCGAGTCCGTGGCCGAACACGCCGCGCCAGATGGCCAGCCAGTTCTCGGCCCAGGGCCAGTGCTCGGGCAGGTGCAGCACTCGGCGGCGTTGCGGACGGGCGATCCGGGCCGGCACGTTGACGATCTGGCGGCGAAGGGTCGCGCCGCGCGCGACGGCGAGCTTGCCGTCGCCCAGGGTCGCTGCGGCACGCAGCAGGTTGTGGGTCATCGCCGCGCAGATCGCCCACGCGCTGTTGGCCGAGAACTGGCCTGAGGGCATGTGAGCCAGCGGACCGTCGATCAGGTCGGCGAAGACGGTCTCGATGATCGCGTGCCGGCGGTGGGTGATGTCCGCCTGGGCGAGCGGCAGCTCGCTGTTGGTGAAGAACGGGTGGTAGCGCCAGATAGGGAACAGCTCCTCCAGCTTGGCCTGGTCCCGCACCCGACGCACGATCAGCCGGGCGGTCACCGGGCCGTTGGTCGAGGAGAACGCGGTGAAGGTGGTCTCGGCGACCTGCGCGTCACTGATCAATTCGCCGGTGTCCGGGTCGGTGACCGCGCCGGGGTAGTGCACCGGGGTGAAGGCGTCCTCGGCGATGGCCTCGATCGCCCGGGACACGGCCGCGTTCTTGACGAGCACGACCGAGAACTGGACCTTCTCCTTGAGGCAGGCGTTCACGACCGCGCTGGTGCCGTAGGCGGAGTCGCCGCTGACCAGGACCTGGCCGGTGGCGCCGGCCGCGCGGGCGGTGCGCACCGCCTCCTTGACCATCGATCCCGCGGCCCGGCCGGAGCCGGCCTTGCCGGCCCGCAGCCGGATCCCGGCGATGACCGGCGCGCCGGTGTCGGTGCTGATCGTGGCCGCCAGCGGGGACAGGCCCTTGCGCAGCACCTGCTTGCCGGCAATCTTGGTGTGCCCGAAGCTGGCGCCCTGCTTGGCCTTGCCGTACACCGGGCGCAGCAGCGAGTCGATGTCGATGTACGCCTGGGTCTGGATCCCGGGCAGCAGGTTGGTCCGCTCGGCCAAGCCGACCAGATGCGCCCGGGCCACCGAGGCGAGCTGGCTGGTGTGCCCGTGAGTGAACTCGCGTAGGAACTGGCCCAAGGTGGCCGGTGCGTACACGCCCGCGAACAGCCGTTTCATCCCGCCCGAGCGGATCAGCTGCAGGGCATCGATGCTGTCCGCGCCGGCGGCCATCCCAGCGATGATCGAGGTGACCTTCCCGGCCGGGTTCACCCCTGCGGACTGGACACGCACCGACTCCAGCTGGACCTTCTCCTCGAGCAGCCCGGACAGGCCGCTCTGCTCGGCCAGCGCCATCACCGGGGCCAGCCCCGCGCACGACACGAGGTTCTCGTCATCGAACACCGGCGCCGCCGTGGACCACAGGTGAGGTAGTTTCACTACCAGTGCCTTCTCGGTTCTTCGAGCAACGAGACATCAGCACTCCCAATTCTCCTGCCCCAGAAGGCACGTCTATACCCGCCACGCCGCAATCACCCACCAGACACTCACCGCCGATCCACGGATCGAGGCTTAGGGGCTCCAGCGCGGGTCCGTACCGGGAGTGGGAGGCGGTGTCACCCTCGCCCAGATCAGAAGACAGCTGTCAATGGCCAGCGCTGCCCGCACTGCCTTGCGGTCCACACCCATCCGACGGCCGGTCGCGCGCATCGAGACACCTACTCGCGCGAGTCGCACAGCTTCAGCCTTTTCGTCGATCCCCAGCCCCGGTCGACGGCTCGGCACATTGCGGCGGCCGGGTTGTGAGAACACAGTGGCACGGTGGATGCCGTACCTCTCGGCCAGTGCCTTGACGATCATCCCGGCCAGGTCGTCGCCGACGAGCGCATCTATCTCGGAGGCGGTGAGAAAAGTTTGAGCCGTCTCGACAGTCCTCACAACAAGGCCACGATCGTCCCTCGGAGCGGCGCCCTGGGGACGCCGCGAGACCTCGTAGACCCCACGATTCAAGCGGTTGACCAGGGATTTCGTCGTGGGGCGGAGTTGCCGAACGTACTGCCCAGGCACCCCACCTGGCCCTCTTTCCTTGCCTGGGCGGCCCAGTTCAAGGCGTCGGCCTGCAGGTCGGGGACGCTCCGCCTGTCGTACGGGCGGACCGGCCGCACCGGCCTGGGCGGCGACGTCACGCCACGCATCTGCCGCCAGGCGTTCACTCCTGGCGGAACTCAATGACCACCCTTCGGTTCTTGGCGCGGTTCGCGTCTGTGTCGTTGGGGTAGGCGGGAGCGCTCTCGCCGCGTCCGGTCACCGTGATGCGATCGGCGGCGATCCCGTGGTCGATCAGATAATCCGCCACCGCCTGCGCGCGCTCCTCGGACAACCGTTGGTTGGTTGGCTCGTCGCCGGTGTCGTCGGTGTGTCCTTCGACGCGGACCCTGCCCACAAAGCCCTTGGTGGCGGCATCAGCGAGAACGACATCCAGCGTCTGCGCTGCTGCCGGGAGGAGCACCGACTTGTTGAACTCGAACAGGACAGCCGCGGGTGCCGCATAGGCGACCAGCGTGTCGTCCTCGACCGCGCTGACGTCCTCGGTGACATGGCGCGCGGGTAGCGACGCGGCCTCCACTGAAACACTCGGCAGGCTGCTGGCCGGAACGGACAGGAGAGGGATGTCCACCGGCTCCGTGGACTTGCCACCGTTGTCTACGGCCGGCCGTTGGCGAGCGGCCCGGTACGAAGCGGCCTGATGGATCTCCGCCCGATAGAGACCCCGCCGATACACCGACGCCACGTACTGTCCCGCCTTCTCCACCTGACACCGCTGCTCGACGCTTGCCCCGTCGACGACGTGGGCGTCCCGCTGCAGCGGCGGCACAGTCTCCGTTCCGCTGCCGATGCCTAGGTAGGAGTATCCCTCGATGAGGTAGCCAGGGATCCACCCTGCCGAGATAGCGACCGCAGGCAGGCAGCCAGCGGGCGCATCGAAGGTGACGATGCAACCTGTCTCCCCAGTGGTAGCGGGCACGTCAACGGGAGGAATCTCGATGGCGGGCACCGTCCTGGTGCCCACCTGCTCTTCGGGCACCGAGACCCCGGGCCAGGTCACCGCCGGTATCGTCACGTGCGGAAGCTTCTTCACCGCTTTGCCAGGACCGGGTGCGCACAGTGCTCGGACCTCCGCCACCACCGCCGGGTCGACTCCGACAGTTGCTGCCTCCGCATCGGCCGCAGCGGCACTCGGGGTCGACTGAGCGCTGGGCCGTGCGCTCGAGGTGGGATTCTTCGTCGGCGGAGGCGTGGGCGTGCACGCGATGAGCATCGCCGTTGTGACCAGCAGCGATGCACCGGATCGGATGAACCGCTGTACAAGTCCGTGCGCGTGCATGAACCCTCCAAGATAGGACTCGGCTACGCTACCCGGCCCGCGCACTGTGGTCAGCCCCGCTGCTCCTGGGGTGAAGCACGGGAACCGAGAGCCCCCAGGCCTCCCATGTCGGCGAACGTTTTCGCCCAGAGTGGGTCACCCAGCGGCACAACGGAACACTGCCGAGTCGAGCGGGATCGACGCGAGACGACGGAATGGATCGACGCGAGACGACGGAGTGAACCGAGATTCGCGACGCCAACACCAACAATCTCCAGCACGTCAGTACTCGCATCCCGCGAGGGGTGATGACCGGGGAGACCAGCGTCGCCGGCTCTGGGAAACCGAGCCTCATCCTCGGCAGTCTTCCCGCCGTCGAGCCCGACACCGTCGATCGTCGACCAGCGAGCGATCCGTGACTCCCGGCGATCCAACCCTGCGACCTACACCGGACTGCTGAACCCGATCCGCGACGCGTTCGCCAAGGCGACCCGGCAGCCCCTCGGCCTGTTCACTCCGAACTGGGCCGGCGGATGCCCGGAATACGAAGGCAGCGGCGTCATGACACCGACCTGGCCTTCATGGAAGGCGTGCTCACCCGGTGCGAAGTTTGCGGCGAGCGACGCTTCACCGCCGAAGCCCAGGCCCATACCGTCGAGGGCAAGAGCATCGCCGACATCGCACGACTCATCACCCTGCTCGACCGCCTCGCGGCCACCGGCTCGACGCTCGTCATGATCGAACACAACCTCCATGTCATCGCCGCCGCCGACTGGATCGTCGACCGCGGCCCCGAAGCCGGATGTAACAGTGGCCGCATCGTGTATCGGGGCACCCCGACGAGATGACCGCGACGAGCAGTACCCGCACCGCGACCCACCCGCAACGGCACCTTGAAGTAGGCAGCGGCAAGGACCAGCGACGTCACCGACACTGCCTTGCGGTCCACACCCATCCGACGGCCGATCGCGCGCATTGAGACGCTTACTCGGGCGAGCCGCACAGCATCGGCCTTTTCGTCGATCCCCAGCCCTGGACGCCGGCGCCGCACGTTACGGCGACGCAGGTGAGAGAACACCGTGGCGCGGTGCATGCCGTACCTCTCGGCCAGTGCCTTGACGCGCATCTTGGCCAGGTCGTCGCCGACGAGTGCGTCCACCTTGGACGCGGTGAGAAGAGGAGGAGCGCGTCCACCTCTGACACGGTGAGAACAGGACGAGCGCGTCCACCTCGGCGGCGGTGAGAAGAGTTTGAGCCGTCTCGACAGTCCTCACAACAAGGCCACGATCGCCCCTCGGAGCGGTGCCCTGGGGACGCCGCGAGACCTCGTAGACCCCACGATTCAAGCGGTTGGCCAGGGTTTTCGTCTCGGGGGCAGAGTCGCCCCAACGTGCTCTCCAGGCACCCCAAACGGGTCAGGTGTGAACTCGCGACCAAAGGTCCGCCCTTGGTCGAGATTCGCACCTGGCCCCTCGAGTCCGTCGCTAGCTGCTCGGGTGAACGGATCGTCGCACGTTCCAGGGTCAGACAAGGCCGGCGCGCCTCCCGATCTCGGAGGAGCCCGGAAGCAGCAGAGCCAGCATCAGCACCGATCCGACGAGCACCATCACCATGACATTCGGATCGTCCGCGAAGTTCCCTGAGGCCACCACCATCGCGGCCGCGACGTTACGTTGCGCAGTGCCCAGAGCCAGCACTGTTCTGCCGCTCGGGGCGGGGCCGAGCAGATAGCCCACCGCGAACGCCCCAACCACGAGGAGTACCGCGGCAAGGATCGCGCCACTCCCGATCGTGCCCAGCAATGTCCTCCAGTTGAGCAGAAGCATGGCCACGAGCAGCGCCTTGAGAGCCAGACCGGCGGTCTGGTCGAAGCCCGGTTGAAGGCTCGCCGCCAACTCCGGGTACCGGGCGCGCAGGGCCAACCCGACTCCGAGCGGGATGAGCATCATCACCACGAGGGACGAGGCGATGTCCATCGGGTTCACCGTCACCCCGGGAAGCAGCAGCGGCAGCACCAGCGGCATGAACGCCACGGTGACAACCATCAACATCACCATCAACCCGACTCCGAAGGGCACATCCCCCTTCGCCAGTTGCACCAGTTTGGGAAGGAAGGGCGCACCCGCGGCGCAGGCGAGCAGAACCAGCCCGGTACCGAACGACTCGTCCATCGGAATCACCGCCCACAAACCGAGCGCGAGAGCGGGGACGAGGACGAAGTTGGCGACAAGCGCGAGAACCACCAGCTTCGCGTCCTTGAGGGGTTCCAGAATCTGCTTCACCGTGAGGCTGAGACCGAGGGCCAGCATGCTGCTCACAACGAACAGGAGGGTGAACACATTGGAGAGGACAAGCAGCATTTCGGCCATGACAACGCCCATCATCGAGAGAGCCCGCGCTCACAGCGTCAGTGGCCACACCCTAGCGACCCTCGAGGGTGGGTCCCGGGGAGGCAGCGTAGTGGCAGTTGCCTTGAAGTCCCCACAGTGTGTTGAGTTCGACGCGCTGGTGCTCATCAGCGGTGGTGGCGGGCATCTGTCTGGCGCCGGTGGTCCTGGCCCGTGCCGGCGTCGACGGCGAAGTGGTGACCGCGAACGCCCCCAAGGCATCGCGGGCATTCGGCGAGACCATCGTCGGAGCTCTGCGCCGCTGGAGTGAGACCACCGTCGGAGTTCTGCCTTGCGAGCTATGGAGGGTTGCCTGGGCAATGCGACGATGGACTTCCAAGGAGTGCAAGTGGGCCCGCAACACGGGGCCCGCAGCACGGGGGCCCGCAGCAAGGAGCGTCGTGAGGATCAGAGTCGGGATCGTTGACGACCACCCGGTGGTCATCGCTGGCACGGTCAGAGTCCTCGCTGACGACACGAGCATTGTGGTCGTGCGGGCCGCGGCCTCGGTGCGTGAGCTCATGAAGGGTGACCCGCCGCTCGACCTCGTACTCCTCGACCTCCACCTAGCCGACGGGTCGAGTCCCACCTCGAACATCCGATTCCTGTCCGACCGCGGCATACCGGCGCTGGCATTCACCAGCGGCGACCGCCCGGCGCTGATCAGGGAGGCAGCCCGCGTGGGGGCGATCGGCATGATCCGAAAGAGCGAGGGATCCCGCGCGATCCTCGCCGCACTGCACGCCGCGCACCGCGGCGAGACCGTTGCGTCCGCCGATTGGGCGGCAGCAGTGGAGGACGACCAGGCGTTCGTCTCGGCGCAGTTGTCGGACCGCGAAGCGGAGGTCCTGGCGCTGTACGCGACCGGAGAGACCGCAGAACGAGTCGGTGAGCTCCTGTTCATCTCACGCTCGACCGTCATCGAGCACGTGAAGCGCATCAGAGACAAGTACGCAGCATCCGGCCGACCCGCGCAGACGAAGCACGACCTCTATGTCCGCGCCGTCGAGGACGGCCTCATCGACGCCCGCTTCCCGACTCTGTGACCGGCATGGAGGACTGCCAACGGATCGACCGCCGAATCGGCTGGATCATCTCGCTGGGGGGCGCTGCCCTGATCCTCGGGCAGGCTCCGATCCTGCTCGCAGCCGGTGGAGACTACCCATTCCTCTGGAACCTCTGCGTCGCTGCCCTCGCCGCCGTGGTGCTCTGCCTGGCCGGCGCGGGCTGGGCGCTACCCCATCGGGTCCTCACTGGGTGCTGGCGAGCTGGGCCGGTGCTGGGTGCAGCGCTGATGCTCACCTCCTTCCTGGGCTACCAGGGCCCCAAGGAGCCCGAGCTGCTCCCGTGGATCCTGGCATTCGACGCCACCCTGAGCACATACCTTCTCCTGTGGATGCCGCCCTGGGCAGCCGCCTCGGGGACCGTCCTGGGTGCGCTCCTGGTCCCGGCATCGGCGTTGAGCTTCCTTGGTGCAGTCCCCCACATCGTGCTCGCGACGATGCCCGTCCACATGAGCAATATCGTGTTCATCGCGTTGTTTGTGGGGATCCGGCACCGGATGGTGGCAACGCAGTCGGCAGCCCGGGCAGCCGCGGACGGTATGGCCAGGCAGGCCCGGGCCCGCGTCGAGGCCGAGCACCGGGAGCGGGTATCCAGGATGCTGCACGACGAGGTGCTCTCCGTCCTCACCGCCGCGTTCCACACCCGCGGGGAGCCCTCGCCACAGCTGCGTGGCGCGGCGGGCCGAGCCCTCGGCCTCCTCAGCGCCCCGCTGGTCGAGCCGGCGCCCGGGTCGGAGGCCGGGTCGGAGGCCGGCGATGTGGCCGTGAACAGGCTCGTGGGGGCTGTGACCGCCATCGATCCACGGTGTCACGTCACGTCCTCTTACGACGACCACCCGGTGCCCATCGCGGTGACGGACGCGATCATCGGCGCGGCCAGCGAGGCGATGCGCAACAGTGTGCGGCACGCAGGATCGGAAACGGCTCGCACGTTCACGGTGCATGCCGGTGGAGCTGAGTTCACGGCAGCCGTGCACGACGAGGGCTGCGGATTCGTCCCGGAGCTGGTGCCACCGGGAGCCCTGGGGATCAGCAAGAGCATCATCGGCCGGATGCACGGCCTGCCCGGTGGCTCCGCCACGATCTCGTCACGGCCCGGCGGACCCACGACAATCCAGCTCGTGTGGCGAGCATGACTCGTGTGGCGAGCATGAGTGGTACGGGCACAGAAGCCGCCGGGCTGGGCACTCGCGGCGCGCGCTACACGCTCTTGCTCGTGTGGATGTTGGGGATCTGGTCCACCCTGATGCACGGCGTCGCTGCGGCGAACGCCGGGCACCTGGCGGGATCCAGTGCTCTGCATGCGCTCAGCCTGCTCATGCTGACCGCGCCCGGAGGTGGCCGGCTGCCGGCGCTGCGGGCGGCGCTTTGTGCTGTCGCTGCGGTGCTCGCCGGGCTGCTCGCGCTCTACGCGGCCTCCCCGCAGGAGGACTCGTGGCCGTTCAACTTCGCGACCTACCTGCTCGCGCTGCTCACCATCCGCGGCAACGTCCGTGAGGGTGTCAGCGGCGGTGCCGCGCTCATCACGGCGGGGCTTCTGTTCGGCGTATGGAGCGGGGAGCCGGCAACGGAGGTCGCCGCGTTCCTTGCGCTGCCCACGATCGCATTTATCGTCGGCATCGTATGGCGCGTAGCCATCGCCGCTGCCATGGAGCGTGAGCGCCGGCACCTCTCCCTCGCGGCTGCCGCGACTCTCGCCGCCGAGGCGACCGAGACCGCGAGTGCCCGCGACCAGGCGTTGATCGACGACGTACGCGCGGAGGCAGCGCCCGTGTTGGAGCAGATCCAGCGCGACGAGGTCATCGGGGAGGCTGAAGCGATCAGGATTGCCGCCGTTGCGGAGGGCACGCGGGACCGCATCCGCTCCCCCGGGCTCAGGCACCCACTCCTGGATGCCGAGGTGCGAACTGCGAGGCAACGCGGCGTCACCGTGACCCTGTTGGGCACCGAATCGGCTCCGCTGAGGAGCATGCAGGCCCCCCTTGCGCTCGCGGTCGCGGCCATCGTCGCCCAGGCCGCGCGGGGCTCGGTGACGGTCAGAGAGCACCCGCCGGGACATCGCGCCGCCGTGTCGGTTCTGGTCAGCGACGCAGGCTCCTCACGGCGCCACGCCCTGGGCCACGACGGCGTCCCACGCTGAGATCGTGAGGAACTCATCGGCCGGCGTTGCGAGAGTCGCAGCGGCGGACCGGACTGTCCGGGGGCTGCCCAGGAGCTGTCCAGGACTGTCCCCACTTGTGGGGAAAACTGCCGCACGCCCTGCGTTGCGGGGCATCCCGGGTGATGTCATGAACCTCGTGTCGGCCCAGACGGGGCGCGCCGCAATGAGAAGGAGACCCGAGGATGGCCGAGACTGCGACTCAAGAAGGAACTGACTTCGAGACGGTGAGGAAGGGGGCTGGCATCGTCGCCCTCGTCCTTGCGTTCGTCATGCCTACGGTCGGCCTCGTCGCGAACGTCGCGATGTTCGTCTGGAACAAGAGGGTCGAGGTGAGCACCAAACTTCCCGTCGTGGGCATCATTATCAGCGTGCTCTTGATCATCGCGACGATCGTGGTCGGCCTGATCGCGTTGTCGCTGTTCCGCAACGCCGCCAACGCCGGTGCGATCAACGTCGACGCCCTCTGCGCGCACCGCGACCAGTGGGGATGGCTCATCGACTCGCTTCGGTACGTCTGCCGCTGATGGCAGGTCGGTGACAGCGAATACTCGTCACAACCAGAGGTGCTCGACTGTCTCCACAGCCTCTCCCTGAGTCTGTCGAAGCCGGCCGCCGACGCCCCTGCCAGTGCTCGTGGCCGGTTTGCGATGATCGGTGGGTGCTGTCCTTCTTCTCCCACCGTCGCGTGAAGATCGTCGTCGTTGCCCTCGTCGTTCTCGGCTTGGGGCTGATCGCGGTCGCACCGGCGTTTGGCCACTCCGAACTCGTCTCCTCCGATCCACCCGACGGGGCGAGCCTGGAGTCCGCGCCTTCGCAGGTGACACTGACCTTCGGGGCTGCCGTCATCGGCCAGTTCACGGAAGTCCGGGTCAGTCGGGACGGCATACCTATCCAGGTGGACCCGCCGGCCTCGCGGGACAACGTCGTCTCCCAACCCTTGCCCGCAGATGCCCCCGGCGGTTCCTGGGTCGTGACCTACAAGATCGTCAGCGCCGACTCGCACCCGGTATCCGGGCAGGTCCGCTTCACCGTGGCGGGGGCCAGCCCGACGCCGACGACGAACTCGCCGACGACAGACTCGCCGGGAACCGCCACCGCCGCCGCCCCGGGCACTGGCGAGCCTTCTGCGCTCATCGCTCCGGCACCCGATAGCGCTGCCCAGAACTCCTCGTGGCCCCTGTGGCTCGGCGTCGGTGCCGGTGCGCTGCTCGTCCTTGCCGGACTGGCCGTCCTCGTCCGCCGCCGCCACGCCGAATGACTGGCGCCGACCGTTGGGCAGATTTCCACCCGCTGCCCGCGGCCTGCTAGTGTCCTGCTTCGCGCGCCATTAGCTCAATTGGCAGAGCAGCTGACTCTTAATCAGCGGGTTCGGGGTTCGAGTCCCTGATGGCGCACCATCACCGCAGGTCAGCGCGTCGGGGGCGCGCTGCGCGAGGGGCTGTCGACGAGTATCTGGCGACGCCAGAACCCGGGGCGAG
>JBDIAO010000076.1:0-13854 GCA_039812375.1 Phycicoccus sp. | reverse complement strand
GCCCAGCACCGGGATGGTCCCCTGCGACACCGGGCAGATCATCTCCACCAGCGCCGCCCGCCGCCTCGCCTGCAACGCCGGCATCCTGCCCGCCATCCTCGGCGGCGCCTCCCTCCCCCTCAACATCGGCCGCCAAGACCGGTTCTTCACCAACCACCAACGCACCGCCCTCGCCGCCCTCTACAACACGTGCGCCGCCGAAAACTGCGACCGGCCCTACGCCTGGACCGAACTCCACCACCAACACCCCTGGTCCCAAGGCGGACACACCAACCTCAAAGACGCCACCCCCCTATGCGGACACCACCACCGCACCATCCACGACCCCACCTACACCCACCACACCACCCACGACAGACACGGACGCAAGAGTGTCACCTTCCACCGACGCGGATGAAGACCCCTACGACCGATCCGAACTGTCGCCACCGTCGCCAGTCAGCTGTTGGCGTCGGCCGAGTTCTGCGGACGGCTATGTACGCGTACGGTCGCAGCGCGGGCGCGGTCGCAGGAAGTAGCGACGAGGGCGTCGAAAAGTCGTGGGTCCTCACCGGCCTCGGGGTGCCACTGAACGGCGAACCGGAAGGTCCCAGCCGGATCCTCCATCGCCTCGAGAGTGCCGTCCTCGTGCCAGGCGCTGGGGACATACGGGGTCGGGGAGAGGGTCACCGGGTCCACGGCCTGGTGGTGGTAGGTCGGCACGTCGACCACGTTCTCGGTCAGGACCCCTGCCAACCGGGTGCCGGACACGAGCGTAACCGGGTGGCTGGCATAAGTACCCGGCGCGGGACAGTGGACGGTTGTGCCGACCGCCTCGGGCAGGTCCTGCACGAGTCCCGCCCCGGCCGCGACGGCCATGACCTGCATCCCCCGACAGATCCCGAGCAGCGGCAGGTCCGCGGCGGTGGCAGCGGCCACGAGAGCCAGCTCCCACGTGTCTCGGTCCGCACGGGCCGCCTGGGAGGTCGCGTGCGGGGCGGCGCCGTACCGGCTCGCCTCGACGTCGGCCCCACCGGAGATGACGAGCCCGTCGAGGCCGGCGAGCACCTGCGCGGCCATGGCCTCGTCAGCATCCACCCTGGGCGGCAGGATGACGACGAGCGCCCCGGCGGCCATGAGGTGCTTGACGTAGCCGTAGGGCAGGACGGCGCTGCGCTGGCCGAACCACGGCGCGCGGTCGATCGGCTCGACGTAGCTCGACACCCCGATGATCGGCCGGTGACCTCTCACAGCGGGGTGACGTAGGCGCCGGAGATGCCGCCGTCGACGAGGAAGGTGGATGCCGTCATGAAGCTCGACTCGTCGCTGGCGAGGAAGAGCACCGCGTTGGCCATCTCCTCGGGCTCGCCGAAGCGGCCCATCGGCACGTGCACGAGCCGGCGGGCGGCCCGCTCCGCGTCCTTGGCGAAGAGCTCCTTGAGCAGCGGGGTGTTGACCGGGCCCGGGCACAGGGCGTTGACCCGGATGCCGTCTCGCGCGAACTGGACCCCCAGCTCGCGGGTCATCGTCAGCACGCCCCCCTTGGAGGCGCTGTAGGAGATCTGCGAGGTCGCCGCCCCCATGACGGCGACGAAGGATGCCGTGTTGATGATCGAGCCGGACCCGCGCTCGAGCATGTACGGCAGGACGGCCTTGCAGCACAGGTAGACACTGGTCAGATTCACCAGCTGGACCTTGTTCCACGCCTCGAGGTCGGTGTCGAGGATCGAGTCGTCCTCCGGCGGGCTGATGCCGGCGTTGTTGAACGCGATGTCGATCTGGCCGTACGTGTCGTGGGCGACCTTGAAGAGGTTGTCGACGTCGGTCTTGTCGGCGACGTTGCAGTGCACGTAGGCGCCGCCGAGTTCACCGGCGAGGGCCTGCCCCAAGGCGTCTTCGAGGTCGGCGATGACGACCTTGGCGCCCTCCTGGGCGAAGCGGCGCGCGGTCGCCAGCCCGATCCCGGAGCAGCCTCCGGTGATGACGGCGACCTTGCCGTCGAGTCTGCCTGCCATGGCTGTTCTCCTGTTCGGTTCTGTGGGTTCGGCGGGTCGCGGTGGTGGGCGGGTTCAGATCTGGGTGTCGAAGAAGACGTTCTTGGTCTCGGTGAAGGAGTCGAGGGCGTCCGGGCCGAGTTCGCGGCCGATGCCGCTGGCTTTGAAGCCACCGAAGGGGGTCGAGTAGCGCACCGAGGAGTGGGAGTTGACCGACAGGTTGCCGGCATCGACCCCCCGCGCCACCCGGATGGCGCGTCCCAGATCGCGGGTCCAGATCGAGCCGGACAGGCCGTACTCGGTGTCATTGGCCAGGGTGATCGCCTCGGCCTCATCTTCGAACGGCAGCACCGAGACAACCGGCCCGAAGATCTCCTCCCGCCAGGCCCGTTCGGCCGTGTCCTTCGCGAACAGGACGGTCGGCGGGTACCACCACCCCTTCCCCTCCGGGGCGGACCCGCGGAAGGCGATCTCCGGCTCGGCGTGGCCGTGGGCGGCGGCATCCTCGACGAAGGAGCGCACCGCCTCGCGGTGTCCGGAGCTGACCAGCGGGCCCATCGCGCTGCCCTCGTCGGTCGGGTCGCCGACGCGGACGGCCTTGATCGCCGCCTCGAACCGCCCCATGAAGTCCTCGACAGCGCCGCGCTGGACGAGGATCCGGGTCCGGGCGCAGCAGTCCTGACCGGCGTTGTCGAGGAAGCTCATCGGCGCCGCCGCAGCAGCGGCCTCGACGTCAGCGTCGGCGAAGACGATGTTCGCGCTCTTGCCGCCGAGCTCGAGGGTGACCCGTTTGAGGTGCTCAGCCGCTCCGCGCATGATCCGCTGCCCGACCGCCGTGGAACCGGTGAAGCAGATCTTGCGCACCCCCTCGTGGGTGATGAAGCGCTCCCCGACGACCGACCCCTTGCCCGGCAGGATCGTGAAGACGCCCTCGGGTATGCCGGCCTGCAGGGCGAGTTCGCCGAGGCGGATCGCGGTGAGCGGGGTGAGCTCGGCCGGTTTGAGCACGACGGTGTTCCCAGCCGCGAGCGCCGGAGCGAACCCCCAGCCGGCGATCGGCATGGGGAAGTTCCACGGGACGATGACCGCGACGAGGCCGAGCGGCTCCTTGAAGGTGACGTCGAGGCCGCCGGCGACCGGGATCTGCCGGCCGAAGAGGCGCTCCGGGGCGGCGGAGTAGTAGCGCAGCACGTTGGCAACGTTGCCGGCCTCCCAGCGGGCGTTACCGATGGTGTGTCCGGAGTTGGCGACCTCGAGGAGGGCAAGCTCCTCGGTGTGCTCCTCGACGAGGTCGGCGAAGCGGCGCAACAGCATCCCCCGATCGGCCGGGGTCACCGCCCGCCACGCCGGCCCGATCGCCAGGGCCTTCGCGATCGCGGCATCGGTCTCCTCCACACCGACGAGGTCGAGACTCGTGACGACCTGCTCGGTGGCCGGGTTGACGACGTCGTGGGTCGTGCTCATGGAACTGCTCACAGCCTCTCGAAGCCGCGGATGCGTTCCCAGTCGGTGACGGCCGCGTTGTACGCGCTCACCTCGGTGTCCGCCGCGTGGACGTAGTGGTCGATGACATCATCCCCGAAGGTCGCCCGAGCCATCGCGGACCCGTCGAGCAGGTCACGGGCCTCCGCGAGCGTCATCGGGACGTGCTCGACGTCGGCGGTGTAGGCGTTGCCCTGGAGCTCGGGCCCCAGCTCGAGCTCGTTCTGCACGCCGTAGAGCCCGCCGGCGAGCATCGCAGCGACCGCGAGATAGGGGTTGACGTCACCGCCGGGGACCCGGTTCTCCATCCGCAACCCGGCCCCGTGGCCAACGACCCGAGAGGCGCAGGTTCGGTTGTCCCGGCCCCAGGCGACGGCGGTCGGGGCGAACGAACCGAGCTGGAAGCGCTTGTAGGAGTTGATGTTCGGGGCGTAAAAGTAGGTTAACTCGCGCATCGTCGCCTGGACCCCGGCGAGGAAGTGGTCGAACAACGCGCTGCGCCCGCCGTCGCGGGAGTCGTCGGCGAAGACGATCGAGCCGTCGAGACCGCGCAGCGAGAGGTGGATGTGGCACGAGTTGCCCTCGCGCTGGTCGTACTTGGCCATGAAGGTGATCGACTGGCCGTGGGCGCGGGCAAGCTCCTTGGCAGCGTTCTTGTAGATGACGTGGTTGTCGCACGTGCGCACGACCTCGTCGAAGAGGAAGGCGATCTCGTGCTGGCCGAGGTTGCACTCCCCCTTCGCGCCCTCGACGACGACTCCGCCGCGGTACATCTCGTTGCGGATGTCGCGCAGCAGCGGCTCGACGACAGTGCCGCCGAGGATCGAGTAGTCGACGTTGTAGCGATTGGCTCCGGTCAGGCCGCGGTAGCCGTTGTCCCACGCGGAGTCGTAGGAGTCCTCGAAGATCTGGAACTCGAGCTCGGTGCCGGCCAGGGCGACGAAACCGAGTTCCGCGGCCCGAGCGGCCTGGGCCTTGAGGATGCCGCGCGGCGAGACCCGGACCGGTCCGCTGCCGTCGAGCCACGCCAGGTCGCACTGGATGGTCGCCGAGTTCGGCTGCCCGGGCGTACGGCGCAGGGTGGTCAGGTCGAGGACGAACTCCATGTCGCCGTAGCCGGTCTCCCACGAGGTCATCGCATAGCCCGGGACGGTGTTCATCTCGACGTCGACCGTCAGCAGGTAGTTGCAGCCCTCGGTGCCGTGCGGAAGCGTGTGCTCGAGGAAGAACGGGGCGTGCAGCCTTTTGCCCTGCAGGCGGCCCTGCATGTCGGTGAACGCGGCGATGACCGTATCGATCGTGCCGGCGGCGACCTCTGCCCGCAACTGATCGAGGGTGAGCTGGGGTGCGCCGACGGGGCCGATGCTCATGTGGGACTCCTTGGTGTCGTGCTCTGGGTCTTGGGTGGTGCCGGGTGTCTTGGGTGGAGCCGGGTGTCTCAGGTCAGCCGATCAGGCCCCGCAGCAGCGCGGCGGTCGCCTCGCAGTGTTCCTCCATGACCGCACGCGCCCGCTCACCATCCCCGGTGAGGATCGCGCGCACGATGGCGGAGTGCTGCTCGTTGGAGTGATCGATGTTGCGCCGCAACACCGGGATCGCGCCGAGCATCTCCCCCAGGGCCGCCTGGGCGCGGGTGACCGCCTCGATGAGCATCGGCGACCCGGCGATAGTTGCGATGGCCAGGTGGAGCCGGGAGTCGGACATCCGGTGCGTGGCCTCGTCGGGGGCTGAGGCCACCTCGTCGAGGCAGGCCTGCAACCAGGCCCGCTGGTCCGCCGCGAGCGGACGTCTCGCCGCGAGGGCCGCCGCACCCGGTTCGACGATCATCCGGAAGTCGAGGGCGTCGAGCAGGGCTGGCCCGACCCGCACCGGGGCGGTGCCCTCTCGCCGTGGGCCGGTGTAGGTGACGACCGACCCGCCGCCGCGGCCGCGGCGGGTGGTGACGAGGCCGGAGTCGCGCAGGGCGGCGATGGCCTCACGCAGGGTGTTGCGGCTCACCCCGAGCTGTTCGGCGAGCAGCCGCTCCGGCGGGAGCAACTCACCGTCGCGCAGCACCCCGAGCCGGATCGCCGTCGCGAGCTGCTCGACAGTGGCCTCGAAGGCGTTCCCCAGGGCCGGGCGCAGCACCGCCGCCGGGAGCGAGGTGACGCCGGGGACGCTGGCCATGCCCCGATCCAATACCTCTGCGGCATCCGCGTCAATGGTTCTGTTATGCACCATTGATGCTGTCTCCGCGGTCGAGGCGGATGCCGCCGGGGTCGAAGGGCGCCCGGGTGAAGACCCGAGCCGGCAACCGGGTCCCGGCGAGGTCGATCTCCCACTGCCCGGCGGTGAGCCAGGCGACATCGCTCGCCCCGTCGGCGTTCCCGACCAGGGCGAGCCCGACCGGGCCGCCGAGGCTCGCACCCACGGCTGCGCTGGTCACCTGCCCGACCGGTGCCCCGTCCCGCAGGACGAGTTCGCCGCCCCACAGCCAGGCATCCGGGTCGGCGAGAGTGAACGAGACGATCCGGCGCCGGGGCCCGTCGGCGCGCACCTGCTCGACGGCATCCCGGCCGAGGAAGTCGGCGTCCCACCGGCGGTCACAGACGAACCCCAACCCCGCCTCCATCGGGCCGATCTCGGGGGTGAGCTCACGCCCGAAGGCCCGGAAGCCCTTCTCCAGGCGCAGCGCGTCGATGGACGCGTAGCCGGCCGGGATCACCCCGAGGTCGGCGCCGGTGTCGAAGAGCGCGCCGTAGACGCCCGCGGCAGCGATGGTCGGCACGTAGAGCTCCCAGCCGAGTTCGCCGACATAGGTGATCCGGGTCGCGCGCACGTCGACCCCGGCGAGCCGCACGATCCGGCTGGTGCCGAACGGGAACGCGGCATTGCCCCACTGCTCAGCGCCACCTCGTCCACTGACCCGGGTGAGCAACTCGCGCGATCGCGGGCCCATGACGCCGAGGACGGCATACGCGTCGGTGACGTCCTCGATGACCGGACCAGGCCCGGACGCGCCCGGTGGGCGGTGCCTGCGCAGCCAGTCGAGGTCGCGCACGGTCGTGGCGGCGCTGGAGACGACGAGATACTCCTCCTCGTCGACGCGGGTGACGGTGACATCGGCCTCGTAGGTGCCGCGCGCGTTGAGCCACGCGGTGTAGACCGCGCGCCCGGCCGGCACGTCGACGTCGGCGGTGCACACCCATTGGAGCAGCTCGAGTGCGCCCGGCCCGGCGACCCGGTACTTGGAGAACGAGGTCTGGTCGAAGACCGCGACGCCCTCGCGGCATCCGGTCTGTTCGGCGGCGCACCACGGCGCCCACGTCGGGGCGGTCCACGAGTAGTCCAGGCGGGCGGCCTCGCCGATCGGGGCGAAGACGAGGGCCCGCTCCCAGCCGTTGCGCGTCCCCATGACGGCCCCCTGACCGAGCAGGGCCTCGTGGACCGGGGACAGCCGCTGCCCCCGACCGGTCTCGGGTTCACGGTTCGGCCAGGGGATCGCGTAGTGCAGCCCGAGGATCTCGCCGACCCGGGAGCGCAGCCAAGCCGGGTCATTCTGCATGGCGGAGAACCGGCGGATGTCGACACTGGCCAGGTCCATCGTCGGCTCACCCGCGACGATCCACTCCGCCAGCGCCATCCCGGCGCCACCGGCGGAGGCGATCCCGACCGAGTTGAAACCGGCAGCGACGTAGAAGCCGTCGACCTCGGGGGCGGCGCCCATGATGAACTGGTTGTCGGGGGTGAAGCTCTCCGGGCCGTTGTAGAACTTGCGGATTCCGGTGTCCGCGAGGACCGGCAGGCGGTGGATCGCACTGTCCATGAGGATCTCGAAGTGCTCCCAGTCCTCCTCGAGCAGCTGGAACTCGAAGGGAAAGGGGATGGCGTCCGGGGCCACCCACGGTTTCGCGACGGGTTCGAAGCCGCCGACGAGCAGGCCGCCGACCTCCTCCTTGACGTACGTGTAGCCGTCCGGGTCGCGCAGCACCGGCAGGTCCGGGTGCGTGCCGGCGACCTGGTCGGTGACGACGTAGAAGTGCTCGGCCGAGTGCAACGGGACGCTGACCCCGATGCTCGCGGCCAGGGCGTTGGCCCACTGCCCGGCGCAGTTGACGACGACCTCGGCCTGAACCTCCTGCCCGGTGTCGGTGCGCACCCCGACGGCCCGCGGGTGGGCACCGCTCTCGTCGAGCAGGATGCCGCTCACCCGGGTGTGCTCGGCGATGCGCACCCCGAGGTTGCGGGCGCCCTTGGCCAGCGAGAGCGTGAGATCGGTGGGGTTGGCCCGCCCGTCGCCGGGCAGCCAGATCGCGCCGAGCAGGTCGTCGTCGCGGATGAGCGGATAGCGCTCCTTGGCCTGGGCCGGCGTGAGCAGGGTGCACTCGAGGTCGTAGGCGGCGGCGGTGGCGATGGTCCGGTGCAACTGGGTCATCCGGTCGGGCGTGCGCGCCACGGTCAATCCGCCGCACACCCGGTAGCCAGTGGCCAGGCCGGTCTCGGCCTCAAGGCGCGAGTAGAGCTGCGTGGAGTAGCGCACGAGGCGGGTGCTCGCCTCGCTCGCCCGCAGCTGGCCGACGAGCCCGGCGGCGTGCCACGTCGTCCCGCAGGAGAGCGAGCCCTGTTCGAGCAGGAGCACGTCTGGCCACCCGAGGTGGGCCAGGTGGTAGGCGAGCGACGTGCCGATGACCCCGCCGCCGATGATGACGACCCGGGCCCGGTCCGGCAGGGCGCTCACCGACCCTCCCCCACGGCATCCTCGGGCGATTGCCCGGCGGCATTCGTCGGCGCCCGGCCGACGGCATCCACGAGGTCGTCGAAGCCGGGGTCGGCGAAGGCCTCGCGCGCCCGGTCATACTTGTCCATCGCCCATCCGTGGAAGTCGTAGTCGATCTCGGCCAACCCGAGTTGGATCGTGCCCCAGAGGGTCCAGGCGTACGCGCTCTCGATGCCCCACAGCCTCGCTCGGGCCTCGCGCACCGGGTCGGGCCGACCGCTGTATGCCGTGACGAGCTCGGTGAGCTGCTCGGCGCCCAGGTGCGCCTCCTGGATGATGTTGCCGAGCTCGAAGGCCGGTTCGTTCATCCCGCTGTACTCGTAGTCGAGGATCCAGATCCGCTGACCGTCGTCGAGGAAGTTCGCCGCGAGCAGGTCGTTGTGGCACGGAACGAGCGGCTCGGGGGCCCGTCTCAGCGCGGCCTCCATCGAGTTGGCGTAGCCGAGCAGGTCCTCGTAGCCCTCGGGCAGCGGCCACGCGTGCGCGCGCATGATCCCCAGATAGCGGCGCTGGATGTCGAACATGTCGAAGCGGCCCGCGAAGGCCGGGCCGTCGTGGAGCTGCCGCACGGTCGCGCCGATCCGGGCCAGGTTGGCGCCGACCGCCGCATCGTCGAAGGTCACGGCATCGCGGATGAACTCGACGACGAGCACTCCGGCCTCGGCGATGCGCTCGACGACGCTGGGCCCGACCCCGGCGGTCGCGGCTGCGCGGGCATTGTGCTCCTCGACGTCCCGGTCGATGGACAGCAGCCCCGTGCTCGGTGAGGAGATGCGCACGACGAGGTCGTGCTCGGTTGTGGTGACTCGCAGGATCTGGTTGGTCAGCCCGCCGGTCAGCGCCGTGGTGGAACGCTGCTGACCGGCGAGGCAGGTGATGCGGTCGAGCTGGTGCTCGAGGGTGGCATCCATGGGTGAGGGGCGATTCGCGATCAGCGAGGGTTGCCTTCCTCACCGGACCACTCGTGGACCTTGCCGCCGTGGGCGGTCTCACCGTGGTGCCATTCGAGGTCGATCTCGTCGGCCGAGGAGACCCCTTCGGGCAGGTCGATGGTGTTCTTCGGCCCGGTGAACCACTTCTTGGCCGAGGCGTGCCAGCCGATCCACAGCACGACGAGGGTGCCGATGGTCAGCACGGGCGCGTAGTTGACGAACTTGAGGCTGAAGTCCTTGTTACCCAGCCAGCCGGCCGGGGTGATCGGGAGGATGAAGTAGATCGAGATGATGATGATCTCGACGACCGCGATGGGGGCCATCCACTTCCACTTGGTGCCGAGGTTCCAGGAACCCTGGACGAAGGCGTCGCCCAGCTTCCAGCGCAGGTAGATCGGGATGGAGAAGGAGAGGTAGAGCCCGATGACCGCCACCGAGACGACCGCATAGAAGGCGACCGGGACCGGCGCGCCGCCGATGTCGACCGGGACCAGGGCCGGCAGGGTGATGATCGCGGCGACGACGGCACCACCGAGGACGCCGTTGGCCGGGATGTGCTTGGCGTTGACCTTCGCCCACAGCGATGCACCGGGGACGGCCCCGTCCCGGGAGAACGCGAAGAGCATCCGGCTCGTCGAGGTCAGGCAGGCACTGGAGCAGAAGAACTGCCCGATGCTCGCGATGAGCAGCACGGTGCTCGCCCAATTCGAGCTGAGGGCCTGGTTGAAGATGACCGCGACCCCGCCGCCACCCTCGGTGACCTTGGCCGGGTCCTGGACGGCGAAGAGGAAGGCGAGCAGGAGGATCCAGCCGCCGATGGCGGAGTAGAAGATCGACTGCCAGATGCCCTTGGCCGCGCCGTGCGCGGCGCCGTGGGTCTCCTCGGAGAGGTGGGCCGAGGCGTCGAAGCCGGTGATCGTGTACTGGGTGAGCAGGAAGCCGAGCGGCAGGACGTAGAACCAGTACCCGACGCCGCCGGTCTCCCCACCGGCCAGGCCGCCGGAGTTGTTGATCCGCATGGTGAAGACGTCGGCGACGCTCATGTGCTTCTCGGGCAGGAAGATGAGGATGAGCACGACGATCGCCGCGCCGAAGACGTGCCACCAGACCGAGACGTTGTTCATCAGGGCCATGAGGTGCCCGCCCCAGATGTTGAGGGCGACACAGGCGGCCAGGACGACGAGGAACATGATGAACACCCGGGTCAGGGAGTAACTGTCGGCCCAGGACGTGCTCATCGTCGAGAAGGTGAGGTCGAAGAAGGTCGCGCAGCCGTAGGCGACCGAGGCGGTCACCGCGAGCAGGCCGATGAGGTTGAGCCAGCCGGTGTAGTAGCCCGCCTTGGCCCCGCCGAGCTTGGAGGCCCACCAGTAGATGCCGCCCGAGGTCGGGTAGGCCGAGACGAGTTCGGACATGCAGAAGCCGATGATGAGGATGAAGACCGAGATGATCGGCCAGCCCCACGAGATGGCGACCGGGCCGCCGTTGTTCCAGGCCTGGCCGAAGGTCGTGAAGCAGCCGGCGAGGATCGAGATGATCGAGAAGGAGATGGCGAAGTTGGAGAACGCGGACCAGGTCCGGTTGAGCTCCTGCTTGTAGCCCAGCTCGGCGAGCTTGCGCTCGTCCTCGGAGAGATGGGAGAGGTCGGACATGGTCGGGACCACCTGGGTGTTGTCGGGGCAGTGGTGGAATGCAACACCCAGCACCGAGGGTCTGTCAATGGTCCTTTCCAGAACCATTGATGGTGATCTTCGGGCCGGTATCCATCATCCGATCCAGTGCCGGGTGGCGAACCACACCGTCACCGCCGTGGCAACCAGGCCGCTGGCTCCCAGCGCCAGCACCGTCCATCGGCGCGACCGGCCCTGCAACCAGTACGCGAGGACGAGGTATGCCGGGAACCAGGTGAGCGCGTAGCGACCTGCCGAGTCCCACCGGGAGGTCGCCATGATCGCCAGGACGGAGACCCCGACGTATGCCGCCTCGGGCCACCAGCGTGGACGGCTGAGCAGCACGGCCGTGAGCGCCAACCCGAGGAGAACCGCTACCAGGTCCAGCACCCGCGGGAACAGCAACCAGCCGCTCGGTGCGCGGATGAGTGACTCCCACTGCCCGACGACCCCACCCCACGGGGTGGAACTGTGTCGACCCCATCCGATGACCTGAGCCTCCCTCCACGCAAACCAGCTGCCGGTCTGGGTGTACAGGTAGCTCATGAACGCCACGACCGGCAGGACCGGGACCCCGAGCCACAGTGCCCGGGCAGCCACCCGCCCCCAGCCGTGCTCCTGCGCCCGAGACCGGGCTGTGACGGCATACCCGACGGCCAGACCGGCGAGGAGGAAGAGACCGGTGATGCGGGTGGCGGTGGCGACCGAGGCAGCGAGCGCGCTCAGGGCCCACCGCTGCGCACGCGCGGCCCACCAAGCGACCAGGGCGGCAGCCAACCAGAGCGCTTCGGAGTAGACCGCAACGGTGAAGACGGTGAACGGCGCCACCGCGAGCAGGAGCACAGCGCGGCGTGCGCCAAGGTCGGGAAGGCCATCAGCGCGGGCCAGCTGGTACAGGGCGCCGGCGGCCAGAGTCCCGGTGAAGAGGGTGATCAACCACCCGGCGAGCGCGGTAGGACCGGGGAGCACGCTGGCCAACCAGCGCATCGCGAGAGGGTAGCCCGGGAAGTAGGACTGGTCGCAGCAGCGACGGGTGGGGGTGAACCATCCCTCGTCGGCAATCCGGGTGAAGTGGAAGGAGTCCCAGTAGGTGAACCGATCAAGCCACCACCACCCACTCGCTTGCGGATGGACCTCAGCGCCGATGCCTGCCACCGCGGCGATGCCGAGGACGAGGATGATGACCGCCACCCGGCTGACCAACCAGGTGCGGATGCTCGCCGTCACTGACGACCCCTCGGGCTCCGTGGTGGTGCAGCTTCCTGGGTGCTCCTGCAGGTGGAGTCGCTCACCTCACACGAGCCGGTGCATCCATCCGTAGGTGTCCTCGCTGCGCCCCTGCTGGATGGACAGCAATCGCTCCCGGATGCCGCGGGTCACCTCACCGCCGAACTCGCCGGCCGTGGACCGAGCACTGCCGCCGTCCCACTTCAGCTCGCCGATGGGGGTGACGATCGCCGCGGTACCACAGGCGAAGACCTCGAGGATGTCACCGCTGGCGACGCCCTCCTTCCACTCAGCGATCTCGACCCTGCGCTCCTGTGCCCTCAGGCCGAACTCCCCGGCGAGCTCGAGGATCGACATCCGGGTGATCCCCGGCAGGATCGTCCCGGTCAGCTCGGGGGTAACCAGGTGGCCGTCCTTGGTGACGAAGAAGACGTTCATCCCGCCGAGCTCGTCGACATAGGTGTGTGTCGAGGAGTCGAGGAAGACCGCCTGGTCACAGCCGTTCTGAGAGCCCTCGAGCTGCCCGCGCAGGGCGCTGGCGTAGTTGCCACCGCACTTCGCCGCGCCGGTGCCGCCGTCACCGGCGCGGGCATAGTTGCGACAGATCCACAGCGAGATCGGTTTCGGTCCCCCGGTGAAGATGGATGCCGCCGGGGAGGCGATGCACATGTAGGTAGCCTCGATCGAGGGCTTGAGGCCGAGGAAGGCGGCCGAGCCGAAGAGGAAAGGCCGCAGGTAGAGGCTCTTCTCGCCACCGTCGGCCGCCGGGACCCACTTCTCGTCGGCTTCGACGAGCACCCGCAGGGACTCGACGAAGCTCTCGACCGGCAGCTCCGGGAGCACCATCCGGGCCGCGCTGGCCCTGAGTCGGGCGGCGTTCTTGTCCGGCCGGAAGGTCCACACCGAGCCGTCAGCGTGGCGGTAGGCCTTGAGACCCTCGAAGACCTCGGGGGCGTAGTGCAGCACCGCCGCGGCCGGGTCGAGTGCGATGGGGCCGTAGGGCTCCAGGCGCCCGTCGCTCCATCCCTCGCCCTGACGCCAGGTCGCGCTGACCATGTGGTCGGTCATGAACTGCCCGAAGCCTGGGTTCGCGAGGATCTCAGCCCGGTGGGCGTCGGAGACCGGGTTCGGGTTGGGCGTAACCGTGAAGGCGAGGGCCATAGTGGATCCTTCGATGTCGTCGGGGCCGGGCGCGCTGGCTGCGGATCGGGCGTCTCCCCTCAGGTTAGCGCTCACCGGTTAGCGCTCACCCCGGACCGAGCGCTGGTCCTCGATGGTCCGCCGTGGGTGCCCGCCGCGCCTCACACTCGAGCGGCGATGGCGTCCCCGACGGCATGGGTCGCACGGGCTCTGGGACCCCGGTCGGCAAGGTCGGCCGCGACAGCCTGCTCGACCCGGGCAGCCTGCTCGTCCCGGCCGACGTGGGCGAGCAGCATGGCCACGGACAGGATCGTGGCCGTGGGATCGGCTACACCCTGCCCGGCGATGTCGGGAGCGCTTCCGTGGACCGGTTCGAACATGCTCGGGTTCTCCCCTGAGGGGTTGATGTTGCCGGAGGCAGCCAAGCCGATGCCACCGGCCACCGCGGCAGCGATGTCGGTGATGATGTCACCGAAGAGGTTGTCGGTGACGATGACGTCGAACCGTCCCGGGTCGGTAGCCAGGAAGATGGTCGCGGCATCGACGTGCTGGTATGCCGTCTCGACGTCCGGGAACTCCTCCCCGACCTCCTCGACCGTGCGGCGCCACAGGTGCCCGGCGTGGGTGAGCACGTTGTGCTTGTGCACGAGGGTGAGATGTTTGCGCTGGCGTGC
>JBDIAO010000075.1:0-13982 GCA_039812375.1 Phycicoccus sp. | reverse complement strand
GGCGATGGTGTCGAGTCGGCCTTTGGAGTAGTTCTGGAGTTGGTAGACCCAGCTGCGGGCGGACTTGAGGGCGTCGGCAGCCGACCTGCTGCTGCTCGATGCCGATGCGGCCGGAGCCGGTGTGGCCGGTGCCGATGCGGCCGATGCCGGGGCCGGGGTGCTCGTCGCGTTAGGGTCAGGCTCGGGTGGGTTGTGCCTTTTCGTCAGGGCCAGCGACAACCCCAGGATCGCCACGGTCAGCAGCACCACCGCCACGGTGGCCACCCGTGCGTGGGTCATTGAGCCACGTTCCGGTACCACTCCCAGGTGCGGGCCAACCCCTCATCCAGGGATACCCGGGGTTCGAAGCCGGTCAGGGACCGCAGCAACGACAGGTCGGGTTGCCGTCGGGCGACTGAGCCGGCAGGACTGGGGGCTGGGGCGAAGTGCGGCCGGACACCGACGACATCGGCGATCCTGCGGGCGAGGTCGCCGATATTCGTCTCGCTGCGGTCATCGCCGATGTGGACGATCTGGCCGACGGCCTCGGGGGTGGCCATCAGGGCGACGACGGCCTCGACGGCATCATCGACGTGACAGAAGGCCCGGAACTGGTCGGCGCCGGGAATGACGAAGGGATCCGTGCCCCGAACCGCGCGCAGGAGCATCTCCGGGATGACGTGATCAGCGCCCATCCTGGCCCCATAGACATTATGGAAGCGCCCGATGACACCGTTGAGGCGGCCCTGGCTGGTGGCATGGAGAATGGCGGCCTCGCCAAGAACCTTGCTCACCGCATACGCAAAACGGGGTGCCCCGATGTCCTGGATGAGCACCGGTACGTCTTCGGCGGTGGGAACCCGCACCAAGCCGGCGTTGACGCCGCCGGCATACACCTCACTCGTCGAGGCGAAGAAGACGGTGGTTTCGGGCTTCGCCCAGTCGATCAGATGGAGGACGGTGCGCGTGTTGACCCTGATCACGCGCAGCGGATCCCGCTCGACATTGCGCACGCCGACGACCGCAGCAAGAAGGTAGACCGCGTCCCACTCTGGGTCGAGGCGGCTCCACGACGTCTCCTGAGTCATGTCCGCATGATGGAGTGTCGCGCCGGATTCGACGAGGGTATGGAGATCGGAGTCGACCCGACCTCGGGAGAAGTCGTCGACGATCGTCACATCGTGTCCGTCGGCGAGCAGTCGGCGGGCCAGATGCAGGCCGATGAAGCCGGCACCTCCCACGAGGAGATTCTTCATATCAGGCCCTGCCCCTATACCCGATGCCCGCGTAGCGGATGCCGGCGGCGCTCAGCACCTGCTCGTCGAGGATGCGCCACGCGTCGAAGACGAACTTCGGCGGGTGCTCACCACCGATCCCGACCACGTCGAGGCCGACGTAGGCAGGATGGTCGTTGAGGACGAGCAGCCCGTCGCTGAACCGGATGGCCTCTTCCCGCGTTACCGGCCGACCGCCGAACTGCGCGATGACCTCACCGCGGACCTCGGGATCCTCTCCGAGAACGTCTATCCCCGCCTCCCGGAAGAGCGGGATCATGGGCTCGATTGCGGTGCCACGCATGTCATCGGTGGGAGGCCAGCCCTTGCAGGCCCACCCGAGGACCCCCAGTCGACTCCCCTCCGTCATGCCTCGGGTCCGGCGAATCATGTCGATGACCGTTCGTGCGACGTGGACCGGCAGGTACTCGTTGAGCTCTCGGGCACGCGAGATCAGGAAAGGCTCGGGCTGTGTCGTCCCGTGCAGGAGGTGGTAAGGGTCCTTGGTCAGGCAGGCGCCACCGACGAATCCTGGCTTGGACAGGTCAGGTCGTGGGTAGTCGAGGTTGGCTGCCCGGATGACCTCCAGCGGGTCGATGCCATGCTGTTCGGCGATGAGGGCGACCTCGTTGCCGAACCCGTAGATCAAGTCGGTGTGGCAGTTGTTGGCGAGCTTGACCATCTCGGCTGTCTCGATCGACGACACGCGGACGACGTTCTTGGCCAGCCTGCGGAAAAGGTCGACCCCGGCACTGGCACTGCGATCATCAAGGCCTGCCACCACCTGGGGGAGGTCCACCAGCTCTCGAAGCGCCTGCCCCTGGATGGTGCGCTCGGGCGCGAAGCACAGCAGCACGTCCTCCCCCCAGTGCTCCCGGAGGACGGGGAGGACGACACCGCGCGTCGTGCCGATCGGCACCGTGCTCCGGACCACGACGAGAGTCCCTGGAGCGCAATGTCGCGCCGTCTCGGCGGCGGCGTCGGCGAGGTTCTCGAGGCGAGGCTCATGGGACTGGGGGTCCACCGGGGTCGAGACCGCCAAGATGACCGCGTCGACGGGACATTCGGGTAGGGCCCTGGACGGGAAGATGTGGGTTCCCGTGAGGGTGGCGAAGACATCGTCGAGTCCGGGTTCGTGAATGTGCGGCTGCGCCGCTCGAAGGCTGGCGAGCACGGCGTCGTTGGAATCGACGCCATGCACGATGTGGCCGGCGTCGGCCAGGGCCGCGGCCAACGTCAGTCCGACGTAGCCCATGCCCACAACAGCGAGGACCAGTGGCGCGGCTGGCGCAGGACCCCGCGGGCTGTCGTCGTGGACAGTGGATTCGGTCGTGTGAGCTGATTGAACAATGGTCATGCGACGTGTTTCCTTTCAGATGCCTCGACCCACACGGTGTGTAGTGCGTCGAGAAGTGTGCGCTGGGGGTGCCAGCCGAGAACGGACTCGGCCAGCGTGATGTCCGCCTTCGTCCAGGGGACACCGGCGGATCGGGTGGACCCAGGACCGTCCTCGTGCACCGTGCCCTGGAAACCCCCCAGGTCGCACAGGATGCTCACGGTGTCGCGAACTGAATAGGCCACACCGGACCCGATGTTGATCACGGGGGGGAGTGGGCGTGCAAGGGTGGCTGCCGCCACCACCGCCTCCGCGACGTCTCTGACGTCGACCATGTCCCGCCGCGCGTCAAGATTCCCTACAGTGAACGAGTCGCTCACGTCCTGTCTGGCTGCGAGCAGTCCCTCAGCCACCCGGTTCAGCAGTGACCCACCCCGCCCCCCGGGACCGATCGGGTTGAAGACCCGCAGGCTCACCGCGTCCACACCCCGATCACGCGCGGCAGCCTGGATGAGTAGGGTCGCCGCCAGATGGCTGATCCCGTAGGGCCCGATCGGGTGGCAGTCCTGGTCCTCGTGTGCCGCAGTTCCCCAGGGGATCGGGCCGTACTCGCCGGCCGACCCGAGCCGGATGAGTCGGATCCGCTCCGGCTGTGCGGCGATCGCATCGAGGAGGACGGCCGTTGCCTGCGTGTGGATCGCCACCAGCATGCTCGTGGTGCCGTCGAGGAGGCCGGTGCAGTTGACGACGGCGTCCGGCCGGATGCTAGCCAGGAGGGGTCCTATCCGAGCAGGCCCGTCGGCGATGAGGTCGAGCTCGGTGCGGGTCACCGTGGCAACGGAGGCCACGCGGGGGTCGGCCTCCAGCGCAGTCTTGACATGTGAGCCGATGAAGCCGGAGCCACCGATGAGCAGGACGCGGGTCACGCCGCACCCGAGATATGAGCCAGCGCCGAGGAGCCGTTGACCCGACCGGCAGCCGGCTTCCCCTTGGCTGCGGCCGGCTGACCCTTGGCTGCGGCCGGCTTCCCCTTGGCTGCGACCCTCGCCACCGGAGATGCAGCGTCGGGCATCAGCAGGGGCCACAGCTCGGGTAGGGCAGTGTTCGCGCGGTCGTAGTCGTCGGGGCGACCGATGTCGAGCCACAGACCCGAGAAGGGATAGCTTGACGGATAGGCCGATCTGGCCAGGAGATCGAGGATCAGCTCGTCGACGCCCATCGGGGAGCCCGACGGATAGCCCGCGATGGTCGAGCGGGACATCGCATAGACACCCATGCTCACGTGATGGACGACCGTCGGCTTCTCGGTGAAGGCTCTGATGTCACCGTCGACGATGTCGAGGACGCCGAACTCCACGCGGCTCTCACTCTTCATCGTCGCGACCGTCATCGGCGCCCCCGAGCGGACATGGGTGGCCAGGAGGTCGTCGAACCTGATGCTCGTCAGCAGGTCACCATTGAGGACGACGAAGTCCTCGGGCAGTGTGTCTCGCATGCCGAAGAGCGGGCCGACAGTGTTCAACGGAACCGACTCCTCCACATAGTCGACGCGCAGCCCCCACCGCTTGCCGTGTCCGACATACGCGCGAATGAGTCGTCCGAGGTGGTTGATGGCCAAGGTGACCGAGGTGAACCCCTGTGCGGCCAACTGCTCGAGGAGGATCTCGAGGATCACGTGGTCGCTCCCGATGGGAACGAGCGGCTTGGGCAAGGCCGTGGTGTAGGGCCGGAGGCGGATTCCCTTGCCGCCGGCCAAGATCACTGCGTGCATGTGGTTCTCCTGTCTCGATCTCATTGGAAGGATCGTGCTGGTTCCCTGAGCACTGCGTGCCCCAGGGAGGCGATGAGCAGCGTGCTGCTCGCGAGGAAGGCGATGGCGACGCCCAGTCCGGTGATGGCTGGGACCAAGAAAGTCACGAAGGAGGCGCTGAGGAAAGCGCCGATGAGGCGTTGGGTCCGGCCGATGTTCGTCAAGATGAACGTCAGCAGATACGCCCCGGACAGGAGGGACGCTCCGGTCAGGGCGATGACGCCCTGGGGGCTCAGGCCAAGCGTGCGACTCATCACCCAGGCGGCGACGAGACTCGCGGCGCCTGCAACGAGGATCGTGGTGAGGAGCTCTCGACCCACCCGCCGACTCAGTGCTCGGTGGAAGACGTTGAGATCGGTGGAGGAGTTCAGCAGTCGCCGGGACGCATCGGCCAGGGCCAGGGTCCGCCATTCCACGACACCCATGGACACCAGCAGCCCCACCATGGACACGGCCAGCTCGGCCGAGGTGAGGAAGAACCGGAGCTGCGTGCCCAGGAGATAGGCCGCTGAGATGGTCGTCAGCAGGCACACCCCGATGTGGCGAGGCACCGACGGGATGAGTGGGCCGTTCTCGTCGTCCGCCCCGGACCGGCAGTCGCGAACGCCCCGGACAATGGCCAACCCGATTAATGCCGCGCAGCAGGCGACGAGTGTGCCGGCGACCGCAGTGCGCAGGTCCGCAGGTCGACCCAGGACCAGATAGAGGCCCCCGAGGACCACGGCAGGCGCCATCATCACCGGGACGACGGCGCGCCGATGGTGGAAGAACTCGTGAGCAGTCGCGACTTGGAAGGTGGCCATCGCGAACACCAACCCGAGCACGACAACTCGATGGCCCGGGAGGAGCAGAGCGACGGCGATACTCGTCACGGCGGCCAGGACTAACCCGAGGCAGGTGACGAGCAGCATCCAGCGGGCCGCGGCGTGCTCCCGGCGCACACCACGGAGGTGGAACGCGACCGGAGCGGTGCAGCCGACCCAGATCCAACCGAACGCGCCACCGGCCCCCAGGGCCACGGTGGCGTCCCGAGTGTCGAGCCAAGCGAGCGTTGCCGGCAGAGCGGGGGCAGGAAGCAGGTAGATGATGCCATGCAGCCAGGTGGCGCGCGGGATGCCAGAGGCATGCCGGTCGGCAGAGGCCGGGCTCTCAGGGATGTCCGCTGACGGCACTTGGGCCACGCGTTGCGCCAGAGCGAAGACGTCTTGGGCCCCGTATGCCGTCCGCGCGGCGTCGTCGGTGAGTCCTCGGGCCTCGAGATGGGCCGCGAGATGCAGCAGGTCGACCCATCCACCCACAGGTGGGCTCAGCTCGGAGGCAAGTCGTCTCACCAGGTCATCGGAGCCCGGGGAGCCCGGCCCGATCGGTTCCGATGTGGTCGACCCGACGGGTTCCGATGTGGTCGACCCGACGGGTTCCGATGTGGTCGACCCGACGGGTTCCGATGTGGTCGACCCGATCGGTTCCGGGGAGTCCGGCCCAGTGGCTGCGATGGGTGTGATGGTCATGCCGCGACCGAGTCGTACAAGGAGCGGTAGGCCGTGACCCAGCGCTCGACGGTGAACCATTCGATGACCCGTTCTCGCGCGATGACCGCCCGACGGGCTCGCTCGTCGTCGTCGAGGAGCAGCCGGAGAAAGGCCGCGGCCATGGCATCAGGATCGCGCGGCGGGACGACGAGCCCTCCGTCCCCGACGGCCTCGGCGACGCCACCGACGTTCGTGCAGACCACGGGTCGTCCGCAGGCCATGGCCTCGACGACCGTGTAGGGAAAACCCTCGGAGATGCTGCTCAGGGCGACGATGCTGCCGCCATGGTAAGCGGTCACTGGATCACTGGTCGGGCCCTCCATAGTGACGGCGCCGCCCAGCCCGAGTTCGTCGATGAGCGCCCGGCAGCTGCGCAGATAGCCCTCCTGCCCTACCGGACTTCCGCCGAAGATCCGGAGTCGAGCCTCCGGCAGCGCAGCGACCACGAGCGCGAATGCCCGCAGCAGGGTGTGGATGTCCTTGATGGGATCGATCCGACCGAGGAAGGTGACTGTCGGCTGGGTTGGTTCGACGGCGGCGATGGGGAAGTCCGTCGGCTGGACTCCGTTGTACATCGTGGTCATCCGTTCCAGGGCCGCCCCGTTGCGCAACTGCCACCGGCGGTTGTAGCGAGAGTGCGGCGCGACCGCGTCGGCGATGAGGTACCCGGCGCCGGCGAGTAGACGGAAGAACCCGAGTCGCAAGATCCGGGCGTTGGCGGACTGGTCGGATACTTCATCGAGGAGATAGCGCTCGCGCAAGTAGACGCCGTGCTCGGACATGACCACCGGCGTGCCGTGCCACCACTTGGCCGCCATTGCCACGAGCATCGAGGGACCGTTCATCGACGCGTGCACGACGTCTACGTCGATCGGTCGCTCGAAGAGCGGGCGGAGCAGATGCTCGCACATCGTTGACCAGCGGATGGCATCGCCGAGCTGGAGCTGGGTGCCACGCTGGCGCCGCCACGACCGGAGCAGGACGTTGACAGCATCGTCGTGGGCGAAGCTCGGCGCGGCGCGATGGGTGTTGCTCCACACCAGGAGGCGGTACAGGGCGTCCGCGAACTCCAGGTGATCTCGCGCCGCGGTGGCGGCGTCGAGAGCCATGGGCCGGACGAGAACCTGGGTGAAGGCGGCATACCCGTCGGCGACGCCACGCTCAGCGGCAGCCGGAGGTCTCGGCCGCGGCGACCACACCTCGATGGGGCGCACCTGAGCCAGGTTCTGTGGTGCTGGCCACAGGGGGGCCGGTGGGCGGCCGGTCATCAGCGCCACCACCTCCCATTCGAGATCGGGCATACCCCGGATGAGCTGGTCACACCAGGTGCTGACCCCGCCCATGGCGAAGGGGTAGGTCCCTTCGCCGACGAGAGCAACCCTCATGACATCGGCTTCGCGGCCACGGTGACGGTGCTACCGGTGGTGACGGCGAGGGTCGTTGCGGTCGACGTGCCATAGGCCGAGGAACCCGTACCCGTAGTACCCGAGACGATGACCGATCCGCCTTGGGTGCTGGTCACAGAGATCTTCTTGGTGACCGGGTCGTAGACGGCGCTGACGGCGTCCTTGGTCGCGAAGTGGGTCCGCCATGTCGTCGTGAGGTCAGCCATCGCCGCCCAGCTGGGGGTCAGCAGCGGCACTGAGTAGAAGCTCGAGTACTTGCTGACCACTGCTTGGACCCAGTCCATTGCCAGGGTGCGACCAGCGCCGTAGTTGTGGACGTTGGCGATGTGCATCGTGTGGGTGTACATGGACCCGGTGGCCACGTGGGACATGCCCTGGTCGCTCTCGTGTGCGATGACCTGCTCGTAGGTCTGGTTGACCGGCCAGTACGGGAACTTTCCGTTGGGGCCGTAGTACCAGTTGTAGAAGTAGGTCTCCTGCTCCGGAGTGGAACTGAAGTAGGCGATGTTCGTCGGCCAGTCCGGCACGATGGAGATGCTCGGCGCCATCGGGTGGGGAATGTTGCAGTTGAAGCACGACGGCACCTGACTGGGGAAGGACATATTGCCGTGCAGGTACTTCACCCCCAGTTGCTGTGCAGCGGTGAGCAGGTTGGGGTTCGAAGCCATCAGGCCGTGGTCGATCGGCGGATCCACGTCGTCATCCGGATTGTTCGAGTACGTGCCGAGCCCGGAGTACTCACCGGTCTTGACGATCTTCGGCTGGGGATTCAGTCCGGCCGTCGTGCCGACGGTGAAGTTGTCGTTGATCTCGGACAGCGACGACGCGAGGTCGGCGGTGTTCATGTCGGCATGCGTATACGTGTGGTTGATCCACTCGAAGTTGTTGCGCAGGCACCGGCTCGTCGCGGACAGGGTGGCCACCCCTCCGGTCGGACTGCACTTGGTCCCTGTCGTCAGGTCCAGCCCTTCGCCGTTGTAGGCCAAGGAGAAGGTGAAGTTGCGGGCCAGCGGGTTGGCGGATCGCAAGGCGAGGACCTTCTGCGAGAGGTTGTAGACCTCCGCGCCGCTGACCTGGTACGGCGTGGGTGACATGGTCCCGTCTGCATTGAGGATGTCGGCGGAGTTGAACCAGTCGTCGACGTCGACCTTGAGGTAGTGGCGCTGGTCGCCCAGGTACATCCCGCGGGAGGCCCAGCGGAACAGGCCGTACACGAGCAGGTCGGACTGCAGGAGGTACTGGTTCGAGGTGAAGCTCAGCGCGACCCGCTCGCGACCGTCGGGAGAGACCGAGCGGACGCCGACGACCGAGCCGTCACTGAGCGTGAGCAGAGGCACGCCACCGCATCCCGGTGCGAGGGTGTTCCGGTAGACCCAGGACTGCTGCAGGGGGATCTTGGCGCCGGCTTTGAGCTGGTCGAAGACCGCAGCTCCGCCCGTGGTCAGGGTCGCAGGCACGGTGGTGTCGCCGACGCCGCCTTCGCTACCGGCGCGGAGGCAGTAGTCCTCGGGCCAGGTGCCATAGCTGGCATAGAGCACGGCCTGACGAACCGCGTAGTCCCGCTCATAGGACCACAGGGTGTTCCACTCGGTGGCATCGAAGTCGCTCGCCCAGCCACCATTACCGTCGGGAGACAGGAGCAGCGCGTTGGTCAGCAGGATGGCGTTGTAACGGCCGACTCCGTTGCTGTCGACGAGTTGGCTGGAGGTCAGGGGTGTGGTGTTCGAATACATGACGTCGTATGCCGCACCGGCGCGGTCGAGGGTGGCTCGCCAGGTGGCTACTCCGAAGTCGGAGCTGTCCGTCGCGATGACGAGGGCGCGCAGCGTGACCTTCTGTTGCCCTGGAGTCAGTGTGGGGCTGGGCGTCGGTGTGGGGCTTGGTGTCGGTGTGGGGCTGGGCGTCGGTGTGGGGCTAGGCGTCGCTGTGGGGCTAGGCGTCGGTGTTGGGCTTGGGCTGGTGGTGGGGGTCGGCGTCGTCGTGGGGCTAGGCGTCGGTGTCGGGCTGTCTGTGGGCGTGGGGCTGTCTGTGGGCGTGGGGCTGTCTGAGGGGGTGGGGCTGTCTGTCGGTGTCGAGCTGAAGGCGGCAACCTGGGGGGCGCCAGCCACTGTGCTGGTGGCTAGGGAGGCCGTAGCAGCCGTGCTGGTGGCCAGGGGTAGTTGGGCTGCCGTGCGGGAGGTCTGGGGTGGCGGGGTCTTGCTGGGCGCTCTTGCCGGGGAAGGAGTGCGGACCGGGATGGGTGCTCGGCCCTTCACGTTGGGGAGTGGCTGCATCGTCCCGAGCGCAGGTTGGGCGGCGACTGCGCCCTGGCCGACGACCCGCGGGGGGGTGGGACGTTGCCGCGGGGCAGCGACCCCGGGCGAGACTCCAAGGAGGAGGAGGGCGCTGGCAAGCGCTGCGATGACAAACTGGGCTCGGATCAGTGCCTGAGTCTTCCTCATGGGTGGACATTGCGTCAGACGCGACGCGGCGGTGCCGTGACGCCACAGCGACCACGCCGTTACTGTCCCGACTCAAGGCCGCCCAGACCTCCCGGTCGCCCAAGACCGCCGGTCGCCCGATGACCCGAGATCCAGGCACCGGCTACGATCCCGGCCGCGTCCGCGTCCAGTCCGGCCTTGTCGAGTCGGCCTCGCTCGCTCGAGGCGGCGGCCTCGGCCCCCTGTCGGTGGAGCCAGTGCGCGTGGCCGGGTTCGGCCGCCCGTAGCCAGCCGATCAGCCCTGTCGCGCGTCATATTGAGGACGCCGGTCAGGACCCCACACGGGACAGATCCTCAGCACCGAGGACGACGGTCACACCGTCAAGCAACCTGACGCTCAACACTCCTTGTCCAACTGAGTGAACCCGTCAGGAGAAGGGCGCCGCACACCGAGCCTGGCTAACCCTCGTTCTCGATGACGATCTACGACGCAGAGCGGGGGGTGTGGTGCTGTGGCGGGACGGGCAGGGGCAGCGGCGGCAGGGGGGCCTTGTCGCGGGCGACCGGGACCCGTGCGGGTGCTGCTCGGCGGCGAGACCTGCGTTCGGAGAGTAGGTCCGCCACGATGTCCTCGAACTGCTCGGTCGGTGCCATCCCGAACTCCTCTATGGAGCGTCTGCGGAAGCTCTGATACGTCCGGAACGCCTCAACCTTGTCTCCGCGATCGAGGTGGATCATCGCCAAGATCCGATGGGAGGTCTCCCGGAACGGGTCATGCTCGGCGGAGCACTCGGCGAGTTCCAGCGCCAACCGCGACTCCCCGCACTGGAGCAACTCCTCCGCCAGGGCGTCGAAGGCCCCGATCAGCTTGTGTCGCATCCGTTCACGGAAGGACACCACCCAGTCGTCGTACCATCCGGGAAGAAGTTCCCCGCAGGGCAACAGGGTTGCTGCGCGCGCCAACGGATCACCAGGACCACGGGCAGCCTGCAGCTTCTCCGTCAGGTCGACCTGGGTGTGCTCGTGCAGACCTAGCGCGTCGCCGTGGTCACCCAGCAGGCCTGGCGCCTCATGACGCACTCGGAGCAGGGCCGAGCGCAGGTTCGACAAGGCGTGCGCGTCGTTGCTGTCGGGCCACAGCTCTCCAGCGACCACGACCCGGGGCCGAGGAGGTGAGATGGCCAGGAATGCCAGCAGTCGCTGTTCCCGCCGCGGCAGATGCACAGCAGCCGAACCACGCGACAGGCTCCATTGGTCGAAGAGACTCAACCGCCAGGGGCGGTCGTGCTCCTGAGACACCTTCTGCGGACTTCGTTCCAAAGAACGCCCCCTTGACTCACCCTGCGGGCATGCTTTAACACTCTCTTACTTTCCAGTGGTCTCCCACTCTCTGCCTCTGCCAGCCACGTGTCAAGGGCGATCACGCCTCCGTCACGTTCTCGTACGGCAGCCCAACGGGGGTGTCCACCAAATACTCAGAATCTTGGCGCAGTTCATCGGACGCCGGCGACCCGGAACTTCGGCGTGCGCCATACGTATGTGTCGTCCAGATATCCGGACGTTGACGTTCGACATACATGGACGTTGGCGTTCGACGCGCACCAGTCTCGACGCTGTCAGCTGGCGGGGCGAGAATAGCGATGTGCCTGAGCAGAAGGACATCATGACGACGACCAGCGCCCCGTGGACCATCGCGGGCAATACCGGAGCCCGAGGGTTTGTCACCGAGCTCGACGGGGGACCGGTGCACTGGGTGCGCTGGGACAGTCACGGCGAGGTCACGCAGGACCCGCTTCTCCTGGTCCACGGCTTGGGTGGCTCCCACCTGAACTGGACCCTCGTCGCGCCGGCGCTCGCCACCGGGCGCGAGGTGTATGCGCTCGACCTGCGCGGGTTCGGTCTGTCTCCGGGACATCCGCACGGGGACAGCAAGGTGCTCTCCAATGCATTGCTCGTCGCCCACTTCAGCGAACAGGTCATCGGCGCACCTGTCGTCCTGATCGGCAACTCCATGGGCGGGATGATCAGCGCCATGGTCGCCAGTCGACGGCCCGACCTGGCGCGCCGCCTCGTCCTTGTCGACCCGGCACTACCACTGGCCCGGATCGGGCTCGACAAGGCCGTCGCGGCGCAGTTCGCCCTGTTCTCCGTTCCCGGTGCCGGGGAGGCTGCGCTGCGCCGAGTGCGCCACCGCGTCGACCCGGAGGTGGCTGCCCGGCAGGTCATCGACCTCTGCTTCGCAGACGCCGGCCGGGTCCGCCCGGAGCTGATCACCCAAGCGGTCGAGTTGACCCGGACCCGGTTGGACCCCGGGGCGGGCATGGGGGATGTGGACCACTCGTTCATGCTCGCGGCTCGCTCCCTGCTGCGGACGCTGGCCCGACGACCCTCCTACCAACGCATGCTCGACGGGATCACCGCCCCGGTCCTGCTTGTCCACGGTGACAAGGACCGCCTCGTGGACGTCAGTGCAGCACGGGCCGCAGCCCGGCGGCATCCGCACTGGGCGTATGCCGAGCTTCCCGGCGTCGGCCACACGCCACAGCTCGAGGTCCCCGAGGACTTCGTCGACCTCGTCGAAAGCTGGCTTCGCCCATGAGCCGCCGCCTGTCCGGCCTCGACGCCGCTTTTCTCGCCCTGGAGACCCCGACCTCCACCGGGCATGTCGGGTCGGTCTCCATCCTCGACCCGGCCACTGCACCCGAGCCACTCGACCTGGCCCGGGTCACCCGGCTCTACGAGACCAGGATCGGTCGGATCCCGGTGCTGCGGCAACACCTCATGAGCATCCCCTTCGGGATCGACCAGCCCGTCTGGGTCGACGACGAGCACTTCGACATCGGCTACCACGTCCGCGAACTTGCACTGCCCAGCCCGGGCAGTCGGGACCAGCTCGCCGAGCAGGTGGCTCGGATCCACGCTCGCCCACTGGACCGGGCCCGCCCACTGTGGGAGGTCTACGTGATCAGCGGGTTGGAGAGGGACCTCGTCGCGGTCTACACCAAGGTCCATCACGCTGCCATCGACGGGGTCAGCGGTGCCGAGATGCTCACCGCGCTCTTCGACCTCACGCCCACGCCCCCGGACGAGCCGGCTGACGAACCCTGGTGCCCGTCCCCGCCGCCGAACCGTGCCTGGCTCGGGGTGGAGGCCGCAGCACGGCTCATCGTCCGGCCGTTCCAGGCGACCAAGCTCCTCACTGAGGCGCTGCGGGTCATCCCGTCAGCCGTCCCGGCGCTGGCCCCGGTCGTCGGCGAAGTCCTGGGCCCGGTCGCGGCCTCAGTCCTGGGAGTGGGCCGGGGCATCGCCGACGGCTCGGTGATCGATCCAGGAACCCCGCTGGTCGCCCCACGCACTCCGTTTAATGTCGACATCTCCCCGCACCGCCGGTTTGCCTACGGCACGTTGTCGCTGGAGGAGGTCAAGGCAGTCAAGAACCACTTCGGCACGTCGGTCAACGACGTCGTCATCGCGCTGTGTGCCGGAGCTCTGCGCCGTTGGCTCATCGCCCACGACGCTCTGCCCGAGGGCCCCCTCGTTGCGATGATCCCGGTGTCGATCCGGACGTCGACGCCGGACTTCGAGGGCAATCAGGTCTCGGCGATGCTTGCGGGCGTGCCCACCCACCTGTCCGACCCAGTGCAACGGCTGCGCACCGCCCAGGCGGTCACCCAGGTCGCCAAGGCCCAACAGGCGGCGATCCCGCAGGGTCTCGTCGACGACGTCACCGACTTCGCTCCGCCGGCGTTCACCACCCGGGTTGCCCGGATGATCTTCGCCAGTCACGTCCTCAACCGGATCCCCGCCTTCAACACGGTCATCTCCAACGTCCCCGGACCGCCGATCCCGGTCTACCTCGCTGGGGCCAAGCTGCTCGCGCACTACCCGGTGTCCGTGGTCAGTGACGGGATGGGCCTGAACATCACGCTCGTCGGATACAACGGAGGCTTGCACTTCGGGATCATCGCCGCCCGCGAGATCGCCCCCGACCTCGATGACCTCGTCACCCACCTGCACACCGAGCTCGACCTGCTCCTCGCCGCCGTCGCCACCAGGCCCGCGGTCCGGCGGCGCCAGCGGAGAACCTGAACCACGTGCCTCTCTACCGCGACGAGGCCATCGTCTTGCGCACGCACAAGCTCGGCGAGGCCGACCGGATCGTCACCGTGCTCGGTCTGCGTCAGGGCAAACTGCGTGCCGTCGCCAAGGGGGTGCGCCGGACCAGGAG
>JBDIAO010000074.1:0-13988 GCA_039812375.1 Phycicoccus sp. | reverse complement strand
GCGCTGCACCGGCTCGACGTCGACGAGGGCTGGACCTGGCTCGACGGCGCCCCGATCCGGATGTTCCGGATCCTGCCCGACGGCACCGGCGTGCACGACATCCTCGATGCCGACAACCGCTCCGTCCTCGTCGAACGCGGCCAGTGGCAGGGGGCGGCCTCCACCGGGGCCTGGTCGCTATTCACGTGCTGGTGTGCTCCGGCCTTCACCGAGGGCGGCTTCGAGCTTGGGGAGCGCACCGCGCTCGTCGCGCAGCATCCGATCTTCGCGACCGAGATCACCGCGCTGACCCGGGTAGCCCAGTGAGCGCCCTGGTCACCGGCGCCAGCGGCGGGCTGGGTGCAGCCATCGCCCTCGCGCTTGCCCGGGCGGGGCGGGATGTAGCCGTGCACTACCGCGGCGGCCGGGCCGGCGCCGCGACCACCGTCGCCGCCGTGCAGCACGCTGGGCGACGCGGCCACGCCCTGCACGCGGATCTGGCCGTCACCGACCCGGCCCAGCTCGACGCCGCCTGCGAGCATCTGCTCGACGCCGCTCAGGCCACCCTCGAGCAACCGCTCGAGGTCGTCGTGCTCAACGCCTTCCCGCAACAGCTCACCCCATGGACCGACCTCGACTCAGCCACCTGGGACGCCTTCGACGACGCCGGCACCCGGCCGACGCGGGCCTTGCTGCGCGCCGCCGCTGCCCGACTGTCTCCGGGCGGGGTGATCGTCACCATCGGCTCGATCGAGGGCTACCGGACGGCCACCGACCACCTCGCCTACGGCGTCGCCAAGGCTGCCCTGCACCACCTCACGGCCGGGGCCGCCAACGAGCTCGGGCCCCGCGGCATCCGGGTCGTCGGGGTGGCGCCTGGCCTCATCGAGCGCGACCGGCTCGAGGAGGACTGGCCGGAGGGGGTGGCCCGGTGGCGCGCCGTCAGCGCCCTGGGCCGCCCGGTGGCTGCTGCTGAGGTCGCCGCGGCCGTCGCATTCCTCGCCTCGCCGGCCGCCTCCGGCATCACCGGGACCACCCTCGTCGTCGACGCCGGCTGGAGTGCATCACCGGGGTGGTGAAGGGTCGATCCCGGGCAGGTGTGCCAGGCTGGTCATCGGCCAGTTGTGATCGAGGTGTGACCCGCACCCCCCTGCCGGCCTCGCCGCCGTGCTCGTTAGCATGCAAACGCACCCCTATGCTCCTGGCCCACCGTGGACAGGCGCGCCCCCTGCCCCGGTCCAGAGGAGAACTCCCCGACATGTCCGTCAAGCGTTACGTGTTCGCGGCCCCGCTCGCGCTCGCCCTCACCCTTGCCGCCTGTGGTGGTAGCACCGGAAACACCGGCTCCGGCGGCGGTGCTGCCGGCGCACCCAAGGACGACTCGAACTGTGCCAGCGCCGAGGTCTTCTGCGTCGGTCTGGTCACCGACACCGGGAAGGTCGACGACAAGTCCTTCAACCAGTCCGCCCACGAGGGAGCCAAGAAGGGCGCCGAGCAGGCCGGCGGGTTCTACAAGTACATTGAGACCCAAGACGCCAAGGACTACGAGGCGAACATCGAGCAGTTCACCAGCAAGAAGTACGACGTCATCGTCACGGTCGGCTTCATGATGACCGAGACCACGGCAGCTGAGGCTGCGAAGAACCCGGAAACCCGGTTCATCGGGGTCGACCAGACGTATGACGCCACGGTCACCGCGAAGAACCTCACCGGGCTCATCTTCCCCGAGGACCAGGCGGGTTATGGCGCGGGCTACCTCTCGGGCCTGATGACCAAGACCAACAAGCTCGGCCAGGTCCTGGGTGCCGAGATTCCACCGGTGCAGAAGTTCGCCAAGGGGTACGAGGCCGGCGCGAAGGCGGCCAACCCGAACGTCGAGGTGTTCACCGTCTACCACCCCTCCGGTGACAACGCATTCACCGATCCCACGTGGGGTGCCGCCGAGGCGAAGAAGCAGCTCGACCAGGGCGCCGACTTCATCTTCGGCGCCGGCGGCAACACCGGCAACGGCGCCCTCCAGGAGGTCGCCAAGGCCACTGGTGCCGGCACGACGATCTTCTGCATCGGGGTGGACACCGACCAGTGGCTTACCGTCCCCGCCGCACAGCCATGCCTGATCACCTCCGCGACCAAGCAGATCGCCGACGGCGTCACCGAGCTCGTCGTCAAGGCCAAGGCCGGGGACTTCAACAACCTCCAGACCATGGGTAAGGCGGGCCTGGCGCCCTTCCACGACTTCGAGTCGAAGATTCCGGACGACGTCAAGGCGAAGATCGCCGAGATCACCAAGCAGATGGAGGACGGCACCCTCAAGACCGGCGTCACCCTCTGACGCTGCGGCGACAGCAGGAGCGCTTCTGAGGGCGGGGTCCGGGGATTCACCCGGGCCCCGCCTTTACCATGACCGCACCCGACGATGGAGCCGCTCATGACCGTCAACCCGGTGCCCCCGGACCGTGTGGGCCCGCCCGCTGGCGGATCAGGCCCGCCCGCTGGCGGATCGGTCCCGCCCGCCGGCCAGCCTTCCCCCGGCCAGCCTTCCCCCGACGAGCCGGGCACACCATCGGGAGCGCTCGCGCTGCTCATCCGGCAGCAGGGTCTCGTCGTCATCGTCGCCGCACTCCTGGTGGCAATGCTCATCGGGGCGGCCCTCATCCGCTACCAAGGCGTCAACCCGTGGTTTGCCTACCAGACGATCTTCACCGAGGCGCTGGGCTCGTCCTCCGGGCTGACCCGAACCCTGACCAAGACGACCCCGCTCATCCTCACCGGGCTCGCCGTCGTCCTGCCGTTGCGGGTCGGGCTGTTCAACATCGGCGGGCAGGGCCAACTCCTCATCGGTGCGATCGCCGCCGCCTGGGTCGGCTACCTCACCGCGGGTCTGGGGCTGCTCGCCGTGCCGTTGGCCGCACTCTCCGGGGTCCTCTTCGGGGCGGTGGTGGGGGTGATCGCCGCTGTGCTCAAGACCTCCCGTGGGGTGCACGAGGTGATCACCACGATCATGCTCAACAACATCGCCGCCGGGATCGTTTGGTGGCTGGTCACCGGACCGTTCAAGGGCAAGTCCGCGAGCGGCATACCGCAGACTCCACCGATCGGTGAAGGCGCCTACCTCGGGGTCGTCGGGGGCGTCCCGCTCGGGTTTCCGGTCGCGGCTGCATTGGCGATTCTGTGTGCGTGGCTGCTGCGGCGTACGACGCTGGGGTTCCGCTTCGAGACCGTGGGCAAGAACAGGTCCGCTGCCGGGTATGCCGGGATCTCCATCGGCTGGGTCGTCTTCCTCGTCATGGCCTTCGCCGGAGGGTTGGCGGGCCTGGCCGGGGCTCTGGAGGTGCAGGGGGTCATGCACCGGTTCGAGCCGGCGATCGGCGGCACTCTGGGCTTCGACGGGATCACCATCGCCCTGCTCGCCCGGAGCAACCCGCTGTGGACGATCCCGGCCGGGTTCCTCATCGGGATCCTGCGCACCGGGGCTGCCGGGCTCCAGTTCGCCACCGGCATCGCGCCGGAGGTCGTCGACCTGCTGCTGGCGATCACCTTGCTCCTGGTGTCTATCCCCGTGCTCGGCACATGGATCTTCCGCAGCCGCGCCCAGAAGGTCCAGGTTGCCTCGACGAGCTGGGGGTCCTGACCATGGGTGGCTTCCGGCGCCGCAACACGCGGTGGATGGTCCTCGGCGCGATCATCCTGGTGGCGGCATACGCCTATTACCTCACCGACCGCGGGACTGCGCTGTCGATGTACCGCTACGCGTGGTCGTATGCCGTCCCGCTGGTCCTGTGCGCCCTCGTCGGCGTCATCGGTGAGCGCTCCGGGGTGGTCAACATCGGGATAGAAGGCCAGCTCCTGGTCGCCGCGTTCGCCGGGTTCTTCGGAGCGGCCTACTCCGGGTCGCTCATTGTCGGGGTGCTCGCCGGGGTCGGCTCCGGGCTCATCCTCGGCGGGTTCCTCGCATGGACCACGGTGAAGTGGCGGATGGACCAGATCATCGCCGGGGTCGTGCTCAACATCGTCGCCACCGGGATCACCTCGTTCTATTACAAGCCGGGGCAGATGTTGCCGCGGCTCATGCCGCACGTGGACATCCCGGTGCTCTCCCAGATCCCGCTCGTCGGGGAGGTGTTCTTCCGGGGGACCGGGGTCATCGCGCTCGTCGCGCTCGTCCTCGTCCTGGTCGTGCACGTCGCGCTGTTCCGCACCCGGTGGGGGCTGCGGACCCGGGCCGTCGGGGAGTATCCGTCGGCGGCGGACACCGCAGGCATCCACGTCGAGCGGCTCCGGCTGGTCAACGTCACCCTCGCCGGGTCGCTTGCCGGGCTGGCCGGGGTCTATCTGTCGATGGACTCGGTGAGTTCCTTCGAGCGCGGGATGAGCGCCGGTCGCGGGTTCCTCGCGCTCGCGATCATGATCTTCGGGGCCTGGCGGCCGTTGCGGGCGTTCGCGGCGGCACTGTTCTTCGGGTTCGTCACCGCAACCGCCAGCCAGCTTCAGGCCGCGAAGATCATCGACGTCGCCCCTCAGCTCGTCGGCACCTTGCCCTATGTGATGACCCTCGTCGTCCTCGGGGTTGCTGCTGGGAAGGTTCGAGCGCCCGGCGCGGTCGGGCAGCCCTTCGTCAAGGGAGATCAGTGATGGGTGGCCAGGAGGGCCGGGTCGGAGAGGTGCTGCTGCACATCGAGCACTTGACTAAGACGTTCGGGAGTCTCACGGCGAACCGGGACATCAGCGTCACCGTGCACCGCGGGGAGATCGTCGCGCTGCTCGGTGAGAACGGGGCCGGCAAGTCCACCCTGGTGAACCAGATCTTCGGACTCATCACCCCGGACTCGGGGACGATCGCGATCAAGGGGGATGCGACCCCCGTGAAGGACCCCAAGGACGCGATCACCCGTGGGGTCGGCATGGTGCACCAGCATTTCCAGCTGGTTCCGGTGATGACTGTCGCCGAGAACGTCATCCTCGGCCACGAGACGAGCAAGGCCGGTTTCCTCGACCTCGACAGTGCCCGGTCGCTGGTGCGTGAGCTGTCGGCCAAGCACGGCCTGGCCGTCGATCCGGACGCCGAGATCGACGACCTGCCCGTGGGCACCCAACAGCGGGTGGAGATCCTCAAGGCACTCTCGCGACGAGTGGACCTGCTCATCCTCGACGAACCGACTGCTGTGCTCACCCCGCAGGAGACCGACGAGCTGCTCCAGGTCATGCGCGACCTCGCCGCTGCGGGCACGTCGATCGTCTTCATCACGCACAAGCTGCGTGAGGTCCTCGCCGTCGCCGACCGGGTCTATGTCCTACGGCACGGAGTGGTCGTCGGGGAGGTCGACGACGTGGCCGCGACGACCGCGACCGAGCTGGCGACGATGATGGTCGGTCGAGCGGTCGTGCTGCGGGTGGACAAGACGCCGGCCACCCCGGGGGATGTCGTGCTGGACGTGCAGGACCTGCATGTCAGGGACGACCGCAACCTCATGGCCGTCGACGGGTTCACCCTGCAGGTGCGCGCTGGGGAGATCGTCGGAGTCGCCGGGGTCGAAGGCAACGGCCAGCGCGAGCTCGTCGAGGCCCTCGCTGGGATGCGCAAGATCGTCTCCGGGTCCATGGCTCTCCAGGACCTGGACCTGACTCGGGCCAACCCGTACCAGACGCATCACGCCGGGATGGGGCACATCCCCGAGGACCGGGAGAAGCACGGGCTGGTGGCGGCATACTCCATCGCCGACAACCTCGTCCTCAACGAGTTCGACCAGCCGCCGTATGCGCGCCGCGGGCTACGGAACTTCACTGCGGTGAAGGAGAATGCCGTGCGGCTGCGGGACGAGTTCGATATCCGCTCCGCGGGGGTCGAGCAGTCTGCGGGATCCCTTTCGGGGGGGAACAAACAGAAAGTCGTCGTGGCCCGGGAGATGTCGTTCGCACCGGCGCTGCTCATGGCTGCGCAACCCACCCGCGGCGTCGACGTGGGATCGATCGAGTTCATCCACAAGCGAATCATCGAGGCCCGCGACGCCGGAGCCGCAGTGCTGCTGGTCTCCGCTGAGCTCGACGAGATCCTGTCGCTGGCGGACCGGGTCGCCGTCATCCACGGCGGGAAGGTCGTCGCCCAGATGGCTGGCGCGCAGGCAGACCGGACACATATCGGCCGCCTCATGGCCGGTGACGAGTGACCCCCGCCGGCCTGGATCAACTACGGGCGCAGCCCGGTCCCGCGGCGTGCTGGACGGCATACCTACGGGTTCGTAAGTTACGGTGCCGTAGGTTACCCTTGGCATCGTGACGTTGACCTCTACCCGTCCGCAGTCAGCCGCCTCTTTCCCCCCGCTGACGCCACTGGCGCGGGTCGGCGAGCTCGCGATGCGGGTCGCTGGAGCATTGGCCAGCCCGCTTGTCCCCAACGACTACCTCGACCTGTTTGACCCGATGCGTGCCGGCGCCGACCTGCGCGGCCGGGTTGTCGAGATCACCCCGGAGACTGCCGACGCAGCGACGGTCACCATCCGGCCGGGCCGGGACTGGGCCGGGCACACCCCTGGCCAGTACATCCGGATCGGCATCGACATCGACGGGGTCCGGCACTGGCGCGCATACTCCCTGACCCACGACGCCCGGCGCACCGACGGCCTGCTGACCATCACGACCAAGGCCATCACCGACGGCGTCGTCAGCAACCACGTCGTCCGCGGCGGACTGACCCCCGGAACCCTCGTCCATCTCGACCAGGCCACCGGGGAGTTCACCCTCCCGGCCACCGCCCCGTCGCGGATCCTCTTCATCACCGCCGGCTCGGGCATCACCCCGGTCATCGGCATCCTGCGCAACCACCTCGCCGAGCTCCCGGACGTCGTCCACGTCCACGCCGCTCCACGGGCGCGGGACGTCATCTTCGCCGACGAACTGCGCGGGTATGCCGCCACCGGTCGCCTCACGCTGCACGAGAGACACGACGACACGCACGGCATACTCGACCTGGCTGGTGATCTCGACGCGCTCGTCCCCGACTGGCGAGAGCGCGAGACGTGGGTGTGCGGTCCGACCGGGCTGCTCGACGCTGCGCAGGCCCACTGGGACGGCGCGGGTCTGGCCGAGCGTCTCCATGTCGAACGGTTCCGGCCCACCGTCATTGAGGGTGGCGAGGGCGGTGAGGTCAGCTTCTTGCGCAGCAGCGTCACTGTCAGCGCGGACGGCACGACCCCGATCCTCGAGGCCGGTGAGGCCGCCGGAGTCCTCATGCCCAGTGGGTGCCGGATGGGCATCTGCTTCGGGTGTGTCGTGACGATGCGCTCCGGTGCCGTGCGGGACCTGCGAACTGGGGAGATCACCACCGGCGAGGAGGGCGACAACATGACCGTCCAGACCTGCATCAACGCCGTCGCCGGACGCTGCGACCTCGAGCTCTAGCCACCCGACCCGTGCCCGATTGGGCCTATTGGCCGAATTGTGCACGGCAACCGAACCTCAATCAGGCAACCGAACCCATACCAGTGAAGGACCGGACACCATGACCCTGGCCCCGGAACGACCGGCCACCACGATCGCCCCGCACCGCGACGGCTCGACCCGCATCCGGATCGAAGGCACGGCGCAGCGACCGGAGCAGCCGGCATACCGAAAAGGGGGGCGACCCAACCCGATCGCCGGCCTGAGTGCGGAGCAGATCGAGGAGATCGGGCGTGAGCTGGACGCCATCCACAAGGAGGTCATGGACTCCCGCGGGGCCAAGGACGCGGCTTACATCCGCCGGATCATCACCATCCAGCGGGCCCTCGAGCTCGGCAGCCGCGGGGTGCTGCTCTTCTCCGGGGTCAAGGTCAAGGGCTTCCGTCCCGCGTGGTGGCTGGGGACGGTGGGACTGGGTCTGGCCAAGATCCTGGAGAACATGGAGATCGGCCACAACGTCATGCATGGCCAGTGGGACTGGATGCGCGACCCGAAGATCCACTCCACCACCTGGGAGTGGGACAACGCTTCTCCGAGCATCCAGTGGAAGCGCACCCACAACCAGATCCACCACACCTACACCAACGTCGTCGGCCGGGACAATGACCTCGGATACGGCATCCTGCGCGTCGACGAGGACCAGAAGTGGAGCCTGTTCTATCTCTTCCAGCCGATCTGGCACGTAGGTAACGCCCTGCTCTTCGAATACTCCATCGCCGCCTATGACCTCGAGCTCGGCGGCTACCTGGCCAAGCGCAAGCGGATGACCGACGAGGAGAAGGCCGCCTGGCGAGCCGAAGCCGGTCGGACCCTGGCCAAGATCCGCACCCAGATGACCAAGGACTACGTCGTGCACCCGGCACTCGCCCTGCCGTTCGGTGGCCCGGCGAACTCGTGGCACACCCTCACCGCGAACGTCGTCGCCAACCTGATCCGGAACGTGTGGGCCAACACCGTCATCATCTGCGGGCACTTCCCGCAGGGTATCGAGACCTTCGACAACACCGACATCGACACCGAGACCCGCGGCGAGTGGTATGTCCGGCAGATGCTCGGCTCGGGCAACATCTCCGGATCTCCGCTCATGCATGTCATGACCGGCAACCTCTCCCACCAGGTTGAGCACCACCTGTGGCCGGACATGCCGAGCAACCGCTACGGTCAGGTCGCGCCGCGGGTGCGCGCCCTGATGGAGCGCTACAACCTGCCCTATGTCACCGGGCCGCTGCTCAAGCAGGCCGCATCGGTCTACGCGAAGGTCTTCGAGCTCTCGTTGCCCCCGGTCAAGCCCGGGACCACCCGGCGCGCCACGGTGATGGCCGCGATGAAGAGGGCGGCTCGGCAGCGCAAACTCGGCCGCCGCTACTGACCCCACGCTCCCGTCCTCGAGGGGGAAGAGGCGTATGCCGCCTGCCCCTTACGCTTGAGCCTGGCCACAACCTAGCCACAGCCTGGCCACGGCCTCGGGCGTCGACGCAACCGTCCGGGCCCATCACGGCACCAGGCCCGGGAGGAGCGGACATGGCAGGAGGTCTGGCGGCGCTCCTCGACGACATCGCTGCGATGGCCAAGCTCGCCGCCGCCTCGGTCGACGACGTCGGTGCTGCAACCGGGCGGGCCAGTGCCAAGGCGGCCGGGGTCGTCGTCGACGACACGGCAGTTACCCCCCGCTACGTCCAGGGGTTCACCCCGGATCGGGAGTTGCCGGTCGTCAAACGGATCGCCGTCGGGTCGCTGCGCAACAAGCTCCTCTTCATCGTGCCGCTCGCGTTGCTGTTCAGCCAGTTCACTCCGTGGCTGCTCACCCCACTGCTCATGCTCGGCGGATGCTACCTGTGTTACGAGGGGGCCGAGAAGCTGTGGGAGCACCTGACCCACCGGGGAGATCAGCACGCCGCCACCGAGGCAGGCAGCGATACTCCTGAGGGCAGCGATACTCCGGAGGGCAGCGATAGTCCGGAGGGCAGCGATACTCCGGAGGGCAGCCGGGCCACCCCCACACCGACCGCCGTGATCGGGACCGAGCAGGAGGAGGCGATGGTCACCGGGGCGATCCGAACCGACCTGGTCCTCAGCGCCGAGATCATCGTCATCGCGCTGGGGGAGGTCGCTACCGAGCCGTTGTTGTCCCGGGCGGTGATCCTCGTCGTCGTCGCCTTCCTGATCACGGCCTTGGTCTACGGGGTCGTGGCGCTCATCGTGAAAATGGACGACGTCGGTCTCGCGCTCAGCGCTCGCGGCTCGGGGTTCGCCCGCAGCATCGGGCGTGCCCTCGTGCGCGCCATGCCCAGGGTGCTCACGGTGCTGTCCGTCCTGGGGATCATCGCGATGTTCTGGGTCGGCGGACACATCCTCCTCGTCGGGACGGACACCCTCGGCTGGTCACTGCTGTACGGCGGGGTGCACCATGCGCAGGAGGCGGTGCGCGCCGCGACCGGACTCGTCGGACCCGTGCTGGCGTGGCTGACCAACACGTTCTTCTCTGCGCTCCTCGGGCTCGTCGTCGGCGCGCTCCTCGTCGCCGTGGGACACCTCATCCCCCAGTGGAGAACGTCATGACGCACCGCGCCTGGCGACCGACCACCCTGGACGTCCACGGGCATCGAGGGGCGCGGGGGCTGGCCCCCGAGTCCACCTACGCCTCTTTCGCAGCGGCGCTCACCGCCGGGGTCACCGGCGTCGAACTCGACGTCCGGCTCACTGCCGACGGGCACGTCGTGGTGTGGCACGACCCGACCCTGGAGCCGCGAAAGTGCCTGTTCACCGGCGCCGACCTCGCCGGCGCCCGGGTCGGCGAACTCACCCTGGACCAGCTCGCGACGGTCGACATCGGCAGCCGGACGTTGACGGCATACCCGCAGCAGCAGGCTTCGCCGGGGGCTCGCATCCTCACTCTCACGCAGCTTCTCGAGGCGTTCGTGCCCGACCACCCGGACCTGTGGTGGACCGTTGAGGTCAAGTGCGACCCCACCGACCCGCGCGAGGTGGCCACCCGACGTGAGCTCACCGAGAAGGTGGTCACCGCGATCAACACCGGCGGTATCGCCGACCGGGCGTTCGTGCACTCCTTCGACTGGGCGGTCCTGGCCCTTGCCGAAGAGGTGGACCCGACCCTGCTGCGCTCGGCCACGGTCGAGGAGGACACCTGGTTCGACGGGTCGCCCTGGCTCGCTGAGGTGTCGTATGCCGCCTGCTCCGGTGATCTCCCGGCGGCTGCGCTCGCTGCCGGGGCCCAGGTCCTCTCCCCCTGGTACCAGTGGTGCACCGCCGACTCGGTAGCGCACGCCCACGACCTGGGACTCGGGGTGTTGCCCTGGACGGTCAACGAGCCGGAGGACCTGCGTGCCGTCATCGCCACCGGCGTCGACGGTCTGGTGACCGACTACCCGGACCGGCTGCCGCTGAGTTGACCGCACGGCAGTGAACGGATCTGCTATCGGGACGCCTGGGCGAGCAGGACGATGTCACTGCCAGACCCGTTGCCGCAGCGCGGCGCCTCACGGCACACCAGGACCTCGAGCGGGATGCCGAGCCGGAGCACGGTGTCCCGCAACGACTCCACGGTCTTGCGGTAGCGGGGGTCCCGGGGTCCGCGCCCGTCCGATCCTGTCGGTCTGTGCCCGTCCGGTCCGCACCTGTCCGGTCCGCACCTGTCCGGTCCGCACCTGTCCGGTCCTGGCGGTCCGTGACTGACGACGAGGACGTGCCCACCGGGGGTGAGCCAGCGGCATACCCGGGCGAGCTGGTCGTCCTCGAGGTGGAAATAGGACAGCAGCACCAGGTCGACCAGTTCGCTCGGCGCCCACTGCGCGACGTCGGCGACGACCCAGTCGACCTCGACGCCAGCCTCCCGGGCGTGCCCGCACGCGCGGGCTATCCCTTGCGCGGAGTAATCCACCGCGGTCACCACCCACCCGGCGCGAGCCAGCCAGATCGCGTGCCGCCCGTCACCAGCTCCAAGGTCGACCGCGCGCCCTGGGGTTGCCCGCTCCCTGCTCAGGGTGGTGACCAGAGCGACCACCTCCGGGTGCGGCCCCTCATTCCACAGCTGGTCCCCCGCGGCATACCGCGCATCCCAATAGGCGGGGCCCCGCTCTGTCATGACCCCACGGTACGTTTCCGCCATGCGGAGATGGGTCATCCTGCGGCGGGTACTCGCCGGTGTCGTTGTCCTGCTCGTGCTCGCCGGAGTGGGCGGCTACTGGTATGCCCGGCCATTGCTGCTGACCGGGACCGGGTATGCCGCACACAGCGCCTGCGCACTGCAGAGCCTCGCCGGACGCACCGACGCCCAGAGTGACCTGCCACCCAACGCACTCGTGCCCTATCTGCGGACTTCGACCGACGAGCAGGGTGCGAGCACGACGATCCTCGGGGCCCTGGCTCGTCAGCGTGCCTGGTCCACTCCCGACGACGGCTGCGTCCTGACTGCGGACCGGCCGGCCCAGAATGCTGCGGCTGCCCCGGTGACAGCGGGGGCCAACCCGTTCACCAACGCCACAGCACCCACCACCGACCCGGCCACCGAGGCACTGGTCGCCGAGGCGTTCGGGGACGACCTGCCGGCCGCGAAGCAGTCCGCGCTCGGCACCCGGGCGGTCCTCGTCGTCCGGGACGGGCAGCTCGTCGCCGAGCGCTATGCCGCAGGGTTTACCAAGGACACCCGCCAGCTTGGCTGGTCGATGAGCAAGAGCGTCGCCAACCTCGTGGTCGGGCGACTCGTCCTCGACCAGGGTCTGCGCCTCGATCGTGCCGGCCTGCGCCCGGAGTGGACCGACGAGCGGCGGGCGATCACGCTGGACCAGCTCATGCGGATGACCAGCGGGCTCACCTGGGACGAGACCTATGACCTGGGCACCGAGATCACCGCCATGCTCTACCTCGAGGCAGACATGCCCGCCTTTGTTGCTGCGCAACCAAGTGCGCACGCACCGGGTACCTACCAGCAGTACTCCAGCGGTAGCACCAACCTGCTCTGCTGGGCCGCTGCCGACCTCACCGGCATCGACCCGCGGTCCCTGCTCCGTGAGCAGCTCTTCCGCCCGCTCGGGCTCACCTCGGCGGTCATGGAGACTGACGCCACGGGCAATCCGGTGTGCAGTTCCTACGTCTGGGCGACCCCTCGGGACTGGGCCGCAATCGGCCAGTTCGCCCTTCAGGGCGGCACCTGGGGTGGCCAGGCGTTGCTGCCGGCCGGTTGGATGGAGCGCTCGACGACGGATGTGCCGGTCCAGAAGTCCGAAGAGGAGGGGTATGCCGCCGGATGGTGGGTCAACCAGCGGTCCACCGGCGACCTCGTCGACCCACGGTTGCCCGCGGATGCCTACTGGGCGAGTGGGCACGACGGGCAGCGGGTGTTCGTGGTGCCGTCCAAGGGCTTGGTCGTAGTCCGGCTCGGATTCTCCCCGACGATCACCGGCGATGATCTGCGGATCGCCGGTGTCGTCGGCAAGCTCGCTGCCGCTCAGTGACTGCGCCTGTCAGCCACTGAGCGGTGTCAGCCACTGCGCGGTGTCAGCTACTGAGCGGCGCCAGCACGTCACATGCCGATGCCGTTGGTGATCCGCACGCCCTGGGCGTTGGAGATGTCCTTGGTCAGCGGGATGCAGACCACCTCGAACGGCGACGAGCCGGTAGACCCGTCGACCGCGCACAGGGTCTGGTCGAGGATCTTGTCCCCGTCGACGACGTACATGGTGAAGGTTCCGGCAACGCTTCCAGGGTTCGCGGTGGCCTTCATCCCCTCGATCGTGCTGAGGCTCCCGACGGCCTTCTGTACCTTCCAGCCCTGCTGGATCTGGAAGTCCCCGGCAGTGAAGGCGGCCCCGATCGGATAGGTGGTGCCCTCCGGCGGGGCGGTGGTGTTCGTCGGGCTCGGCGCGCTCGTGTCGGTCGGCGAAGGGGCCTCGCTGGTCGGCGCCGGGCTGGTCGGAGTCGGTGTGAGCGAGGCGGTGATCGAGGAGACCACCTCGTCCACCTTGCTCTTCGCAGCAAAGATCCCCCAGACGGCAAGCGCGGCGATAATGAGCACGAGCACCCCGACGATGATGCCGGCGATGAGGCAACCCTTGCCCTTCTTCGGCGGCGGCGTTCCCTGACCCGGAGTCCCATAGGGTGCCTGCTCGCCGGGGGCGGCATACGGCTGCTGCCCGGGGGCGCCATACGGCTGCTGCCCGGGGGCGGCATACGGGTTCATCTGCTGCATGGGTGGGATCGCAACGGTCGGCTCTCCGGCCTGGGGGAGCACCTGGGTGGCCGCGGGGTCGGGGGTCGGGGTGGCCTCGCGCATCTGGTCGGTCCAGGCGTCCCCGTCCCAGTAACGTTCCTGCCCCTCTGGAGTGGGGTACCAGCCTGCTGGTGCGCTCATGAGGTCCTTCTCCCTATGGTCCGCGGGGACGTGCGATCCGCGACAGCTGATGGTCGGCGGCAGCGCTCGGCCCACGGGTCTTTGTCCGTGGCGGCCACGCTGCGGTGCGCGCCAGAACTTACCCGGATCGGGTCCTCGTGACTACGGTCACGCGCTACCGGGAGGAGGCGACGAGCTCGACACCATGGCGATGTGCCCTTCGAGGTGG
>JBDIAO010000073.1:0-14287 GCA_039812375.1 Phycicoccus sp. | reverse complement strand
TGCGGCCACGGGCCACCGCGTCAAGCGCTGCGCGCCGGTTCCTCCGAGAACTTTTCGGACGCGCTCCGGTCGTTCCTCCCTCCGCTTATTTCGCCCGAAAACTTCTCTCCCCCACCGCCCTACGGGTTGACCCGGTGACCCTTATGCGGCCGCGACGGGGACAAACGTCAGGGGGTGGGAGGAAAAAGTGGTCAGCGGCGATGCCAAGAGCACGGGGCCAGGTTGGCCTCCCGTCTCACCTTTGACCAACTAGACCAACCACACCAAGGAGACACGATGAGCACGACCACCCGCACCCACCACCGATGCGCCGTCGACGAGTGCACCAACCCCACACGCGGCGACCTCATCCGATCCCACGGCGGCCGCTGGCACCTGATCGACGGATTCGTCTACAGCGAAGACCGGCGCGCGTTCGTGGGCGACTCATGGGCGCAGGCGTGCGAGGAGCACCGCGACACCGTGGCGCAGGCCGTGCGGGCCGACGTCGAGGGCTGGCGCGACCGGTGGAGCGTCCAGGTCCGAACGCTCGACTACAGCCACGCCGAGGCCTCAGCCGTCATCGAGTACGCCCAGGGCATCGGCACCGACGACGGCCGCCTGTTCTGACCGGCCAAGATTCCCCGAAGAAAAACCCCTGACCTACTAGACAGCATTGACCAACTAGACTAGACTGACCATATCAACACGGCAGACCAACCGGGGACCTACCACCCCCACCACGAGGAGGACACCATGAGCAAGGTTGACCACAAGGCCACCCGCCAGGCGATGACCGAGCAGGCCGCCGCATTCATCGCCAACCCCGCCGGATGGCCTGCCGCGATGGCCGCCCGTGCGCTGCGGCTGCGCGCCGGTCACCCCGCCTACTCCCCCAACAACCACGCCCTGATCGTCGGTCAGCTCTGGGGACGGTTCGCCGCCGAGGGCATGACCGAGGAAGCCGCGTTCAGCGCCGCCATGCACGCGGCCGCCGACGAAATCGCCCCGCGCTACATCTGGGCACGCCGTGGCTACACCCCGACCGGTGGCGCGCTGTGCGTGTGGTCCAAGCCGGTGCCGATGTGGGTCGACCCGATCAGCGGCGAGAAGGTCAGCAAGGACACCCCCGGAGCCGAAGAGCGCCGCGTGTTCCGCGTCGAGGAGACCTACCGCGCCGCCGACGTCAGCAACGACCAGGGCGAGACCGGCGCGGCCGCGTTCGCTGCCCCCGAGCTGCCCGACGGCAAGGCCCGCGAGGTGTTCGAGCTGCTGGCCGCATGGATCACCGGCCAGGGCTGGACCGTGCAGCGCAGCGGCCGCGAGATGGCCGAAGGTGGCTACACCAGCCACGCAACCCGGCAGATCGTCGTGCACGGAGGACTTGCCGAGTGGGCGGCCGTCGAGACGCTGGCCCACGAAATCGCGCACGCCCTGCTGCACGGTGCCGACGATGAGCGGCCCTACGCAGGCGAGCACCGAGGCGACATGGAGGCCGAGGCCGAGGCCGTCGCGTTTGGTCTGCTGACCGCGTTCGGTCAAGGCGAGTTGGCCCGAGGATCGGCCCGCTACGCCGCCGAGTGGACCCGCAACCCCGAACGGGTCGCCGTCGCCTACGAGCGGTCGTGCCACGTGCTCGACGCCGTGGCGGCCGTCGCGTTCGGTGCCCAGGACGTCACCCTCACCCGCTCGGCCAAGGCCGAGAAGGCCCAGGCCAAGGCCGACAACAAGGCGCTAGCCGCCGCGCTGCGCGAGGCCGGACTAGAGCCCAAGGGCGAGGCCTGGCAGCGCGCCAAGGCGGGCGAGTCCATCGAGGCCATAGCCGCCGACCTGCTCGACGTCGCGGCCTAACAGGCGAAGGGAGCCGGGGAGAAATCCCCGGCTTTCCCATGCCCGACCTACTAGACAGCATTGACCAACTAGACTAGACTGACCATATCAACACGGCAGACCAACCGGGGACTTACCACCCCCACCACACCAAGGAGCACAGCCCATGACCCGACTCACCGTTACCCGCGCCGCCGACCTACAGGCCGGGGACCGCATCGTCAGCGTCGGCCCGACGATCACCTACCGGACCCCGCGCGAGGTCGCGGCCGCCCTCGCCCCGATCGCGCCCGGCTCGCCCGTGCTCGGCGTGCGCCTGGTGAACCCCGACCCGGCCAGCCCGCTAGAGCTGGTGCTCTACCCCTCGCAGGTCGACGGGCTCGCGCTCGTCATCGAGCGCGATTAGGGACAGGTGGGCAGGTGGGCCGGGTCAGTCTCCCGGCTCACCACTCCCCCGCCCCCGAGGCCTTCCATTCTCGCGCCGGTCCCGGTGCGGTCAAGGGCGCGACGAGACTCACGGAAACTGCCCGCGAAACGCGCCCCGTGCCTCACGTAGGAATGCCCGCGTAGCGGTGACGCTCGGGTGGTGTGAGGAGCGAACTGTCGATGCGGTCCAAGGCGGAGGTCACGAGCAGGTACGCGAGGGCGTACGTGAAGGCGAGCAAGCAGGACAAGGGGCGGCTGCTCGACGAGGTGGTCTCGGTGACGAGGTGGTCCCGGGACAACGCGCGGCGGCGGCTGACCGCGGCGGCGAAGCAGTCCCCGAGCAGGAGCCGGCCGGTCGCGGTGCGGGTCAGGAAGCCGCGCGCCGAGAAGTACTCCTATGACGCGCGGAAGGTGCTGCAGCAGGTGTGGGCGGCCTCGGGCGGTCAGTGCGGCAAGTACCTGGCCGCCTCGATGCGGATCCAGCTGGACGGGCTGGAGCGGCACGGTGAGCTGGTCCCCGGCCAGGACCGGTACAGCGCGCAGGTGCGGGCCGAGCTGCTCGCGATGTCCGCGGCGACGATCGACCGGTACCTGGCCCCGGCCAAGGCCAAGGACGCGATCGGTGGGGTGTCGACGACCAAGCCGTCGCCGTTGCTGCGCTCGAGCATCGCGATCCGCAAGGCCGGCGACGAGGTCGAGGACGAGCCGGGGTTCTTCGAGGGCGACACGGTGGCGCACTGCGGGCCCACCCTCAGGGGTGAGTTCGCCCGGACGGTGAACCTGACCGACGTGTGGACCGGGTGGGTGTTCACCCGTTCGGTGCGCAACAACGCGAACACGCACATCCTGTCCGCGCTGGATGCCGCGTTCACTGAGATCCCTTACGCCGTAACGGGGCTGGACTTCGACAACGGATCCGAGTTCCTCAACCACCCGGTCATCGCGTGGGCCTCGCAACGCAAGATCTTCTTCACCCGCTCGCGGCCGTACAAGAAGAACGACCAGGCCACCATCGAGTCGAAGAACAACCACCTGGTGCGCAAGTACGCCTTCTACTACCGCTACGACACCGAGGAGGAGCGCCGCGTGCTGGCCCGGCTCTGGCCTGTGGTCAACGACCGCCTGAACTACCTCACCCCGACCATCAAACCGACCGGGTACGCGTCCACCCGCGGCGGGCGCCGGCGCCGCGTCTACGACGAGCCGAGCACCCCCTTCGAGCGGCTCCTCGCGGCCGGCGTCCTCTCACCCCAGCAGCGGGCCGAGCTCACGGCGCACCGCGACAGCCTCAACCCCGCCCAGCTCGGCCGGCAGATCGCCGGCCTGCAGAACCGCCTCCTCGTGTTGTCCAAGGACAAGACCGAACAGCTCTACCTGGCCAGCTTCCCCTCCGCCCTGCCAGACGTGCGCAAGGGCATCCGTATCCCGGCCAGCTGACCCCCGGATCCAGCCCCAGTTTCGCGGGCAATTCCTATCTGAGGCATGGACCCCGTTTCGCGGGCATCTTGACATGAGGCATTACGGCGTGGATGGCCCTGAACCCGGAGATCGTTGGGCCCATCACGTATCTCAGGCATGCCACCCGCGACAGCCACCTCTGGCCGAGGCACCCAGCCGTCCGGGACCGGCTGCGGTGCCTGCTCACCCAGTGCCATCACCGCCGCAGTAGCGTGACGTGCACGGGTCGGAGGTGGAGTCGATGACGAACTCAGGTAACGGGACAACCTGGCAGACTGCGAGTTTTGACGCGGCCGTACAGGAGGCACGAGCCGGGCTCGATGAGGGTGGTGTCCCCGTGGGCGGTGCCCTCGACCTCGGCGGAGAACTGGTCGCAACGGGCCGCAATCTTCGCGTGCAACAGGGGGATCCGACGGCCCACGGGGAGATCTCCTGCCTGCGCCACGCGGGCCGTCGTGCGTCATACCGAACTGCGGTCTTATACACGACGCTTGCACCTTGCGCGATGTGTGCCGGTGCGATCATCCAGTTCCGCGTCCCACTGGTCGTGGTGGGTGAGACGCGCACGTTCTCCGGCGAGCTCGAACTGCTGCGGTCACGCGACATCGAGGTCGTCGTGCTGGACGACCAGCGCTGCAGCGCACTGATGCGGGAGTTCCAGGAGCGCTACCCGCGGGTCTGGGCCGAGGACATCGGCGAGGTGTCCTGACGAGGTCGGTAGGTGCGCGGTCACGAAACCGGACCAGTCCGCCGGACCAGTCCGGTCGACTCCGCCTCCCCACTCCACAGAAGGAGCTGAAGCAGGTCAGGGTCTCCTGTGATGAGGTCGTGCCCGGTGCGGGGGGCGAACTAGCCGCGGCTGCGGCGAGGTCATAGGTCTCGCCGTCGACGTGGATCCTGCCGTGCGGACCAGCACGAGATACAGGTCCTCGAGCGGTTGCTTGTCGGATCGTGAGCGCGCATTCCCCTGCCGGTCCCGCACTCGTATGCCAAGTAGACAACCGGGGCCCTATCACCCTGTCGATTAGGTTACTGAGCAGCCGAATCCTGCTCGGTAACCCAGCCAGCCGAGACGATTCGCCTGGGACCCCCTCAGGCCGGGTGGTACTTGCTCGCAGGTTGCCGCACGACGCGCAGTGTCACCTGGAGTCCGGCGAGGCGGCCCGTGCCACGCGGGTCCCCACCGATCAGCTCGAAGATGCGCTGAAGCCGGTGGTGCAGTGATTGGCGTTCGAGGTGGAGCAGACGTGCCGTCTGGGCCGTGTTGCATCCGTTCTGGAGCCACGCGTCGAGGGTGGCTGCGAGCGAGGTGCCGTGCTGGGCGTCGTATTCCAGCAACTCACCCAGCAACTCCGCCACGAGCCGCTGCCGCACGTCGACACCCAGGTTCTCCGCGATCATCCGATCGATGATGAAGTCGTCGGAGTCCAGTACCTGGGCCCGCCGCGCTGAGCTGCCTGCAAGATCAAGGGTGAGCCGGGCCTGAGTCAGTGAGTAGGCGCCACCGCGCACGTTGTCGACGGTGGGCCCGACACAGATCGCCGCGGCCAACTCATCTGGGCCGCGACGCAGCGCGTCGAGCAGCCACACCCTCGAGCGCCGGCTGCCCGATGCGGGCAGCTCGACGAGCACGATGACGTCCGTCTGCCTGGCGTATGCAATGCTCCGGCGTGACTCGCCGGCCACGAGACGCTCGAGCAGGCCGCGCAGCTTGTTCGCCTCGTGCGTCCGCGCGACAAGTACGACGATCGGCGCAGTGCCGTCGAAGCCAGCCGGCCCGCAGAGGTCGGCGAGCACCGCCTCACGCTCGTCGGCGACGATCGCGCGGACGAGCTCGACCCCGGCAATGTCGTCGAGCGTGGGAGCGCGGCGCTGAAGGAGCGCCAGTGCGAGGACGTCGGCCACCCCCGACCCGGCGATCCGCGCCAGCTCGGCGTCGGACCCCGGTGGCAAGGCGATCTTCAGTGTGGCCACGACGATCCCCTGCAGGGGGATATCGAGCTCGACCATCTGCACAGGCTCTACGTGGGGCGCGCCGGGGGCATCGACGTCCACCAGATCGGGGCTGGACTGCCCCGGCACGAGGAGCGAGACCCGGGCCTCGAGCTCCCCGGCGATCACTTCCAGCAGGTGATGCAGCGCGGCGCCAGCCACGAGCTCGACCGACACCTCGTGGGACACCTCGTGGGCGCGACGAAGCCGCGCGACCGAGTCGCTGACCAGGTCACTGTTGATGGATTCGGCCACCTCGACGAACGGGACGACCCTGCGCAGCTCGATGAGCGGCAGGCGGTGTTCCTCCGCGGCGCGGACCAGGTCGGCCGGCAACTGCGGCAGACGTTCGCCGGTCTCGACAGCCAGCGCCGCCACACCCCGGGCGGCCAGTTCGGCGATGTAGCGACGCCTGCCGGCAGCAGGCGTCGCGCCCAGCGCGATTCCTCCGGAGAGCAACAGCTCACCGCCGCGCAGCAGCGGGCCGATGTCAAGCACCTCGCTGGAGTGAACCCACCGTACCGGTCGTCCCGGCACTGCGTCGGCGGCGGCGCGAACCACCGGGTCCGCAGGACGCAGGGCCTCATGTTCCAGAGCATTCAAGAGATACATAGGTATGACACTCCGTCAAGACAGACAGCATTCTGTGCGACACTCTAGGCATTGTTGCCGCGACGAGGCCCACCTACGCTGTAGACATTCCTTTTCGCCGCCTCCGGGAGACCCCGATGTCGCTACACAATCTTGAGCCCAAGGCTGAAATTGACAGCCCGCCGCCCTCATCCGATGTGGAAGACCAGCTGCAGCCCATAGCTGAGGAGTCGCGCACGACGCGGGTCGGGGGCCAATTCTGGATCTGGGCCGGGGCGAACCTCGCGCCGGTCAACTGGGTGCTCGGTGCCCTCGGCGTCGAGATGGGCCTGGGCGTGCGCGACACCGTGATCGTCATCGCGCTCGGCAACCTGATCGGCATGTCGATGTTCGGGTTCTTCGTGCTCCTCGGACAGAAGACCGGCGCCACCGGGATGGTGCTTGCCCGGGCACCTTTCGGCCGTCGCGGCGGGTACCTCCCTGCGGGGATCCAGGCGGTGGTGACCATCGGCTGGTGCGCCATCAACACCTACGTGATCCTCGACTTGGTCGTTGCTCTTTTCGGCAAGATCGGCTGGGTGGACTCTTCGGCGAACAACTATGGCTGGAGGATAGGTACGGCTGCCTTCCTCATGGCTGTCATGGTCACAGTCGCCTGGTTCGGCTATCGCGCCATCGCCGCCTTCGAACGCTGGACGGTCCTGCCGACGATCCTGATCCTCGTCGCGATGTCGCTGTTCGCCTGGTTCGGCCTGAACATCGACTGGGGCTATGCCGGGATACCAGGACACATTCTGACCGGCGGCCACCGGCTCGCCGCGATGAGCGCCGTCATGACGGTGATCGGAATCGGCTGGGGCATCACCTGGTTCACCTATGCGGCCGACTACTCCCGCTTCGTCAGCCGCACGGTGCCACGGCGCAAACTGTATTTGGCCTCCACGCTCGGCCAGTTCCTCCCGGTGGTCTGGCTTGGCGTACTGGGAGCGAGCCTGGCCACCAGGTCGCACAGTGTCGACCCCGGTCAGATGATTGTCGACAACTTCGGCGCACTCGCGATCCCGGTGCTGCTGCTGGTGATCCACGGCCCGATTGCCACAAATATCCTGAACATCTACACCTTCTCGGTGGCCACCCAGGCCCTCGACCTGCGGGTGAAGCGCAACTACCTGAACCTGCTCGTCGGCGTGCTCTCCTTCGCCGCCGTCATCGTGTTCATCTACCAGCAGGACCTCGCCGCCGTGCTCGACACCTTCCTCAGCTCCCTCGTCGCCTGGGTCGCCTCCTGGGGTGGACTCATGTTGGTGCACTACTACTGGTTGAACCGAAAGGAGCCGATCGGTCCGGCCCGCCTGTTCGACGCGCCCGGCACCAACCGGCTGCCGGACGTCAACTGGGCCGGTGTGTCTGCTCTGCTCGGCGGGATCTGCGCCACGTGGCTGTTCATGGCGCTCCCCAACCCCGCGCTTCAAAGCCCGGTCGTCGACGCGCTCGGCGGCGTCGACCTGTCCTGGCTTGCAGGCTTGGTGGTGAGCGCCACGATCTACGCCATCTTCGGCCGCGGTACCCATCAGCGCTACTACGCCAAGCTGCACGAGACCGAAGACGTGACCGCGGCCTAAGCATCTGTCATCCACGACGAACCGATCGGAACCTTCATGACCATCATTGTTGGATATGTCCCCAACCCTCAAGGCGATGCAGCGCTCGTCCGGGCGACCTGGGAAGCGAAGCGCGACGACAAGAGACTCATCGTCGTAAACGCGTCGCGGAGCGACCCTCTCGAGGGCGACGCGTCGATCGCCGACCGGGAAAAGCTGGAGCAGATCCGTCGCCAACTCGACCACGCCGGAGTGGACTACGAGATTCACCAGCCACTGCGTGGCTCCGAGCCGGCCGAAGAGATCGTGAAAACAGCAGCGGAACATCAGGCTTCCCTGATCGTCATCGGTTTGCGGCATCGCTCGAAAGTGGGCAAGATCATCTTCGGTAGTACTGCACAAAGTGTGCTGATGGACGCCGAGTGCCCGGTGCTCGCCGTGAAGGCTGACTAGGAGCGAAGAGCGCTGATGAGCGTCTACATGGAAGACCTCGATGCCTTCACCTATCGGCGGAAGGTGGGAGCCGAAGGAGCGCCGGTGCTGGTGCCCGCCGGCTCCATCGAGCAGCACGGAAGGCACATGCCGCTCGGCGTCGACGTGATGCTGTCGCGCACGATGGCCGGGGAGACGGCCGGACGGATCGGCGGAGTCGTTGCTGCCCCGATCGTCTATGGCTACAAGTCGCAGCAGCGCTCGGGCGGAGGAAACCACCTGACCGGCACGACCAGCCTGGACGGGGCCACCGTCACCGCAATCGCCAGGTCGCTGACCCTGGAGCTCGTCCGGCACGGAGTGCGGCGGATCGCTTTCGTCAATGGCCACTTTGAGAACTACCAGTTCCTCTATGAAGGCGTCGACCTCGCGGTCCAGGAGGTGCGGCACGGCGGCACGGACGATCTGCGGGTTGTCCTACTGTCCTATTGGGACTTCGTCGGCGAGCAGACCATCGCACAGCTGTACCCGAAGGGTTTCGGCGGGTGGGACATCGAGCACGGCGGCGTCCTGGAGACCTCGCTCATGCTGCACCTGTTCCCCGAGCTGGTGAACATGTCGAGGCTGGAGGACATGCCGCCCGCCGAGCTGCCGAGCTACGACGTGCTTCCGCCCCGCCCCGAGCGCACTCCTGCATCGGGCTGCCTGTCATCCGGGGTAGACGCAACCGCCGAGAAGGGCAGGCTCCTGCTGGAGGTGGCCTCGATGGGTATGGCGGAGTCGCTGGTCCACGAGTTCGGGCTGTCCACCGCATAGGGCAAGCTACGCCCACCGGACGATCCCATCACCCCCGCGTAAGCAGGTCCCGGTCCTGGGCGCCTCCTAGGCCGCGGTCGCCGACTCGCCGCGTGTCGAGCCAGAAACACCGGCCCCCGGTCCGGGCAGTTGTAGACATGCTGTTCGAGGTCTGTGACGGGCTGAAGGACGTTGCCGTACTCGGCAGGGGCGCTGTGGCCGGACGCGACCGTGGCCGAGCGTTCCACCTGGTGCGAGGAAGTGTTCGGCAGACATCCCGCAAGCACCGGGACGCCACCGTCAAGAACCTGACGCTGGTATGCCGCTCCTCTGGGCAGCGGAGCGCCGCGCCGACCGGTGCGTGCGATCGGCGCGGGGCCCGTTGCCGGGTCAGCAGGGGATGATGTTGTGCTCCGGCCCGAAGCCGAACTTGGTGATGTTCTCCGCGCCGTCCTCCTGCACGACGAGGATGTCGTGCTCACGGTAGCCGCCGGCGCCGGGCTCGCCGTCCAGGACGGTGATCATGGGCTCCATCGAGACGACCATGCCGGGCTCGAGGACGGTGTCGATGTCCTCGCGCAGCTCCAGCCCGGCCTCGCGGCCGTAGTAGTGGGACAGCACCCCGAAGGAGTGGCCGTAGCCGAAGGTCCGGTTGGGCAGCAGGTTGTAGCCGACGTAGATCTCGTTGAGCTCGGCGGCGATGTCCTTGCAGACCGCGCCCGGCTTGATGAGCTCCAGACCGCGCCGGTGCACCTCGACGTTGATGTTCCACAGCTCCAGCGAGCGCTCGTCCGGCTCACCGAGGAACATGGTGCGCTCCAACGCGGTGTAGTAGCCACACGTCATCGGGAAGCAGTTGAGCGAGAGGATGTCGCCGCGCTGCAGCTTGCGGGTCGTGGCCCAGTTGTGGGCGCCGTCGGTGTTGATGCCGGACTGGAACCAGACCCACGTGTCGCGGATCTCGGAGTCGGGGAACGTCCGGGCGATCTCGTGGGTCATCGCCTCGGTGCCGATGAGCGCGACCTCGTACTCGGTGATGCCCTCGCGGATCGCGGCCTTGATGGCCTCGCCTCCGAGGTCGCCGATCCGGGCGCTGTGCTTGATGACCTCGATCTCCTCGGCGGACTTGATCATCCGCTGGCGCATCGAGTCGGCAGCCACGTCGACCAGCTCGGCACCCTCGAAGGTGGCCTGCAGCTTGGCGTGGGCGTCCAGGCTCACGGTGTCGAACTCGACCCCCAGCCGCTTCGGGCTGATGCCACGCTGACGCAGCGCCTCGGCGATCCCGTGCTGGTAGTTGTCGCGGCGCCAGTCGGTGTAGACGATGTTCTCCCCGTAGCTGCGGCGCCACGGCATACCGGCGTCGATGTTCGCGGTGATCGTCACCTGGTCCTCCGGGGTGACGACCAGGGCGTACGAGCGCCCGAAGTAGGTGAACAGGAAGTCCGAGTAGTACTTGATGCACTGGTAGGAGGTCAGGACGACGGCGTCGAGCTCCTTGGCGGCCATGATCCGGCGCAGGCCGGCAAGGCGGGCCTCGAACTCCGCGCCGGAGAACGTCAGCTTGACCTTCTCCCCGTTGTGCAGGACCTTGAGGCGCTCGAGGTCGGAGACGGATGTCGCGTTGGTGCTCATGATGGTTCCTTTCGTTGATGCGTGGTGGTTGGGCGGGTCCGCGGTCACTCGTGACGCAGGGGCGCCTTGCTCGTCTCGTGTGCGAGTGCCACGGCCACGAGGGAGACGGCCGCAGCGGCCATCAGGTACCAGGCCGGCGCGAGGTCGCTGCCCGTCCAGGCGATGAGCAGGGTGGCCACGAAGGGCGCGGTGCCTCCGAAGAGGGCGTTGGACAGGATGCAGGGATCAATGAGAGCAGTCCATCAAGAGGAGTCCATCATTGTTGCACTCATTGCAACTGAGTTGGGTATAGTATGCCGCACGCGTCGGCTCACGTCAAGAGTCCGACGAGACTCACGGAAACTGCCCGCGAAACGCGCCCCGTGCCTCACGTAGGAATGCCCGCGTAGCGGTGACGCTCGGGTGGTGTGAGGAGCGAACTGTCGATGCGGTCCAAGGCGGAGGTCACGAGCAGGTACGCGAGGGCGTACGTGAAGGCGAGCAAGCAGGACAAGGGGCGGCTGCTCGACGAGGTGGTCTCGGTGACGAGGTGGTCCCGGGACAACGCGCGGCGGCGGCTGACCGCGGCGGCGAAGCAGTCCCCGAGCAGGAGCCGGCCGGTCGCGGTGCGGGTCAGGAAGCCGCGCGCCGAGAAGTACTCCTATGACGCGCGGAAGGTGCTGCAGCAGGTGTGGGCGGCCTCGGGCGGTCAGTGCGGCAAGTACCTGGCCGCCTCGATGCGGATCCAGCTGGACGGGCTGGAGCGGCACGGTGAGCTGGTCCCCGGCCAGGACCGGTACAGCGCGCAGGTGCGGGCCGAGCTGCTCGCGATGTCCGCGGCGACGATCGACCGGTACCTGGCCCCGGCCAAGGCCAAGGACGCGATCGGTGGGGTGTCGACGACCAAGCCGTCGCCGTTGCTGCGCTCGAGCATCGCGATCCGCAAGGCCGGCGACGAGGTCGAGGACGAGCCGGGGTTCTTCGAGGGCGACACGGTGGCGCACTGCGGGCCCACCCTCAGGGGTGAGTTCGCCCGGACGGTGAACCTGACCGACGTGTGGACCGGGTGGGTGTTCACCCGTTCGGTGCGCAACAACGCGAACACGCACATCCTGTCCGCGCTGGATGCCGCGTTCACTGAGATCCCTTACGCCGTAACGGGGCTGGACTTCGACAACGGATCCGAGTTCCTCAACCACCCGGTCATCGCGTGGGCCTCGCAACGCAAGATCTTCTTCACCCGCTCGCGGCCGTACAAGAAGAACGACCAGGCCACCATCGAGTCGAAGAACAACCACCTGGTGCGCAAGTACGCCTTCTACTACCGCTACGACACCGAGGAGGAGCGCCGCGTGCTGGCCCGGCTCTGGCCTGTGGTCAACGACCGCCTGAACTACCTCACCCCGACCATCAAACCGACCGGGTACGCGTCCACCCGCGGCGGGCGCCGGCGCCGCGTCTACGACGAGCCGAGCACCCCCTTCGAGCGGCTCCTCGCGGCCGGCGTCCTCTCACCCCAGCAGCGGGCCGAGCTCACGGCGCACCGCGACAGCCTCAACCCCGCCCAGCTCGGCCGGCAGATCGCCGGCCTGCAGAACCGCCTCCTCGTGTTGTCCAAGGACAAGACCGAACAGCTCTACCTGGCCAGCTTCCCCTCCGCCCTGCCAGACGTGCGCAAGGGCATCCGTATCCCGGCCAGCTGACCCCCGGATCCAGCCCCAGTTTCGCGGGCAATTCCTATCTGAGGCATGGACCCCGTTTCGCGGGCATCTTGACATGAGGCATTACGGGGCGCTGCGCGTCGCTGCGCGATGGCCTAGCGGCCACCCTGGACAGCACCGCTCCCGGCGACATTCTCGGCCTCTATCAGGGGACGGGGGGAGAGAGGGCCAAGCGTCACCAACCAGCGCGCAGCACTTCGAGGATCGACCAAGAAAAAGCGCCAGACCTACTAGACAGCATTGACCAACTAGACTAGACTGACCATATCAACACGGCAGACCAACCGGGGACTTACCACCCCCACCACACCAAGGAGGACGTCATGACGTGGAGCCCGACCAGCAGCAGCGATCGGCGCGAGGCGATCGGCCGAGCAAGCCGGGCCGTCGTGCGGCTGGCCATCGACCCCGAGGCCAAGGAGCCAGCGCACCGGCAGAACGTGATCGTCAACGACGTGCAGGCGTTCAGCGACCGCGAGGCCTGGGACGCCGTGGCCGCGCTAGAGCACATGGTGCTCAGCCGTGGGCTCGTCACCGCCCAGCAGGTCGAGGCAGAGCGCCGCGCGGCCGCCGTGGCCGTGCTCATGGGCGAGGAGGTGGCCCGGTGATCTACGCAGGCGACGAGACCCTGAGCGACCAGCAGCAGAACCCCGAGCTGTACGACGAGGGCGACCCCATCGACTACCCGTGCGAGGAGTGCGGAGCCGACGCGGGGGAGGAGTGCCGCCCCTACTGCACAGGCGTGCCAGGTCACGCGGCCGAGGCCGAGGGAGACGAGCGATGAAGGCCCGCAGCGCAACGGTCGGGTCGACCAGGGTCACCTACGCCGGACGCAAGGGCTTCACCATCCACGGCCGCGCGAAAGGCGGCCGATGGGTGCGCGAAGCGTGGTTCGCCAGGGCCGGAAGCGTCGAGGCATACGCGGCCGGGCTCGGCATCGCCTACGGCCAGGAGGTCCGCGAGGCCCAGGCAAAGGCCATCGAGCGATGGGACCAGCAGGCCCGCGAGCAGGTAGGGGGATAAAGCACCGTCCCCCCGGTGACGCCACGAGAGCGAGCCGGGGGGACGGCATCAACACGGCGACCGGTTACCACGCCGGACGCACACCACCAGTCTACGAGCAGCAAGAGGACAGCAGATGGACCAGCAGCACACGCCCCCCACCCTGGCCGAGGTGCAAGGCACCCTCGACGAGCTGGCGGCCGCCGCCCGAGCCGGAGAAGCCGACCGCTATCGCGCCGCGCTGCGCGTGGCCAAGGCCCAGGACCTCACCGAGGAGCAGATCAGCGACGCCTACCGATGGGGCCGACGCCACGAGGGAGCGGCCGCGTTCGACCGGGAGGGCAACGACATGCTGTGGTGAGAATCGACCAAAAAACATCGCCCGACCTACTAGACAGCATTGACCAACTAGACTAGACTGGCACTATCAACACGGCGGACCAACCGCCACAACCACCAAGGAGCACGACATGTCCAGCATCACCTTCGCCGGGAACCTCGCCGCCGACCCCGAGCTGCGGTTCACGCCCAGCGGCCGAGCCGTGGCCCGCTTCACCGTCATCGAGAACCGTCGCCGCCGCACCGAGGACGGCCAGGGTTGGGAGGACGCCGAGCCCAACGTGTTCCGCGTCCAGGTCTGGGGCAGCTTCGCCGAGAACGTCGTCGAGTCCTGCGGAAAGGGCGACCGCGTGCACGTCACCGGCAGCATCGTCACCGACCGGTGGATGGACAAGGAGACCCGCGAGGACCGCACCGCCCAGCACGTCAAGGCCGACGAGGTGTCGTTCAGCCTGCGCTACCACACGGTGCGCGCCACCAAGGCGACCCGGAGCAACACCCAGGCCC
>JBDIAO010000072.1:0-14378 GCA_039812375.1 Phycicoccus sp. | reverse complement strand
ACGAGCCGCTGGATCTGGTTGGTTCCTTCGAAGATCTGGGTCACCTTGGCCTCCCGGAAGTAACGCTCGACCGGGAAGTCCGCGGTGTATCCGGCACCGCCGAGCACCTGCACCGCGTCTGTGGTCACCGACATCGCAGCATCGGTGGCGACGAGCTTGGCGGCGGCAGCCTCCTGGGAGTAGGCCCGACCCGCGTCCTTGAGGCGGGCGGCATACAGGTAGCTCGCCCGGGCCGCGCAGACCGCGGCAGCCATGTCTGCGAGCAGGAACGCCAGGCCCTGGTTGTCCGCGATCGGGCGCCCGAAGGCGACCCGGTCCTTGGCGTAGCGGACCGCCGCATCCAGGGCGCTCTGGGCGAGCCCGGTGGCCGCAGCGGCGATCCCCAGGCGGCCGGCGTCCAGGGCGGCCAGGGCGATCGCCATGCCTTGCCCCTCGGTGCCGATCCGACGGTGCCCATCGACCGGGACCGCGTCGAAGAGGACCTCGCGCACGGTGTCACAGTGCAGCCCCATCTTCTTCTCCGGTGCCCCGAAGCTCAGGCCGGGTGCGTCGGCGGGGACGACGAAGCAGGACAGGCCGCGCCCACCCTCGTCGCTGGTGCGGGCGAACGTCGTGTAGTAGTCCGCGTGCCCGGCGTGGCTGATCCACGCCTTGGCCCCGGAAATCCGGTATGCCGCCTGCGCACCACCGGCGTCGTCGTCGCCGATGGCCCGGGTGCGCATCGAGGCGACATCCGACCCCGCGGCCGGCTCGGACAGGCAGTACGCGCCGAGCTGGGAGCCGGACAGCATGCCCGGAAGCAGAGCCGCCTTCTGGGCATCGGTGCCGAATGTGGTGACCGGGAACGCGGTGAGCGAGTGCACGGACACCCCGACCGCGACGCTCATCCACACCGTGGCGATCTCCTCGACGACCTGCAGGTAGGTCTCGTAGGGCTGCCCGCCCCCACCGTGCTCCTCTGGGTGCGGCAGGGCGAGGAGACCCGCCGCGCCGAGCGTGCGGAAGACATCGGAGGGGAAGTGCTCGCCACCTGCGGCTCGGGCCTCGGCCGTGTCGACCCTCGGGGCGAGCTCCTTGGCGCAGATCTCGCGGGTGAGGTCGATGAGCTCGTGGCCCACGTCGTCGGGGAAGAGCCGCTGGACCGCCATGGTCATCAGGGTATCGACGGTGCCCTCGCTGCGGCTGGGGATCGACCGGGATACCTCACGCGGGGTAGGAGCGCACCTCGGTCGCCTTGACGCTGGCCCACACCTGTTCGCCTGGGGCCAGCCGCAGGGTGGCCAGTGAGCCGACCGTGATGTCGGCGACGATGTCGATCGGCCCACCGAGCTGGACCCGTGCGGTCTGCCCGAGGACTTCGACGGCGTCGACTCCGACCGACCAGACGTTGCGTGCCGACCCCTCGGGCCGGGTCCGGTGGAGCGTCACGGCACTCGGGGGAAACGCCGCCCAGCTCCGGCCGCGGTGGTCCTGACCGGAGGTGACCAGAGGGAGGCCGCCGTCGAGACGGATGGCCTCGTCGTCGATGACCTCGCCGGGATAGAGGTTGAGGCCGGCGACCTGCGCGACGTAGGCGTCTCGGGGATGCTCGACGATGCTGCGCGGGGAGCCCTGCTGGACGATCCGTCCGGCCCGCAAGAAGACGAGCTCGTCGGCGAGGGTGAGGGCGTCGAGTGGGTCGTGGGTGACCAGGAGGGTCACGCCGTCGAAGCCCCGCAGCCGGGCGGCCAGGTCCGCCCGGATCGCCGGACGGACCTGGGGGTCGAGGTCGGACAGCGGCTCGTCGAGCAGGAGCACCTGGGGCTCAGTGGCCAGCGCCCGGGCCAGCGCCACCCGCTGGGCCTGTCCGTGCGAGAGCTGACGAGGCCGGCGTTCGGCGAGGTCCCCGATGCCAAGCAGGGTGAGCTCTTCGCGGGCCCGGGCCAGGGCTTGCCTTCGGCGCACCCCCCGGGCTCGCGGTCCGAAGGCGACGTTGTGGGCTGCGTCGAGGTGCGGGAAGAGAAGGTGATCGGCGGCGAGCAGCCCGACCGCACGGTGGTGTGGCGGACGCGTCCCGCCGGGCCCGGCCCACGAGACTCCGTCGACGGTGAGGTAGCCGCCAGCGAGCGGGACGGTGCCGGCGATGGTGCCGAGCAGGGTCGTCTTGCCCGCGCCGTTGGGGCCGAGGAGGGCGATGATCTGCCCCTGCGGAGCCTTCAGGGTGACGTCGAGGGCGAAGCCGGCGCGGCGGACCACTGCGTGCACGTCGAGGTATGCCGCACCCTGCGCCGAGTCGCTCATCGGATCCACCGGCCCCGGAGCAGCACGAGGACGGCCACCGAGATCGCGAGCATCGCCACGCTGAGCGCGACTGCCTCGTCTGGGTTGCCCTGCAACGCGACATAGATCGCCAGCGGAGCGGTCTGAGTCCGACCGACGAAGTTGCCGGCGAAGGTGATCGTCGCGCCGAACTCGCCGAGCGCTCGCGCCCAGGCCAGCGCGGCCCCGGAGATGACTCCGGGCAGGGCCAGTGGCAGCGCCACAGTGGCGAAGGTCCGGGTCGGGCCCGCGCCCAGCGTGCCGGCGACGTCGAGGAGTCGCTCGTCGATGCCGCGCATGGCGCCCTCGGCAGCGAGCACGAAGAACGGTAGCGAGACGAAAAGCTGGGCCAGGACGACGGCATACGGGGTGAACGGCAAGCGGAGGCCGAGCAGAGTGTCCAGAGCCGGGCCGAGCAGTCCCTTGCGGCCGTAGGCCAGGAGGAGCCCGACCCCGCCGACGACCGGCGGCAGGATGACCGGCACCGTGACCAGCGCCCGCACAAGGCGGGCCAGCGGCCCGTCCGAGCGCGCCAGCACCCAGGACAGCGGGGTGCCGACCAGCAGGCACAGCACGACGGTCGCCATCGTCGTCAGCAGCGAGAGGCGGATCGCCGGCCACACGGTCGGCCCGGAGAGGTACTCGGGCAGCCGGGTCCAGTCAGTGCCAGCGAGCAGACCGAGCAGCGGCAGGACGACGAGCGCCACGCCCAGGGCAGCGGGCAGGAGTAGGACGGCCCCGACTCCGTACCGCCGGCCTGCCGTGGGCGCAGTCACGACACGATTACTCATTCATCATGTGGCCGTCACGATGTCGTCACGGCGTCGCGACGATGTTGTTGCGGCACGGTCACGGTGTGAGGAAACCGGCCTTGGTGAGTACCTTCTGTCCCTCCGCGCCGGCGATGAAGTCGGCGAAGGCCTTCGCCGCGGCGTTGTCGGTGAGCAGGACGAGCGGGTAGGCCAAGGTGGTGTTCTGCTCGGGCGGGATCTCGACCCCCTTGACCTTGCCCTGGGACGTGACGACGTCGGAGTGATAGACGATGGCGGCGTCGGCCTCACCGAGGGCGACCTTGGCCAGAGTGGCCTTGACGTCGACCTCACGGGAGACCACGTTGGCGGTGACCCCGGCCTTGCCCAAGATGGTGTCCGCGGCCGCCCCGCACGGGACGGTCGGGGCGCACAGGACGACGTTCGTACCGGGGTCGGCGAGGGAGGCCAGGCCGGTGACGTTGCGGGGGTTGTTCGGTGGCGTGGCGATCTCGAGGACGTTCTGTGCGATCGTCACCGTCGGTCGTGCCTTGGCCTGCTCGGGGAGCTGGTCGAGTGCCTTGGTGCCGGCACTGGCGAAGAGGTCGGCGTCCGCGCCCTGGGCGACCTGCTGAGCCAGGGTCGAGCTGGAACCGTAGGAGATATCGATCTTCACCCCCGGGTGTGCGGCCATGAAGTCCGCGGCCAGGGTGTTGAAGGACTCGGTCAGCGAGGCGGCCGCGAGCATCGTCACCGTGCCGGACAGGGTCTGCGAGGGGGAGGCGCTGACTGATCCGGTGGGGGAGGCGCTGGCAGTGCTCGCGGTGTCCGTGGTCGTTCCGCCACAGGCGCCGAGGGTGACCACGGCGAGCAGGAGGGCGAGTATGGCGCGAGCAGGCGGCATACCGGTCAGAGCCTGGGTCACTGGGGAACTCCGATCACGACGGTGGTGGCTTTGATGCTGGCCACGGCGACGGACCCGACCTCCAGGCCGAGCTCCTCGACTGCCTCTCGGGACATCAGGGACACGATCCGGAACGGCCCACACTGCAGCTCGACCTGGGCCATCACGGTGTCCTTGAGGATGCGGGTGACCAAGCCGCGCATCCGGTTGCGGGCGGACTCGTCGGCGACGATCCCGATCGTGGCTGGCCGGGCGATCTCGACGGCGAGTGCGGCGACCTCCGCTCCCTCCACGGCGAGCCGACCGTGCTCGTCCTTGCGGCCGGCGAGTCGTCCGTGCTCGACGTGGCGGCGGACGGTGTCATCAGAGAGCCCGAGGAGTTCGGCAGCCTCAGAAATCCGTAGAAGCGTCATGCTGATCGAGGCTATATCCGCATATGCGGATCTGCCAAACCGTTCATGCACCGGTCAGGCCTGACCGCCGTCAGGGCGCCGGGAGGTGGCCGGATATCGGTATCCGGATCAGTCGGCGAACGGCGGCCGCAGGCGCGGCTCGGGACGCTGGTCCTGCTCGCTTGGCTGGCACGGCCCACCCGGCACCACCGTGAGGACGGGCCGCTTGGCCTCGAGATGGTCCCCACTCGACTCACCTTTGAGCCGGCGCTGGACCCACGGGCCGGCATCGCGACGCAGCCACTGGACATGTGCGCGCAGCTGCTCCCGACGCGCAGCGGCTGGCGCTGGGGGCAGTGGGAGATCCCAGCCCGGTTGAGCACGGTGCCCGAGTGCGACGAGTGCGGCTTCAGCAACCCGGGCATGCCCCTCACCGGTCAGGTGGATCCGGTCCTGAGCCCACATCCGCCAGTCCCGCAGGGCCGCCAGACCCCACAGGTTGAGCACGTAGCAGCCGTGCCGCTGAGCGATGGTGAACAGGTTCGCGGTGTGGATGGCGTGCCGCCCCCGCAGCGCCCGGAACAGCCCGGCATCCCGGGTGTCGGTCGGAGTCGCGAGCAGGACGTCCGCTCCCGTTGCCCGGATCCGGACCACCGCGGACTCGAGACGATCCGCGATGGCATCGAGATCGACCCCCGGTCGGAGGATGTCGTTGCCCCCACCGACGATGCTGATCAGATCCGGGGACATCGCCAGGGCAGTGGTGAGCTGGGCCCCGACGACGTCATCGAGCAGGCGCCCCCGCACGGCCAGGTTGGCATAGGAGAAGGTGATGTGCTCAAGCCCCGCCTCCTGCGCAAGCCGGTCCGCGAGCCGGTCGGCCCAGCCGACGAACCGGCCCGGAACGTGCGGGTCCGGGTCGCACATTCCCTCGGTGAAAGAGTCCCCGATCGCGACGTACCGTGACCAGATCATCGGGCTCGAATGCGGATGGCTCACGGCAGGCTCCAGTCGATGGGGTCGGCGCCCTGGCGGACGAGCAGGTCGTTGGCCCGGCTGAACGGGCGCGACCCAAAGAAGCCGGAACGGGCTGACAGCGGGCTCGGGTGGGCCGATTCGATCCGTGCGACCCCGTTCAGCTGCGGCGCCAGGTTGCGAGCCGCGCGGCCCCACAAGATGGCGGCCAAGGGCCCGCCACGCAGGACCAGGGCACCGATAGCGGCCGCGGTGACGTCCTCCCAGCCACGGTCGTGGTGGCTGCCGGGCCGGCCAGGGCCGACGGTGAGGACCCGGTTGAGCAGGAGCACCCCGCGCTGCGCCCACGGGGTCAGGTCGCCAGTGGCCGGCCATGGCAGCCCGAGGTCGGAGCCCAGCTCGGTGAAGATGTTCGCCAGGCTGCGCGGAACCGGATTGACCTCCGGGGCAACCGAGAAGGACAGCCCCATCGCATGCCCGGGTGTCGGATAGGGATCCTGCCCGACGATGAGCACTCGCACCGCGTCCAGCGGCTGCTCGAAGGCCCGAAGCACCATCGGTCCGGGAGGCAGATACCCCCGTCCCGCGGCGACCTCGCCTCGGAGGAAGTCCCCGGCACTGCGGATCTGGTCCTCAACGCCGGTCAGCGCCGGCACCCATGAGGGGTGGACGAGGTCGGCGAGCGATCGGGTGGTCACCGGGCCAAACTATCCCGATCGGTTGGGTGCACTTCATGGGTGGGATCCTCGGCGTCACTCTCACCTGCAGCGGCACGGTCTCCTCACCCGCAGTGGCACGGTCTCCTCACCCGCAGCGGCACGGTTCGTGCGCCAGACTGTGCCCGTGCCTGCACCGCGCCACGGCCGCTTCCCGATTGTCCTGTTCGATCTGGACGGCACCCTCGTCGACACGATCGGGCTCATCGTGGCGTCCTATCGGCACGCCTTCCTCGTCGTCCTCGGCGAGCAGATCAGCGAGGACCAGGCTCGTGCCTGGATCGGGCGCCCGCTGCTACCCGTGCTTCTGGAGGCCTCACCGGAGCACGGACACGAGCTCGACCGGGTCTATCGGGAGTGGAACCTGGGGAACACGGCGCGCCTGATCAAGGAGTATCCCGGGATGGCCGATCTGGTGGCCGCGCTGACCAGGGCCGGAGTCCGGTGTGGTGTGGTCACCTCGAAGCGTCGGGACAGTGCCGAGCTTGCGCTGGCTCATGCCGGGCTGGTGGGCAGCATCGATATCTTGGCGGCCCTGGAGGACACTGAACGGCACAAGCCGGATCCGGAGCCCCTGCGGCACGCCGCTGCGTTGCTCGGAGCTACCTGTGGCAGCTGCGTCTACGTCGGTGACGCCACGGTCGACATGCGTGCCGCTCGAGCTGCGGGGATGGCTACGGTCGGGGTCAGCTGGGGTGCCGGACAGCGAGGCGACCTGATCGCGGCCGGGGCGGACGAGGTCGTCGACACCGTCGGTGAGCTCGCGGCATACCTGCTGCCGTGACCGGGAGGTGGCGGCCCCTGCACGGCGACCGCACCTTCATACGGGGAGTGTCCCGTTCCCTCGGTAGCCCTTGCCCGTCTGAACCGCCGGCCGGGTGCACACTGGAACCATGGCCCGCTCCGACCCGACCAGCACGAAGCTGCTCGCCTCCTCCGGCACGATTGCGCTGATCCTCTTCTTCATCCTTGGCTTCGCGTTCGGTGCCTGGGCCTGGGCATGGGTGGTCTTCCTGATCCCGGGGCTGGTCGCCATCTGGTTCGGTAACGGCGGACGACGGGGCGGGTCCAAGAGCGCACCGGGACTCCCGCCTGGTCACGAGGGCGACGAGGCCCCTCCCTCGCCCCAGCGCTATCAGGGCTGAGCCGGGCCGTCTCCGACGAGCGACACTGACCTGGCGGGGCCGGCCGGGCGCGAGGTGCACGTTTGTCGCACCAAGTCCGTGTCCAGACACCTGGTGGGCGGCCCGAGGTGCACGTTTGTCGCACCAAGTCCGTGTCCAGACACCTGGTGGGCCGCCCGAGGTGCACGTTTGTCGCACCAAGTCCGTGTCGGGCGCCGGCGCCATTGGATTCAGTGGTCGCTGCAGGCGCGGACACCCTCCCAGAGGAATGACATTAATGTGATTTGGGCACTACAGTGGGGGAGTCACGACGTCACGAAGAGGGTCGAGAGTTGAGCGCTGCCACCACGCCACGCCATATAGCGAGCCAGGCATCCGGGCTGACCGGTGAGGCCGGCAGTGGGCTCTCGGAGCGGGACGAGCGGATCATCGACTTCGAGCGACAGTGGTGGAAGTTCGCCGGGAGCAAGGAGGCCGCGATCAAGGAGCTCTTCGACATGAGTTCGACGCGGTACTACCAGGTCCTCAACGGCCTTCTCGACGATCCGGCCGCGCTGGCCCACGACCCGATGCTCGTCAAGCGGCTCCGCCGGCTGCGCAGCCAGCGGCAGCGGGCCCGCTCGGCCCGCAAGCTCGGCCTGGAGCGCTGACCCCGCTCGTTTGCACTCTTAGGGGGAGAGTGCCAATAATGAGGCTTAGCACTCTCGGCATGAGAGTGACAATCTCGCCGGTCCGGTGAGGTGGGGTGTCCCCGGCGACGTGAGCCGGCGGAACACGCCATCGTCCGTCGCGGGCACCGTCCGGCTCCACCAACGATTCGTGTGGGAGGAACCCTCCGAATGGCCAAGATCATCGCTTTCGATGAAGAGGCTCGCCGCGGGCTCGAGCGGGGCATGAACACCCTCGCCGACGCGGTCAAGGTCACCCTGGGCCCCAAGGGCCGCAACGTCGTCTTGGAGAAGAAGTGGGGCGCCCCCACGATCACCAACGACGGTGTGTCCATCGCCAAGGAGATCGAGCTCGACGACCCCTACGAGAAGATCGGCGCCGAGCTGGTCAAAGAGGTCGCCAAGAAGACCGACGACGTCGCCGGTGACGGCACGACGACCGCGACCGTGCTCGCCCAGGCGCTGGTGCGGGAAGGCCTGCGCAACGTCACCGCGGGCGCCAACCCGATGGGCCTCAAGCGCGGCATTGAGAAGGCCACCGCGGCCGTGGCCGACGCGCTGCTCGCCGACGCCAAGGATGTCGAGACTCGGGAGCAGATCGCGGCCACCGCGTCGATCTCCGCTGCTGACAACCAGATCGGCGACATGATCGCCGAGGCGATGGACAAGGTCGGCAAGGAAGGCGTCATCACCGTCGAGGAGTCCAACACCTTCGGCCTCGAGCTGGAGCTCACCGAGGGGATGCGGTTCGACAAGGGCTACATCAGCCACTACTTCGTCACCGACCCGGAGCGGATGGAGGCGACCATCGAGGAGCCCTACCTCCTCATCGTCAACTCCAAGATCTCCGCCATCAAGGACCTGCTCCCGCTGCTGGAGAAGGTCATGCAGTCCGGCAAGCCGCTGCTCATCATCGCCGAGGACGTCGAGGGCGAGGCACTGTCCACCCTGGTCGTCAACAAGATCCGCGGCACCTTCAAGTCCGTCGCGGTCAAGGCCCCCGGCTTCGGTGACCGTCGCAAGGCCATGCTCGCCGACATCGCCATCCTCACCGGCGGCCAGGTCATCTCCGAAGAGGTCGGGCTCAAGCTCGACACCGCGGACCTCGACCTGCTCGGCAAGGCCCGCAAGGTCGTCGTCACCAAGGACGAGACGACGATCGTCGAGGGCGCCGGCGACGATGACCAGATCAAGGGTCGGGTCAACCAGATCCGCGCCGAGATCGACAAGAGCGACTCCGACTACGACCGGGAGAAGCTCCAGGAGCGCCTGGCCAAGCTCGCCGGCGGCGTCGCCGTCATCAAGGCGGGCGCAGCCACCGAGGTCGAGCTCAAGGAACGCAAGCACCGCATCGAGGATGCCGTCCGCAACGCTAAGGCTGCCGTCGAGGAGGGCATCGTCGCCGGTGGCGGCGTGGCCCTGCTTCAGGCCGCCAAGAGCGCCTTCGAGGGCCTGAGCCTCACCGGTGACGAGGCCGTTGGTGCCAACATCGTCAAGGTCGCGCTTGAGGCACCGCTCAAGCAGATCGCCGCGAACGCCGGCCTTGAGGGCGGTGTCGTGGCCGAGAAGGTCAAGCACCTGCCCGCCGGTGAGGGCCTGGACGCCTCGACCGGTGAGTACGTCGACATGATCAAGGCCGGCATCATCGACCCGGCCAAGGTCACTCGGTCGGCATTGCAGAATGCCGCGTCCATCGCTGCACTCTTCCTCACCACCGAGGCCGTCATTGCCGACAAGCCGGAGAAGGCCGCCCCGGCCATGCCCGGTGGCGACGACATGGGCGGCATGGGCTTCTGACCAACCCGTCGCTCACAGCACACCCCGTCCGAGGGCGGGCTCCCAGCTGGGAGCCCGCCCTCGGCGCATACCAGGGGGCCGTGCCCGGTGACTCCGCGTGGTCCGGTGACTCCCCGTCGGGTGACTCCCCGTCGGGTGACTCCCCGTCGGGTTCTGCCACCCACGCGGCGTCTGATCGGTGGTGCGGATGACCCAGGCTCAGGGTGGGGACGTAGCGTTCCGCCCATGAGCCGACGCACCGACCCCACCCTTGAGCCGGACCCGATGGGACCCGCTGCCGGTGCCCCTGCGAGAGACACCCCACGGGCGGGGCCCCAGGAGGGCGGCCGACACGCCCGACCGGCCGCGGCCCGAGTGAGCGGCCTGACGAAGGTCTACGGCAAGGGCGAGACTGCCGTACGGGCCCTCAGCGACGTCGACCTCGACCTGTACCGCGGCGAGTTCACCGCAGTCATGGGCCCGTCGGGGTCGGGCAAGTCCACCCTGATGCACTGCGCGGCCGGGCTGGACTCGGTGACGGCAGGGCATGTCTTCCTCGGCGACACGGACCTGACCGAGCTGAAAGAGGCCGTCCTGACCCGGGTGCGTCGTGACGAGATCGGTTTCGTCTTCCAAGCCTTCAACCTCGTCCCCACCCTGTCGGCGAGGGAAAACATCCTTCTCCCGTTGGCCATTGCCGGCCGTGCCGCCGACCCGCAGTGGTTCGAGACGGTCATCACCGCCACCGGGCTCGCCGATCGGCTGAGCCACCGGCCCAGCGAGCTCTCCGGCGGGCAGCAGCAGCGGGTCGCCTGCGCCCGTGCCCTGGTGAGCCGGCCGTCCATCATCTTCGCTGACGAGCCCACCGGAAACCTCGACTCCACGTCGGGGGCGGAGGTCCTGGGGTTCCTGCGCCGCAGCGTCGACGAGTTCGGGCAGACCGTTGTCATGGTCACCCACGACGCCGGCGCGGCGGCGTGGACCGACCGGGTTGTCTTCCTGGCCGACGGCCACGTCGTCGACGAGTTACGGGACCCCAGTGCGGACACTGTCCTAGAGCGGATGAAGAGCCTCGATGCCCGGGCCCGAACGCTGGCACCCTCGTGATCCGGGCCACCTGGGCCGGGCTGATGGCCCGCAAGCGCCGCCTGTTCATGAGCGCCTTCGCCGTCGTCCTCGGCGTCGCCTTCGTCGCCGGGTCGTTCATCTTCACCGACACCCTTGCCCGAGCCTTCGACGGGATCACCAAGAGTGCGGTCGGCGACGTCATCGTCAGCCCGGCCACCGATTCCGCGGCGGAACGTCCCGCAGGGGCGGACGCCGCCCAAGGCACCCGCACGGTGCCCGGGTCGCTGCTGGCGACCCTGCGGGACACCCCGGGTGCGGCTCGGGTCGACGGCAACGTCCTGTTGCCGGGCATCTTTGTTGTCGCCAAGGACGGCAAGGTCCTCGGCGGCGGTGGGCCCCCGTCTCTGGGCATCAACCACACCGGGGCCACGGCGGCACACGGCACCAGTCCGTTCAGCCTCGACCGGGGCCGTTGGCCCGCGACCTCAGGCGAGGTCACCCTCGACACCGCGACTGCGGCCAGCGCCGGCTATGTCCTCGGAGAGCGGGTCAAGCTCGTCACCGCCTTCTCGCCCACCCCCATCGAGGAGACCCTTGTCGGCACGATGACCTCTTCGGGGTTGCTCGGGGCAAGCGTGACCGTCTTCGACACCGCACAAGCGCAGGAGGTGGCGTTCCAGGGACAGGATGTCTACACCAACATCTGGGTCACCGCCGATCCCGGGGTGTCCCAGGAGAGCCTGCGCGCCCAGGTGGCCAAGCGGCTACCGGCCGGCTACCAGGCCGTGACCGGGGACGCCCAGGCCGCCAAGAGTGCCTCCCGGATCCAGGAGGCCCTCGGTTTCGTCAACAACTTCCTCCTCGTCTTCGCCGGGGTCTCCCTGGCCGTCGGCGCCTTCCTGATCGTCAACACGTTCTCCATCCTCATCGCCCAGCGCTCCCGCGAGCTCGCCCTGTTCCGCGCTGTCGGGGCCTCCCGGGCTCAGGTCACGTCGTCGGTTCTGCTCGAGGCGGTCCTCATCGGCCTCGTCGGTTCCACCGCGGGCCTCATCGTGGGGGTCGGGTTGGCCTGGGGCATCGCCCGAGTGTTCTCCACCGTCGGACTCGACCTGGGCGGTGTGAGCCTCGTCTTCCGACCCCGCACCATACTCATCGCGTATGCCGTGGGCCTGCTCGTCACCGTCACCGCGGCACTCCTGCCGGCACGCAAGGCCGGCGCGGTGCCCCCGGTCGCGGCGATGCGGGACGATGCGGCCCTGACCGAAGGGGGTCTTGGGCGGCGACTCGTCGTCGGCGGCATCCTCGTCGTGGCCGGGGCGGGGGCGATGTATGCCGGTCTCTACCGCGACACCGGGCACACCCTGACCATCCTCGGCGGCGGCATCCTCGCCGTCGTCGTCGGGGTGGCGCTGACCTCACCGGTGCTCGGGCGACCGATCACCGGTGGCCTCGGGGCGGCATACCGATGGCTCTTCGGGGTCGTCGGCACAATGGCGCGCCAGAACGCCGACCGCAATCCGCGACGTACCGCAGCCACCGCATCGGCCCTGATGATCGGCGTGACCCTGGTGACGATGATGGCCACCTTGGGCGCGTCAGCGAAGGCGAGTATCGACAAGGCGTACGCCCAGGAGTTCGCCGGTGACTATGTCGTCGGCGCGGTCATGGGCCAGGGGTTCGCCCCGCAGATCGCCGAGAGGGTGGCAGCGGTACCGGGCGTCGGTGTGGTCGCAGCCCAGCGCGACGCCATGGTCAAGGTTGGCCAGGACCGCCTCCTCGCGCACGCGATCGACCCGGACACCATGCTCCAGATGTGGCAGCTGACCCTGTCCGCGGGGTCGTTCGCCGGGCTGACCGGCGACACCGTGGCGCTGGAGAAAGGCCAGGCGAGCACCCTGGGGGTTGGTGTCGGCTCCACCCTGCCGGTGACCTACCGCGGCACGACCGGCAGCTTCACGGTCGTCGCCACCTACGACCAGAGCCCCGCGGTGCAGGCCACCGCGCTCTTCTCCTTCGCCGGCTTCGCCACCCTGGGAGTGCCGGAGCAAGACAGCGCCCTCTATGTCAAGCGGGCTCCTGGTGCCTCGGCGTCCTCCGTGCTCACCGGAATCGAACACGCACTGGCCGACCAGCCGCTCGTCTCAGCCAAAGACCAAGTCGCCTTCGCTGCAGAGCAGCGCAAGCCGATCGACCAGATGCTGACGATCATCTATGCCCTGCTCGGACTCGCCGTGGTCATCGCCGTCCTCGGCATCGTCAACACCCTCGCGCTGTCGGTCATCGAACGCACCCGGGAGATCGGGCTGCTGCGGGCCGTCGGCCTGAGCCGTCGGCAACTGCGCGCGATGGTCCGGCTGGAGTCGGTCGCCATCGCCCTGCTCGGAGCACTGCTCGGGATCGCACTCGGCCTCGTCTTCGGGATCGCCTTGCAGCGGGCGGTGGCGGACCAGGGCATCGACGTGCTCGCCATCCCGACCGGCCAACTCGTCGTCTTCGTCGCACTCGCCGTGCTCGTCGGTGTCCTGGCCGCTGTATGGCCGGGCCGCCGAGCCGCCCGGCTGGACATCCTGCGGGCCATCGCCACCGAGTAGCGCACGGACGCTACCCGGTGGCGGTGCACCGGGCGGCCTACCCGGGGGCGATGCACCGGGTAGCGACCTGGGTCAGCCGAACATCCGTGTCGCTGTCGCCTCAGCCTCGGCGTAGTTCGTGCCGGCCTGCCCGAGAACCTGCCCGATGGAGTCCAGCGACTCGCGGACCTGACGCTGGGTGGACTGCCACTGTGCGGCCACTGCCGCGAAGCGAGTGGCTGCGGTGCCCCTCCAGGCATCCTGGAGACTGTCCAGTCGGCCCATCATCGCCTGCACCTGGGTCTCGATGTCTGCGGCGATCCGGGCTATGTCGCTCGCGCCGGCCTGGATGAGGTCGGTGTCGACCTGGAACTGCGTGGTCATGGTTGTCTCCTTGTCGTCCGTGCCGGTGCTCGTCGCCCCGGCGGTTGAGCAGAGGCTAGGGCGCGTCGACGACAAGACCACCGAGTTATCCACAGCGCTGGCCCGGCCATCGCCAGCGACGGTGCCTACGATGCTGCAATGGCCGTGCTTATCGACCCACCGGCGTGGCCCGCGCACGGTCGACTCTGGTCGCACCTGGTCAGTGACACCTCCCTGGAGGAGCTGCACGATTTCGCCGGGGGACTGGGGATCCCGCGGCGCGGTTTCGAGGGTGACCACTACGACATACCCGAGTCCCTCCACCCTGCTGCGCTGGCGGCCGGTGCCCGCCCGGTCTCCGCACGGGAGCTGCTCGCGACGTTGCAGCGCACCGGGATGCGCCTGCGCAAGCGGCGTGGGGACCGGGGCATCGCCAAGGTCACCTCACTGGTCTTCGGGGACGGCACGCTCGCTGACGTCGAGCTGGTCGGCGGCCGCGTCGAGTACCCGGAGCACCGGGTGTTCGCGGCGATGGCCTTCGTCGCCGACGCCCGCGGCGACCTACTCGCGGTCTATTCGGTGCGCCGCGAGCAGTGGGGCAGTCCGGGCGGGTGGCGAGAGCCGGGGGAGTCGGTGCGTGCCAACGCCACCCGTGAGATTCGTGAGGAGACCGGCCTGGTCGTCGAGCATGGCCAGCTCGGTGCCGTTGGGTATGAGCGCTTCACTGTCCGCCACCACGGCGACCTGTGGCAGCCTGGCCGAGACGTCCTGCAGG
>JBDIAO010000071.1:0-14887 GCA_039812375.1 Phycicoccus sp. | reverse complement strand
GACCAAGCTCGCGCTCGGTCTCGGGGTCCATGCCCCGCTCCTCCCCCAGCGCCGCGGTCAGCTGGTCCGAGGCCTGAGCGCGCAGCATCGCGACCTGGTGCCAGTCGATTCCGCCCGGGGCGACGCCGGTAGGCCGTGCAGCCGGCGGAGGTAGAGCGGTCGGCGCAGGAGCGGGAGCGGGCCGTTCAGGGCTTCGGGCCACGCCCCCGATCGGACCCGCCAGGGAGCGGGCCGAAGGCGCGACGGGTGAGGGCGCGAGGGAGATCGTCGGGACCTGGTGATGGCCGTTGGGCGAGGTGGCTCCGAAGATTGGCAGCGAGGTGGGGTCGAGACGGTCAGTCACGGAATCCTCCAAGGAAGTCGAGGAGCTCACGGTCGGAGTCGGCCACGGGGCCAACGGCGGTGAGGGTCCCGTCGCTTTTCTGCACGCAGACCTCCTGAGAGCCGGTGATGATGATGTTCTCGACGGTGTCGTCGTCGATAAGCGCTTGGATCTGACTGGTCATGACTGGCTCCTCTCCCCGACTGCGAGGTCGATCGCAGCTCGGGAGCTAGACAGGGTGGATTGGATGGCCTGGACGGCGGCCCGCAGGGACTTGCTCAGCCCTGCGTTCTCGAACTTGCGGCGCGGCTGGTTGCCGACGGAGAACACCTCGGCGGAGGTGGGGTCCCATTCCAGGGAGGCGACGGCGGGCATCTGGAGGGTCTTGGCGACCTCGGATGCGGTGAAGGGCATGCCCGGGCCCACGATGAGTGCTCCCAGGCTGGTGGCGGCGCCGGATCGGGTGAAGGTGTCTCGCAGGGTCGGCGACCAGGAGGCCGCGCCGACGAGGGCAGGAACCGTGGAGCGAGTGACCAGGAGCGCTAGGTCGGCGGCCGCGAGCAACTTGAAGGGCGACCCCTCCAGCCCGAGTCGGCCGGCGTCGACGATGACGTCCTGACCGTTGCGCTCGAGGTTCTTGAAGACGCCGGCCAGAGGCTCCCACAGGCTGTCCAGGGCGCGTGCCTGGTTGTGCCGGACCGGCCCGTTGAGGAGCTGGATATGGGTGTTGGGGATGCGCATCAGCAGCCGGGGAAGCTCTTCGACCAGGGAGCCTTGGCGGTGGGCCAGCGCGAGGTCGATGATGGAGCCTTCGGTGGGTAGCTGGCCGCCGCGGAAGTAGCCGGCGGGGATCGCCCGGGATCCGGTCGGGTCGGCGTCGACGAGGATGCTGGGTCGCGGCCAGGCCATGGCCAGGCCTAGCGCGGAGGAGGTCACGCCGGGGGATCCGTTGGCGGAGGTCAGGACGATGAGCGCCATGGGGTCAGCTCCGGCTGTCGAGGACGATCGCGACCTTGCCGGTGGCGGCTCGAGCGGCCAGCATCGGTCCGTCGTTGGTGGGGACCTGGACGTTGACGATGGCGTTGCCGGTGGTCTCGTCCTTGGCCACGCCGACGACGACGGCTTGGATGGAGTCAGGGTCGGTGGTGGGCATCTCGCCTTGCTGCCCGGGGGTCACCACGACCCTGACCTGGTCGCCGACACGCATCTGGTTGGCGGGCAGCATGCCCGGGGTGAGCGCGATGCCGACCACGGAGGAGCCCTTGGCTGGCAGCGCCTGCTCGGTGATCTGGTCTTGGGTGACCACTCCCCCGGCCGACATGTCCAGGGCAGCGTGCTTGCCGACGACGCTGTTGGCCTGGTCGGCCGAGAGCGGCTTCAGGGCGGGGTCGACGCTGATGTTGACGGTCATCAGGTCCTCGGCGGTGATGACATCGCCGCGCTCGATGGTCTGGCGCACGGCCAGGACGCTGTGGGCGTCGGAGGTGGACTGGTACGCCCACATGCTGGCCAGTGCCCCCAGGCAGATCGCGGCCACTGATGCCGCGATCAGCACCGGGCGGCGGCGCAGCTTCGGCGGCGGGGCGAACTGCTCCCCCGGGGCCGATGTCGGTTCCCCATCGGTGGGGTTCTTACGCTGTTGCCGCCAGGTCTCGGTGGCGGGAGTCGTGGTCGACATTGGCTGGTCGGGCCTTTCGGGTTTGGTTGAGGTTCTGGCTTCTGGATCGAGATTCAGTTGTCGCCGAAGAAGTCGCTCAGGGCCGCGGTGATGAGGTGTCCTCGCGAGCTGGCACCGAACTCCTCGACGAGCTGGTCCAAGGTGGCGAAGTCAGCCTCACGGAGCCGGTAGTTCAGGGGGGTCAGTGGGCCATCTGTCTTGCGTGAAGCGCGGCTGCGCCTGGAGGCGAACAGCCCTCCGCCGGCGGTCGCCACCGGGTGGATGAGGTCCTTCAGCCGGGGGTGGGCGTTCTCGATGGCCACGATGATGACCTCACCGTGGGACAGTCCGTCCGCCTTGCACTTGGCGACCAGCGGATCAAGCAGTGCGACCGGGATGTGCACGTTGGAGGGCCGGACCTTGTCCTCGGGGCCCTTCTGAGCCGTCTCAGGCGCCGCGGAGGGATCGGAGGGGCTGGTGTGCTCCGGCGAGGCCGTAGAGGTCTCAGCGGCCCGCACAGGGCGCTCTGCGGCCTTCTTGGACCGGTTGGTCGTGCCACGCGCCGACGAGGGTGACTGGGAGGTGCGACGGGGCGGCAGCAGCGGCGTCGGTGCGTCCTCGACGGGGACGTCTTCGAAGTTGGACAGGCGGCCGGGCGGGATCTCTCGGGCCGAGCCGGTTCCGGATGTGGTCATGCCTCTGCTCCTGCCAGGTACGTAGCTCCGGTCTCGGCGGCCGAGATCCTGGCGCAGATCTCGGCGGCGAGCCGGTCGTAGTCACCCGCGAGAGAGTCGGCCGTGCCGGAGAGCGCGACCGGGAGCGGGATGACGTTGTCGACGGAGTCCTCACCCCGGCGACGGGCGCTGAGTGCCTCGAGTCGCTCCGCACGGTTGGCGTCGACGTCGGCGGCGAGCTCGTGAGCGAGCTGCCCGCGGTAGCGGCAGTCGTGCGCGGAGCTCTCTGAGTGGCGCACATAGGCCTGGAGCAGCGGCACGGTCTCCCCCACTTCCTCCAGGCGGACCTTGGTGTTGCGCATGACCCGAGTCGCCTGCGGGTTGTGCGCAGTGACAACCACACCCAGGTAGCCCAGATCAGGGTTGATCGCACGAGCGCGCTTGACGCGAGGACCCACCCCGAGCAGCCCGTCCCAGGACCCGGGGTCGGTCTTGGTCGGGATCAACACCCATCGCGAGGCGGTCAGCGCCATATCCTGAAGGTCACCGTTGCCAGGAGGGCAGTCCAGCAGGACCAGGTCGTAGTCCTCGGCCACGTCGGCCAGGCGCGAAGCGAACTCCGTGGCGATCGACCCGGTCGGCAGCTCATCGGACATCGACGACTTTGCCAACGAGCTGAGCATCTCCAGCGCACGGCCACCGAAGATCATGTCCAAGTTGGGCCGCACCTCGCGCACGATCTGAAGGTCAGCGCCGGACCAGACGGCGTCGACGACGCTCTTGCCGGCGTCATCCTCGGCGGCGGAGGTCATGCCCAGGTCCATCTTCAGGTTCCCGCTGATGTCGAGGTCGATCACCAGCACCCGCATGCTCTTTGCCAGACACCCGGCGACGTTGGCCACGATGCTGGTCTTCAGCACCCCGCCCTTGCCGTTGATCACGGCCACCACACGACTCAGTGCGGCCGCGTCCGGCAGCTCAGGTTCGGACATCCGTCCCTCCATCACGCTCATGCCCGTGGAAGGTGACCCGAGGCCGGTGCCTGTGACAAGCGAATGTCAGATGAGGGCCAACTGCTCCCTCGCGGTGCGCCTACTGACCCCCAACGGACGGTCTTCAGTGGGTCCACTCTGGCCCACCTGTCCCCCCACTGTCGCATCGTTGTGGGTCCACAGGCGGCATGTGGCCCCCCCGTGTCCGCCTAACTAGCCCCTCTTAGACCGTCCACTGACTGTCAACAGACCGGCCCTTGGCCCTCTGTTGCCGGTCTGTGTGGCCTCTGTTTGCGCTTGTGTAGGCACCTGCTAGCGGACTGTGCGCCCCCCACTGTGCCCCTGTTGCCCCCTCATTGACGGTCTGTTGCCCCTCCACTGTCTAAGTGGTGTGTTAGTGGTGTGCCAGTGGTGTGGCGATGGTGGGTACCCGGTGCGTGAGTGGTGCCATGCCGGTGTGCCTCTGGTGGGGGAGTGGTGTGTCGGGGCATCATGGAGCCATGACTGCCGCGCGAAAGCCCTCCGACTGGCTCGAGGACATGACGTGGCACCGGCGCATGTACGACCAGTCCAAGTTCCGCTGGGTGCCAGAGGACCCGATGTCGATCGCGCTGACCTGGACTAAGGGGCGGGTGGAGTTCACCACCCCCGGTCACCTGCGACGCCTCGACATCCAGCTGCATGAGCTGCGCTACTACGCCGGCGGCATACAAGACGCCATGCTCGACCCTCTCGCTCTCGCTCGCGAGCGGTGCCCGGACTACCGCGCCGGCCTGGAGCTGGTCGGGATGACCAAGACCGACGTCGACATCCTGCGCTACAACGCACTCGGCGGCCGCGTCCGCAACCACCCCGAGGCCAGGCGAGCCCTGCGCGGCATCCCCCTGCCCAATCCATTCAGCCAGGTCTGGGAACTGCGCCAGATGCACGGCATGTACGCCGCAGCGGACAACATCCTCGAAGACACCTTCTGCGACCTCGCCACCGAACTCGCCGAGGACCTCGGCTGGGACAGCATCGCCCCCCTCACCGTGATCCACCGCACCGGCAACGGAGTCCGCCTGCGGGTAGAGCAACAGCGGCGCGAGCGGGGGCTCCCAGGCGACCCGCGCCGGCGCGTAGAGCAGCGCTACTAGCACTTCCCAACGCGCTCATACCGCTCCCCCCTGCCGCCCCTTGCCGGCAGGGGGGTCACTGTTTTCCAAACCCTCAGACCGGGAGCAAAACACCCCCCGCGGGCGTTCTCCTCCTCACTTCCCACCTACGTTTCCCACCTCGTTTCCCCCCTCAGTGGGAAGTGAAAAACCGTCTCTGACCTGCGCAGACACCCTCGTTTCCCACGTTTCCCACCAAACTCATCCCCATGTCTATGCGTGTGGGCACGCGCGCGAGGCTCTTGCACACGCGCGCGCTCCTCCTCTCTCTCGCTCTCTCGCAGCAGGGGGGCGGCGGCGCCGGCCCGCGGTGTGTGGTGGGAGCGAGGCGCGGCGCAGCTTGGGTGTCTGCGGGGGAGCTGTGCGGGAGAGGAACTTCGTCTCGGCTTGTCACACAGGACGCAGTGACCGCACCTTCCGCATCCATGACGGCGTTTGGGGTCCTCGACTGCAACGACACGCCGGTGGCCATGAGATCCCTGATGCAGCATCTAGGCGCCGGTAGGAATGAGCCATGGAGTCCCGAGCCAAGCCCGGCACCAGGCCGAAGGGCGATCGCCGCGCGATCACTGTTCGTGTGCCCCGCAGTCAGTGGGCCATCTTCGACGGGGCGCGAAAGCGCGCCGGCTACCAGAGCCTGTCCGACTACGTCACGGCGCTTCTGGCCGAGCACCACGGCCTCGACGTCCCCGACTACGCACGACTCGACGACCCAGACCAGGAGGCGCTCCTGCGGGTGGGATAAGTCCCCAGACAACGAAGAACGCCACCCCCTCTGCTTGGCGGCTATGTGGGGCGGCGTCTCCGACTACGAAAGGCTGCTGTGGCCTCGACCAATCCGAGAGTACCTGACTCTGAGTCAGGGTTCTCTCGACGCGCGCTTCGGCGTGTCCCTCCCCGGTGATGGGAGGTGACCACGCCGTGACTGAGCCGACCCGCCAATCTGGCGGAGGCGGGGCACACTCTTCCTTCGATCGCGTCGTCAACGCGATCGAAGCACGCGGGCTGACCACTGCCTCGCGGCGCCAGCACAGCTTGATGGCGGGCTGCCCGGTTCATGACGAGCGCACACCCTCGCTGCACATCACCTGGCGTGGTGGACCGCGTGGGGGAGGGGTCCTGCTCTACTGCCACGGGTGCCAGGCACAGGCCGAGCAGATCGTCGAGGCGCTCGGCCTGACGATGAGCGACCTGTTCGACGAGCCTCTCCCAGAGCGAGACCGCAGCCTGTATCGCGTCGGGAAGAGCCCCTCGCGTCGCCGTGCGGGTCAGCGCCGCGGCAAGCTGGGCCGCCTTCCCTCCCTGCTGCCCAAGCCGCCCGCGGCGCCCGCTCCCGCAGTCGAGCACCACTGGGTCGAGATCGAGCGCTACCCCTACGTCGACCACGAGGACCGGCTGGTCCAGGAGGTCATCCGCGAGGAGTGCACCGCCGAGGGCGAGCGGCACAAGCAGTTTCGGCAGCTCTTCGTCACCCGTGACGGGCGGCGGGTCAAGCGCAAGCCTGAGGAGTTCTACCCGGTCATCTACCGCGCCCCGCAGGTCGCTGCTGCGGTCAAGGCCGGGAGCGAGGTCTGGCTCCTCGAGGGGGAGAAGGACGTCCACACGGCGGAGCGGCTGGGGCTGGTCGCTACGACCAACACCCAGGGCGGCAAGAGCTTCCCCGCGGACCTGGTTGAGGAGTTCACCAACGCCCGGGTCGTCGTCGTCCTCGACCGGGACTCCACAGGCTGGGCCCGCGGGGTTGACCTGCACGCCAAGCTCACTGGCGTCGGAGCCAAGGTACTGCTCCGCCTGCCTGACCTGGAAGATGCCAAGACCGACTTCACCGACCACGTCGAGGCCGGCAAGGGTCTGGATGCGCTGCAGTGGGTCGCGGTCGAGGAGGTCGCTGTCTGGCACGAGCTGACCTCGGTCAAGGACCGGGCACGCTCGCTGCAGCAGGCGATCGAGGAGGCTCAGGGCCGGTGGGAGCTGGCCGATGAGGGCCAGGACGTTGAGGACAACCGCCGTTTCGCCAAGCGGTGGGCTCTGGAGAGCCAGGTCAGGCAGGAGTCGCTGCGCGATCTCGTCGACCAGCTCTGCGCTGCGGGCATGCGCATCGGCACCGAGTGGGTGGGGGAGGCCATCGAGGCGGCTGAGGCGCTGCTGGCCGAGGGGACCGAGGCTGCTCGACGGTGTCACCTGCAGGTCCAGGTCCCCGTGCCGGAGTCGCTGCGGCCGGCTGCCCAGCCGCCGGCGAACTCGCCCGCGCCGGCAGATGGAGAGCCCACGCCCAAGGCCTCGCCCACCGACGTCGTCACCGAGGACAGCGACTGGCTGGGACAGAAGGGTGTGGGGTCAGGCAACACTCCCTTCCGCGTCTTGGACGGCAAGATCGTGCAGTGGGAGCCGGACCGTTCGAGCCGCAGGCAGCGGGACGAGTGGGATGAGGACCAAGACGAGCCGGGCAAGTTCAAGACGCTGCTGTCGATGATCGTGCGGGTGTCCTGCCGCGAGTACCTCGAGGTAGAGCACAACCACGACGTCGAGGACACCGAGCTCATGGGTCGATCGACACCGACCAAGCGGCGGGTGAGCGCACCCAAGACCCTGATCGCGGTTCGGCTGCAGTACCCGGACGAGATCACCGGGGAGCTGCTGGAGATCCGCGTCATGGCCGACCAGTGGCGCGACCACTCGTGGCTGGAGTCGCTGCCCGGGCCCCCTGACTACGACCACAAGCGGGCCGGACTGGACCAGCTGCAGCGGGCCATCCTCGCGATCAGCGAGAACGTCGTCGACGAGGTGCTCTACCGGGCCACAGGGTGGAGGGAGAACGCCGACGGCACCCACCGGTTCATCCACCGCAGAGGCGCGATCACCCCCACCGGGCACGAGGACGTCGAAGTCGCCTTCTCCGGGCCCATCGAGCGCTACAACTTCCCCGACCCCATCCGTGAGGCGAAGGCTCTGCGCACGGCCTGGCAGAACGGTTCGGCCACTATGCTGGACCGGCTGCCGGGGCGCGTGGCGGCCCCGCTGCTCGGACAGGTCTTCCGCGCGGTGCTGGGTCACAACCCATGGGTGCTCACCCTGGTCGGACCTCCGGGGTCCTACAAGACCTCGGTGGCCGCCAAGGCGATGCAGCACTTCGGCGAGAAGTGGGAGCACAAGAAGCCGGCGTCCTCCATGTCCGGCAACGGCGACACCTTCAACGCGCTGCGGTTCAAGCTGCACAACGCCAAGGACTGCCTCTACTGGATGGACGACTTCGCGCCCACCCGCAGCTGGCTGGAGGCACAGAAGCACCTCGAAGAGACCGCCCGGCTCATCCACAACCAGGAGGAGCGCTCCCGCTCATCGCGAGACGGGCTCTCGGTCAGCGACGGCACCGGGCCCCGCGCCAGCGGCCTGTGCACCTCGGAGGTCATGCCCCGTCCCGGGTCCGGCGCCGAGCGGATGCTGGTCGTCCCCCTGGCCCGGGAGGACGTCGACACCGCGCTGTTGTTCCCCCTGGACGAGGCACTCTCTCGCCACCAGCGGGCACTGGTGATGGCCTCCTACATCTCCTGGCTCTCTGGTGACCTGATGGGCAAGCGCGCCCACTACATGGAGATCGCCGACGCCTACGCCGATGCATTGGTCGAGCGCGCGGGGGAGAGCGTGCGTCAGGCCGCCGCCATCTCCCACACCTGGGTCGGTTGGGTCGCCATGACCGACTTCCTGTTCGAGGTGGGAGCGATCACCGCCGAGGAGCGCGTGCGGACCCTGCGCCGGGTTGACGAGGCACTGCACGAGGCAGGACGAGCGGCGGTCAACCCCGACATGCCCCGCACCACCGGTGCCCGGGCACGAGAGCTGCTCGCCTACGCGCTGCGTCAGGGCATCGCCTACGTCGACGACGTCCGTACCGGAGAGTGCCCGCCATGGCCGCTGGCCGGGCGCCTGGGGTGGCGGCGCACCGTCACCGAGACCGACATGATGGGCTCGCCGAGCAAGTACCGCTTGGAGCGCAACGGGATCCGGCTGGGCTACGTCATGCACGACCCCGGACCCAAGGACCGCGGTCGGGTGCTGATGTGCGAGTCCACCCAGCTCGAGGCCGTCCTCAAGGCCGCTTCGGCGACCCAGGCCGAAAAACTCGAGATCGACCGCAACACCGCGTGCCGCGCCCTGCACGACGAGCATGTCCTGATCCCCGACACCTCCGAGGGGCGCACCCGTCACACGGTCAAGTGCCGCATCCACGCCGAGGAGCGGGACGCCCGCATGGTCACGCTCTACCTCGATCGCGTCATCGACGACGAGGACGATGCGGTGGGTGATGACCCAGAGGACGGCGGAGACTTCCCCGGCGGCGACGACCCCCACAGCGGACCCGGGAACCACCACCCCGACGGCAGTGGAACGGCACCGGACACCTACGGCGAGGACCCGGTCCTGGAGATCCCCGGGCTGAACACTCCGGACCCACACGCAGTGGACACCGCGCACACGATGACCGAGTCTGGGACCGGCGCCGGCACCGACCACAGCGGCGACCATGACGGGACTGACCATCCCAGCGAGGAGACCCCCATGGACGAGCCCGAGTTCACCGCGCGACCGCACACCGACCTCGACGGAGTCGTGGGCTGGACCGAGCCGCGGAGCAGCGGCGACGTGGCCCCGTGCGTGGTCTGCGGAGTGCGCAGTGGCGTGGTCATCTCCGGAGTCCGCGTGCACACGGTGTGCTGGGAGGGCAGCACCGTCACCGACCGCGCAGCACAGACCCCGGTCGGCCACCCATGGATGCGCGGCCAGCAGCCCGACACCGACGTCCAGGCCACCACCCAACCGGAAGCGCCGGCACCAGATCCGACGCCGGCGCCGACCAAGGGGCGCACCAGCCCCGCCAAGGCGGCTGTGACGGAGACCAAGTTCCGGGCCGCGGCCGCCGTCGTCGACGTCGACGGGATCTGGCTCAGCAACGGCGAGTTCGTCGAGATGCCTGGAGACGGACCTCAGCACGCCGGCGACCTGGTCCGGCTGGCTCAATGGCTGTCTCTGGGAACCGCGGTCACCAAGTACCTCGACGCCGCGGCGCAGGTGTGGGTTGGCGACGACTTGGCTCGTCGCCTGGGCATCGACGTCGAGGCGATCGCCAAGGCCGCCGAGCAGGACAAGGACAAGGTCGCCCGGGAGAGCAGCGCGACCAGCGTGGCCGTCACCGCAGCGCAGGAGGCCGGCTACAGCTTCGGCGGGAAGGGCGATGACGCACTGGGCCGCTGGACCAGGATCTGGAAGGGCACGGAGAAGTCCGTCTGGGTCGTGCTGCTGGCCGCGATGAGCCGAGACGACGCCAACGTCGCGTTGATGCGTGACCAGCCCGACCACGCCACCCTGGCCCGGCGGATCGGGCTGCTCGCCGATGCCCTCGGACACCCCTATCAGCTGTCCGGGTCCACCACCGGTCTTGACCTGATGACCACTCTGCGGCATCGCGACCGCGACCGGTTCTTCCCCGTCCTGGAGCCCTGCCCGCCAGCGCAGGTGAGCAACGTGGAGGCCGACATCTCCTGGTGCCGGCAGCCCACCGGCGAGGAGCTGGCTCACAAGTGGATCCACGCCTACGACCGGTCCGGGTCCTACCTGGCCGGCGTCAGCGGCCTGGAGCTCGGTGTCGGCGCACCGGTCCACCACCCTGACGGCACCGCCTTCGTGCCCAGGATGCCGGGTTACTGGCGGATCGAGATCCCCGACACCGGCGACTGGCGCATGCCCCACCCGCTGGACCCGCGCGGGTTGCACGCCGGCAAGGTGCGCTGGGCGACCACCCCGGCCTTGGAGTTCGCGGCCGAGCAGGGCTATGAGCCCGAGATCCTCGAGGCCTACACGTGGGTCGAGCGGGCCCGCGTCCTCGACCCCTGGTACGAGCGGATCCGCGACGCCCGGACTCGGCTCGACGTCGACGACATCGACAGCCAGATCGCGCGCGACCAGCTCAAGCAGATCTACGCGCCCACCATCGGGATGCTCGGATCCAGCACCCACATGGCCGGCCGCGTCGGGTACGCGCCCGAGCGCCGGCACATGATCATCGCCAAGGCGCGCACCAACATCCTGCGCCGGATCGCCACCATCGGGAACGAGACCGGGCGCTACCCGGTCGCCGTCGTCGCCGACACCGTCCTCTACACCTCCCCAGACCCCGACCCCGTCGCCTCGTGGCCCGGAGGGGAGCGGTGGATGGGTCGCGAACTCGGCCGCTACAAGGTCGAGGGCAGCGCGCCGCTGAAGGAGCACCTGGAGTTCCTGACCGGAGGCACCTACAAGGGCAAGGACGCCATCGTCGAGCGGGTTGCGGGGGCTGAGTGATGAGCGACCTGCGCGGCAAGCTCTTCACGGCCCTCACCGGCCGGGATGCCGATGTCTCGGGGCAGGCCGGAGGCGATCTGCGCGGCATGCTCATGGCCGTCGGCGGTGCCTCCCGGCGCACCAAGTCCGGGATCGACCTGACCAAGGCGGCCAAGAGCTTGGGGGTCTCACGGCGCACCGTCGAGCGCTGGGTCAAGACCGAGCAGACCGGCGCCGGGCAGCGGCCCTCGGCGCAGCACGCCAAGTCGCTGGCCACCAAGGCACGTCAGGCCGCGACCACCAAGGCCGGGCGCCGGGCCGCCCTGGCCGGATCCAGCATGCGCCAGGCGATCGCCAGCCGCGGGGCACGACTGTCCATCACCGGCCTGCAGGGACCTCACGCCGCCGGGCGGGACTACATGCGCAACCGGACCACCCAGCTCGAGCTAGACCCCGCCGACGCCGAGGCGATGATGGACGCCTGGGAGAACGGTGGGGAGAAGGGCTTCATGACCTGGGCAACCGGCCACTGGGGCAACGAGTACCTCGATGACTGGAAGTTCGACGCCGTCGACGCCATCGACATCGAGCGGCCCTACGGTGGTGGATGGCGATGACCGGCGGCGGGGCCCGCAACCGGAAGGCCGCCTGATGGCTCCCTTGTGGACCCGGGCCCGGCTGGAACGGGTCATGTGCCTACGGTTCGGGTTCGGCCACGACACGGCCTCACCTGACACCGCGGCCGCGGCCGCAGCGATGGGAGTCACCCGGCGCACCGTCCAGCGATGGCTGCACGCCGATCACGGCCGGTCGGTGGCGCACATCCCGCCCAAGCGCCGCCAGCAGCTGATCGAGCTGCTGCGGCCGGCGGCCGAGACCCTGGCTCGCGAGGAACAGCAGGCTCGGTACGCCCGCAAGGCGATCGACGGGCTGCGGCTGCCGCGCAAGATGGGGATCAAGCCGGCGTGGGAGAAGCAACGATGGCTCGAACCGCACCGGGTCGCCGTCCTGGAGATCCCCGTCCGGCATCTGAAGATCCGCCAGCTGGCGATCGCCCGTGACGAACCCTCCCGCGTGGCGGAGCTGACCCGACGCGGCAAGGTCCTCGACGAGGCGACGGTCCCGACCCGTTTTCACGCCACGGTGCTGGTCCACCAGGTCTTGACCGAGATGGCCCCGTGGCGGTTCCAGGCCGGCGGGGACCAGGTCACCCAGGGCTTCACCCAAGCCTGGATGGTCGAGCCCTCGACACCGAAGACCCATCTGAGCACCGCCGCACTGTTCCTGATCCGAGAGGGCCGACGATGAGCACCGAGGAGAAGACCACGCGCCTGCTGGCCCAGCTGGAGGAGGGCATCCGGCTGGCGCCCGAACGGCAGTGCCCCTGCGGGCACCGGGCACGAGAGCACCGCGACGGCGGCTGCCCGTGCCAGGACTGCGACCTGCGCGCGTTCGAGGTCGAGCAAGGCTGTGTCACCTACCGGGACACCGATACCCGCGTCTCCCTCCAGGAGCATCTGGACGGCATCCGGTCCGGCGCACGGTCGCCGGTGCCGTTCGATCTCTGACCTTCGGGCTGTCACGGGCTCGGCCCAGAGCGCACCTTCCATCACCAAGCAGCCCGTCAGTCCACGAGGAAGAGGAGCCAGCCGATGCCGAGGAAGGGCCACCCCGACTACACGGTCGACCCCGACCGCGGCTCGAGCGCGTCACCGACCAAGAACGCCCGGCTGGTCGACCTCGACGAGCACCAGGATCGTGCGGCCAGCAGGTCCGGGCTGCGCGACCTGGACGCCATGACCGAGGGCATGAGCGGACTGACCCGGATGCAGAAGGACCGCGAACGGCTCTTCCCGCGCGGGACCAGCGCCGACCTCGGCGACCCGCGTATGCGCCGGCACCTGCCCACCGAAGGACAGGAGCGGGCACCGATCTCCTCCCGCCAACGCAACGAGCGCAGCAAGGACCGCCGCGACACCCAGGCCACGATGCCCCTGACCCAGCTGCGTGCCCAGAAGGACCTGGTCACCCGCCCCGAGCGGTGGCGTGACCTCAACGACCAGCTGTCGGCCAACACCGGCGACATCCAGGCGCTCAGCGAGAAGGACCAGGAGCAGGTTCGGCGCGTCGACCGCGCCATCCAGTCCTACGAGCGTCACAACGACCGCGGCCACGTCCTCTACAGCAACGTGCGGATGCCCTACTACATCAACCACCAGAACCTGCCCGGGTTCCTGCGCAACAACTTCGCCGCCGGCGACCGGGTCGCCTTCGACCGGTTCACCCACGCCACCCACCAGATGCACGAGACCGCCGGCTACGTCCACGACCCCGACGGGCGGGTGGCCGTCTTCGAGCTGCAGACCCGACGCGGCGCCTACCTGGGCCAGTCCGACAAGAAGGACAACACCCAGCACCTGCTGCCGAGGGGGTTGGAGTTCGAGGTCGTGGGCGTCCAGGAGGCCTCCTACCGTTCGCCCGACGGGACCACCGGCACCCGAATGGTCGTGCAGCTGCGCGACGTCACCCCTGAGCCCTGACCCACCCCCCAAGGAGACAGACATGAGCGACACCCAGCACAACGACACCCAGTCGGCGGCCGAGCGCGCCGAGCGGGAAGAGATGTTCGGGTTCCACCCCGAGATCCTCGGCGAGGCCGGCGAGCTGCCCCGCAAGGTCGACGGTCGGGACTACGAGGCTCCCAACACCCAGTCTCACTGAAACCCGAGACGGCCATGCCCAGACGTCCCAACGGGGCCGACCTGCTGTCGCAATGGACCCACTCCCACCCTCGCCGCACCGTATGCCCGGGCTGCGAGAAGGACTGCTGCCGCACCGGGCTGCCCCGCCTCGTCTATACCTTCGAGACCTGCCAGTGCCCGAGCTCGCCTTACCCGCACCTGATGGAGCAGATCTGGCACCGGGCGTGCTTGGCAGCCACGGAGGCGCGCTCGTCGTGACCCTCTGGACCATCCTCGTGGGCGCGCTGGCCGGTGCTCTGGCCGGCGCCGCCCTGTGGCGCTGGCTGCGCACCGGGATCTACCGCATCGACGAAGACGAGCCCCGTCTGAGACTGGACCGCTCCTGGGCCGTGGTCCCTTCCGCGGCCGTCGGCGGTGCTCTCGCCGGGGTGCTGGCTGATCCATGGCTGGCAATCGCCGCGTGGATCTACCTGGTTGGCGCGGTGAGCTTGATCTGGATCGACCTGGACGTGCACCGGGTCCCGGACCGGGTGCTGCGCTGGTGGGCGCCGGCGCTCCTCGCCGCGGTACTCCTGGGCGCTGCTGCCGGGGCCGGCGGGTGGCATGTCCTCGTGACCGCGGTGCTGGCTGGGCTCGCCATGGCGGTGCTGTTCTTCGTCCTGGCCGTGGTCGGGTCGATGGGCTTGGGCGACGTCAAGCTCGCCGCGGTCACCGGGCTGATGCTCGGCGCCCTTGGATGGTCGGCAGTGACCACGGGTGTGCTCGCCGGGTTCGCGGCCGGCGCGGCCGCCGCCGTTTGGCTGCTGATCCGCGGCGCCAGCCGCACCAGCCATCTGGCCTTCGGGCCGGCGATCATCGTCGGCGCGGCCGTGGCGATCGCCCGCGCCGGTATCACCGGCTGAGGCAGTCACCAGGTCGGGGCTCCCGACACCTTCCTGCAGGTATGAAGCCTCGACTGCTGCTGGCCCTCTGCGCGATCGTGCTGGTCCTGACCGGGCAGGGATACAGCTCCGGGCTGGAGCTGCCCTCCAGCTGGCCGTGGGACCAGACACACGTCGACGAGCACGACGC
>JBDIAO010000070.1:0-15172 GCA_039812375.1 Phycicoccus sp. | reverse complement strand
CCTCGTGCGGCGGCCTCACATGTCGCCGTCCGGCGGCTCTTGGCCCGGCGTCTGGATACCTAACCTCAGGACACAGGTCCGGCCCTGGACCGAGCAGTGGCCAAGGAGGGCGCACCGGGCCAACGAAGCCTAATCAGCACCTGGGCAGTGACCAGCGCATCACCGGAGGAGTCGATGGCACAGTCCGTCAGGACGGCGCCGTTGACACTGGCGATTCGGCCGGCGAGTTCACACGCGTCACTGTGGGCGCCCGACTCCGTTCCGAGGAGTTGCCGGACACTTACGTCAGCTGCGGCCAGGGCAGCCAGGTCCGCAGCCGAACGGACCCGATGGGCGGCGATGACCGCTGAGACGACGGCCAGGGCACCCAGGAAGACCGCCACCACCACTGCGCACCCGGTCAGGACCAGGATGGAGCCTGACCCGCGTTCGCCAGCCGCACCACTGCGGCTCACGGCCCGGACCCAGCATCCTCGATGACGGCGACCGCAGTTGACTGCGGAGCCGGGAGACCAAGGCGGAACATCAGCTGCGGGGCGGATAGCCGGACCGTGACTCGCACCCACTCACCTTCGGTCGTGACCACGACTCCGGCGCTGGGGGCAGTCTGGTGGACAGTGGCGACCACCTGCTCGACACTCTCGCCTCGAGCTGCTGCCCGGGCGCCGATTCTGGCCGCGTCGACGACAACCACCTGGCTGATCCCCAGCGAGATCCCGGTCAGGGCCAACGCCAGGACACTGACTAGAGCCGGGATGGCGACGGCCAGTTCCGCCGTCACCATCCCGTGCTCCTTACCCTGGTCGCGGCTCACTGCCCCATGGCGAGCGCCGCCTGAATCACAGCAGCAAGCGCACCGTGCACGGTGTCCGAGCGAACCACCGCCATGAGGACGACTGCGAAGGCCACCGCAGCCAACGTGCCCACGGCATACTCCGCCGTGGTCATCCCACGTTCGTCCAACCGCTGTGGTGACGTGGGGACGATGTCGGACTCCGTGACCTCCTCCGGTTCGCTGATGACCTGCTGCGGTTCGTCCATGACGAACTCCTTTCCTGGGGGATCGATACCTTCGCCATCTTCGGAGCCAGCCCGGAGGGTGCGCACCGCCCCGGCAGATCCTGTGGATCCCTCGACTGGACACGTCGACCTGTGGACGGAGGGGACAGTTCAGGCCACGCCGCGGATGAGGTCGGCAATGACCGGGAGGACCGTGGTGAGGAGAAAGCCGGGCAGGAAACACAGCCCCAGCGGCAGGACGAGGAGGACCCCAGCGCGCTGGATCCGGGTCTCGACTCGGGACGCCTCGGCCCGCCGCATCCGGGTCGCGGCGGCGGTGAGAAGCCCGGCCGGAGCGGCTCCCGCACGGTCCGCGGTCCGCCAGCTGGCCCCGATCTCGGCCCATGCCGGGCCAGCAAGGTCCCATTCCCGGCCCGCCTGCACTCCCCAGCGTCGAGCGGCGACGGCGACCAGGAGGTCCGCACGGACTCGTCCATGGACCACCTCGCTGACCTGCTCGAGCGCTTCGGTGGCGCCGCAGCCGCTGAGCAACGCCAGCGGCATGAGGTCAACGGCGCGGGCCACGTCAAGCACGGTCGCACGGGCGGTCGAGCGAGACAGATCGATCTCGACGTGGGTCGGCGCACCAGCTCGCCGAACCATGGCCCGGGACCACAGCCATCCTGCGGCGGTGCAGACCAGGCCGGCGATGATGGCGGCCATGGCCGGCCAGCCCCGGGAGAGGGGATTCCAGCCGAGAAGGATGCACGCCGGTGGTCCGAGCAACGGCAGCGCGGTCAGGACGGCCATCGACATGCGGGGCCCAGCGAGCAGGACCTCACGGCGCTCCCGGACGTCACGTTCGTCCCGGACCACTGCGGCGGCCAACCTCAGCGCGTCGCTCAGGGGTGCTCCTGTGCGCACCGACAGCTGAGTGGCCGCCAGGACAGGGGCCAGGTCGGTGTCCGCGACATCGCCCATCGGTGGGGGGTGCGCCATGTCGGTGGCAACGGCCCGAACGTGTTGCAGCGCCTCCTGCTGGCTCGGCGGCAACCCGAGTCCATCGAGCACCTCCATCGCCGCAGCGAGGGGAAGTCCGGCCTCGAGCCCCACCGCAAGAAGATCGAGGAGCTGGTCCAAGCCACCGGATCCACCCCGAATCGTGCGGCCCCACCGCACCTCCCGGCGACCGAGATCACGGACTCGGGACCACCAGCCGGCGCCCGGGAAGGCCCCAGCGTCCACGGCTGCATGGATCTGAGGTCGCGCATGGCTGTGCGACCAGAACGGCGGGTGCTGCCCGAGCGGCCAGAGGAGAACGGCAGCGAGGACGAACAGCGCCGCGAGGATCACGCCGCCCCACCCGACGTCGCCGCACTGTGTGCCGCCTCGCGTACAGCTGGGGGGAGCAGCGACCATCCCGGCCCTGGTCGCGCGCCGCCGGAGCCGAGCAGGACAGCTGATCGGAATCGCACGTGAGCCGAGGACCCGTCGAGCACCGCCACCTCGACCAGCCTTCGCACTGACCCATCCCGGGCCATGACCAGTGCCAACCCGAAGGCCCCCCGCAGCTGAGCGTGGACCGCAGCCCGCGGCATACCAGCCAAGGAAGCCAAGGCCTCGAACCGGGCAACCACCTCGGCAGAACCGTTGGCGTGCACCGTTCCGCCGCCACCACGGTGACCGGTGTTCAACGCCAGGAGGAGGTCACGAACCTCCGGCCCACGCACTTCGCCGACGATGATCCGGTCCGGACGCATCCGCAACGACTGCCGGACCAGATCGACGAGGGTCACCTCCCCACGACCCTCGACGTTGCCGGCCCGCCCCTGGAGCCGGACCACGTGCGGGTGGGCTGGCAGCAACTCGGCAACGTCCTCGACGAGGACGATGCGCTCACTGCGTGGACAGGCAGCGAGAATCCCACCGAGCAGGGTCGTCTTGCCGGACCCGGTCCCGCCCACGACCACGAAGGACGTCCGGCTCTCGACGACAGCCTCCAGGACCGCGGCCCCGGCACCGTCGACGACACCGAGCGTGCGCAGCCCGTCGATCCCGGCGGGAGTATGCCGGGCGATCCGCAAACTCAGGTGGGCCCCCCCGGCGACCAGCGGCGGGAGTAGCGCGTGCAGCCGGACGCCGCCAGGCAGTATGCCGTCAACCCAGGGCTGGGCGTCGTCGAGCCTGCGTCCGGCCAACCCCGCCAGGCGCACGGCCAGCGGGCGCAGACCGTCGATCGGCAGGCAGAGCGGGGTCGCCTCCACCCCCTGGCCCCGGTCGATGTGCACCCACCCGTCACCGTTGACGAGAACATCGGTCACCCCTGGCGCCGCCGCGAGCTCGGCCAGGGGCCCCAGACCCAGATGTGCCCGCTCCAGCAGCGCCCGCTCCTCGTGCTCGCCCCGGTCACCCAGCAACGGTGCCCGAGCGCTGACGATGGAGTCGATCCGCTCCCGGGTCGGTGGAAGCCCGGCCCGGATCGCCTCCTCGACCTCCTGGGCCCACTGCCCGGCCGAGGACGCCACGGCCTGGTCACGCCAAGGCATGGCGATGCCGAGCGACGAGATCCTCATCCGCGGCGTCTTGAAGGACCTCAGCGGCTCGCCGCAGCGCACCGGAGCGCCCCGGCCACTCACCACGGGCAAGATCCCGGACCACCCGACGGTCGTCCCCGACATGGACCAGGACGGGTGCGCCGACCTGCTCGGCAACCGCGTCGAGGAGCCCGGGGGGCGCCGGGGCACCACGAGTGAGCAGGCGCAGACGCCCCGAACCCAGGGGCGGGTCGTCGCCATCCACGAGCCGGCCGCAGAGGGCGTCGAGGTCCGCGAGGCCGCGCACCGTGGTGGAGGCCACGACCACGACCAGGTCCCCCGGTTGGACGACAGGCGGCACGCGTGCGGCTGGGCAGTCAACAACAACCCCGACCCCGCTGTGCCGCAACGATTCGAGGACGGCGTGGACGACCGTCGTGCGTACGCGCGTGTCTGGAGAGGCCCACCACCGCCGACCATCGGCGGCGAGTACGCCGCAGGAGCCCTGCCGGGGGAGGATACGGACCAGGGACTCCCCGTCGACCTCGCCCCGGACCCGCAGCAGATCCGGCCAGCGCGGTCCGGGGACGTGCTCGACACCCACGGTGACATCGATCCCTCCGCCGTCGAGGTGGAGGTCGACGAGCGCCGACGAGCCGGTCCGGCGCGCCGCCTCGAGCGCCAGCGCGGCGGCGACGCAGGAGGCCCCCACCCCTCCTGAGGCCCCGACGACGAGAACGCTGAGAGCCGTGGGACTCGGCGGGTCCTGGGGGACTGGGCGGGGCAGCGCGATCGAGGTCATGACCAGCACCCTGACCTAATCTCCCCACACGGACCCCCCCGAGAGAGGACCTGTGGATCAGGCAGGCGCGACACCGCACCTGTGGAGGACCGCCCTGCGCCGTCCTCCTGTTGCGGACGGCGCGAGGCCGAAGACGGCGCGGGGCCGAGACGGCGCCGATGCAGACCAGCAAGAAAGGTGACGGCCCCGGTCGGGGGGGCAACCGGGGCCGTCGGGTGGATGGCTCCGGGGGGAGAAGCCAACCACCGCATCGCTGCAACCCGTTAGGGGAGCGATAGGGACTATGTAAGTACATCTTGGACACTTGTGCAACTCCGGAACGGCGCGTGGACACTTCCTGCCAGCCAGCTGCCCGGCACTGCGAAAGGCCCTGCCCTGCACTCCGAAAGGCGGCATACTGACCGTCCACAAAAGCTGCACAGACTACCCCATAGCCCCCCACCCACGAACTCACCCAAGCGGTATCCTCACCGGCCTCAGCCAGGGGTCAGCCGGCCGGCCAAAACAGCGTCCGCGATCCGCTCCCCCTCTGCCGCTCCTTCCCCGATCGCGCTCGCGCAGTGACTGATCCACATCATCACCCCAGGCATAGTCCCTTCGCCATAGGCGAGCAGACTCCCCAGGTAGCCCGGCCCCGCGCGCAAGTGGCCGACCTCGGGGACGGCCACACCCGTCGGGTCCAGTCCGCCGACCTGGAGGACGAGCCGCTCGAGCGCGCGGGCGACGATCCCGTTGCCCGCCACAAAGGGTCGCGCTGTCGCGATCTCGGCGTGCACCAGCGCGGCGACGACGAGAGTCGGGGCGGACGTGAGTTGGGTGAGCAGCTCGGTGACCATGGCCAGGCGAGCTCGGGCTTGCGCTGCCGACGGAGGCGGCCCCAGCTCGACGAGCTCCTGACAGTCGTCCGCATCGGTGCGTGGCCGCCCCAGGCGGTCGGGGTCGACCAGACCGGCAGCGGCGGCCGTGTGCAGCCGCACCAGGGCCTGCAGGGGTGCGCTGGTGAGTACCAGGCTGAGTCTCTCCGTTTCCGCCGTCGCCGTGAGCGCGCCCTGGGCCACCCGCTCGACGGGGTCTGGGTCGGCGTGCCACGTCACAGCGCCCCGCAGAAGGTCGCGGACGATGCCGATCGAAAGCCGGGCCCCGTCGATCTCCGCACTCGCCGCAGCACCGCGCACCCGGGACTCGGCAGCCGCCTCGGGGATGCGGCGGCGCAGCGCCGGATGCCAGCGCAGCCGGGTGCATGCTTCACGGGTGGCGTGGACGAGCTCTGGTATGCCGTCCGCCTCGGCGAGCGCACTCGCCGCGGCCAGGACCTCACTCACCGGCCTGGCCATCGGGCTCCTCGCCGGCCTGGTCACCGGCCTGGTCATCGGGCTCCTCACCGGGCTGCTCATCGGGCTCCAGGGTGCACAGCTGCTTGAGGGCACTCATGGGCGATGAGCCTAGACACCTCCTACGCTGTCGCTCGTGCGCAGCCTCGACCCCACCACCGCAGTTGTCGTCGGCGGTGCGGTCCTCATCGTCCTGGGAACGGTATGGCTGCTGCGCCGCTGGCGGCACCGGGGTTTCCACTCCGAGGTCGACCGAGCCACGTGGTCCACGCTGCACACCGCGTCGATCGCCGCGCGGCACCTCGCCGACGGACTCACCGAAGCCTCCGCCGAGCGGGCTGGGCGACACCTGCTGAGCTTGCTCGGTGCCCGTTCCTTGGCCATCGGTGACGGCACTGGGACCTTGGCCTGGACCGGCGGGGGGGAACACCATCGCACCGGCGCGTACGCCCTCGCCACCGTGGCTCGGGAGCAGGGTCGCACCGATGTCGCCGGCCCGGACCAGGTGGCCTGCCACGATCCTAACTGCCCGCTCAACAGTGCCGTCACTGCTCCCCTCGTCGCCGACGAGCAGGTCATCGGGACGCTCACGGCATACACCGACGTGCCCTCCCCCGGGCTGGTTCGAGCCACCGAGGAGGTCGCCCAGTGGGTCAGCGCCCAGCTCGACCTCGCCGAGCTCGGCCGTAGCCGGACCCGGGTCATGGAGGCCGAGTTGCGCGCCCTACGGGCCCAGATCAGTCCGCACTTCATCTACAACTGTCTGGCCGCGATCGCCTCCTTCGTCCGCACCGACCCGGAGCGGGCTCGCGAGCTGATCCTGGAGTTCGCCGACTTCACCCGTTATGCCCTGCGCCGAGGAGGGGCGTTCACCACCTTCCAGGAGGAACTGCGCAACGTCGAGCGTTACCTCGTCCTCGAGCAGGCCCGGTTCGGGGAGCGCCTGCGGGTCTCCTTGCTCATCGCCCCCGAGGTGCTTCCGGTCCACCTGCCCTACCTCGCCGTCCAGCCACTCGTCGAGAATGCCGTCCGGCACGGGCTGGCCGCCAAGGAAGGCCCGGGGCACGTGACGATCACCGCGACCGACCTCGGTTCGAGCGCTCAGATCGGCATCGAGGACGACGGGGTCGGCGCGGACCCCGCACTGATCCAGCGGGTCCTCGACGGCAGGGTGGACTCCGACTCCGTGGGGCTCGGCAACGTCGACGCGCGGCTGCGGCAGGTGTATGGCGAGGGGGCAGGGCTCGTCGTCGAGACCGCCCCCGGGGCTGGGACCAAAGTGAGCTTCCGGGTGCCGAAGTACGCCCCTGGGGTGCACGCCGACGCCTGAGGGGCTTCGGCAGACCCGGTCGGGACGAACCGGACGTCGTTACCCTGTGACCATGCACCTGGCGCCGCTGACGGCGCTCGTCGTCGACGACGAGCCACCGGCTCTGTCCGAGTTGTGCTGGCTGCTGGGGCGGGACCATCGGATCGGCGAGGTGTTCACCGCTGACAGCGGCACCCGCGCCCTGGCCGTCCTCGACACCGAGGACATCGACGTTGTCTTCTCCGACATCTCCATGCCGGGCCTGGACGGGATGGCCTTGGCACGGGTGGTCGCGAAGTTCGCCGGCACCCGCCCGCAGATCGTCTTCGTCACGGCGCACGACCGGCACGCCGTCGACGCCTTCGCCATCGCGGCCACCGACTACGTCATGAAGCCGGTGCGCGAGGAGCGGCTCGCCGAGGCAATCCGGCGGGTGGTGCAGAAGGCAGCGGACCGGATCGGGCCGGACCTCCCTCCGGAAGGCGGAGCAGCCGGGACAGCCGGAGCAGCCGGGACAGCCGGGACAGTGACGCCCGAGGTAGCCGGGCGCACAGCCCCCGACGAGACGATCCCGGTCGAGCTCGGTGGGGTGACCCGGTTCATCCAGCGCAGCCAGGTCCGCTTCGCCCTGGCGCAGGGTGACTACATCCGGCTGCACACCGACACCGGGAGCCACTTGGTCCGGATCCCCTTGGCCGTACTCGAGAAGAGCTGGCGGGACGCCGGATTCGTCCGGATCCACCGGAGCACCCTGGTCGCGCTCCCCCATGTCACCGAGGTTCGGATGGACCAGGGGCGCTGCTCGGTCGTCGTCGGCGCCATCGAACTTCAGGTAAGCCGGCGGCACACCAAGGCGCTGCGGGACTTGTTGCTGCGTCGCCCAGTGGCTGGGCCTCCACCCGGGCCGGCGCAGCTGTGACCAACACACCAGCGGAGCCAACGCCGCCCCCGACCCGGGTCCGGGTGACTCGCTCGCGGCGCACCACCGGGCAGCGCAGCACCCGGCCAGTCGCGGCGGAGATTGCGGCCTCGAGCGAGCTCGGCGAAGTGTATGTCGAGGGGCTGGTGCGCGCCCAGCTGCGACTGTCCCTGTTGATCACCCTCGTCGCCGTGGTCGGGGTCGGCGGCTTCCCACTGCTGCTGCTGGCAGTGCCGACCGCACGCACGCTCACCGTGTTCACAATCCCGTTCCCGTGGCTTGTCCTCGGGCTGCTCGTCTATCCCTGCGTCTGGCTACTGGCCCACTTCTACGAGCGGCAGGCGGCCCGGCTCGAGGCGGAGTTCGTCGCCGCCGTGGAGCGGCGGTGAGCGGCGGGCTCTCGCTTGGCGCCGTCGTCGTCGTCTGTGCGCTCACCATCGTTATCGGCGGCTTCGGGTTGCGCCTCTCCCGGGCCACGAGCGATTTCTATGTCGCCGGGCGGAGTGTCTCGCCATGGCTCAACGCCTCGGCGATCGGCGGCGAGTACCTGTCGGCTGCATCGTTCCTCGGGGTTGCCGGGCTCATCTACGACTTCGGGGTGGATCAACTGTGGCTCCCGGTGGGCTACACCCTCGGCTACCTGGCACTGCTCCTGCTCGTCGCCGCTCCCATGCGACGGTCCGGGTCCTACACGCTGCCGGACTTTGCGCAGGCCCGGCTCGGGTCACCCCCGGTGCGTGGCTTGGCAGCGTTCCTCGTCGTCGCGATCGGCTGGCTCTATCTGCTCCCCCAGTTCCAGGGGGCGAGCCTGGTGCTCACCCTCGTCGCCGGGGTCCCCGCCTGGGTCGGCGGGGTCCTCGTCGCGGTCGTCGTGGCCATCGCGGTGGGCGCGGGCGGGATGCGCTCCATCACGTTCACCCAGGCCGTGCAGTACTGGATCAAGCTCACTGCGATCGCCGCCCCGGCGATGGTGCTGCTCGTCCTGTGGGTTCGCGCTGGAGCCCCCGGCCCGGTGGTCGCCGACCCTGGCTGGGAGATCCCGTTGACGGAGCGGTATGCCGGCGACCACCCGGCATACCGAACCATGTCGACGATGCTCGCGCTCTGTCTCGGAACGATGGGCCTGCCGCACGTCATCGTCCGCTACTACACCAACCCCGATGGTGGCCGCGCCCGCCGCACCACCGTGCACGTCCTGGCCCTGCTCGGGATCTTCTATGTCGTGCCGCCGCTCTACGGAGTCCTGGGCCGAGTCGCCCTCCCGGAGCTGCCGGCGGGGATGCGTTCGGACTCCATCGTGCTCACCCTGCCCTCGCACGCTCTGCCCGGCCTGTGGGGGGACGTGCTCACCGCGCTGCTCGCCGGTGGCGCGTTCGCCGCGTTCCTGTCGACCGCCTCCGGGGTGGCGATGTCCGTGGTCGGGGTCCTCGACCAGTCCCTGTTCTCCGGGTGGCTGGCTCGACTCAGCGCCGGAGACGCCCCGCCCAAACGTTCGTTCCGCATCGCCGCGGTCGTTGCCGTCGTCGTCCCGTATGCCGCCAGCCGGCTGTTCGCGCCGCTGGGTCTGGCCACGACGATCGTCATCGCCTTCACCGTCGCGGCCTCGACGTTTGCTCCACTGCTCCTGCTCGGGGTCTGGTGGCCGGAGCTGTCGACCGCAGGCGCCGCAGCGGGTCTGGTCGCCGGGGGTCTCACGTCGAGCCTGGCGATCGTGGTCGGGATCCGCTGGGGCCCGCTCCCCGGGTGGCCCGGAGCGCTGCTGTCCTCCCCGGGGCTGTGGTGCGTGCCACTGGCCACGGCCACGGCCGTCATCGTGTCCCTGGCGACACCGGGCCGGGTACCGGCGCGGACAAGCCGGATCATGGCCCGCCTGCACACCCCCGAACGGGCTCGGGTGGCCCGGTCGGCGGGCCGGCCGGGCAGCTAGCGGGTCGGGCAGCTAGCCGGTCGGGCAACTAGCGGGTCGGGTAGCTAACTTGTCAGCCCACTCGGTCCCGCGCGTTGACGAAAGCCGCGACGCACCGGCGTACGTCCTGCGGGGAGTGCGCGGCGCTGAGCTGGACGCGGATCCGGGCCTTCCCGCGCGGCACGACCGGGAAGGAGAACGCGATGACGTACACCCCGTCGGCGAGCATGTGGTCGGCGATCTGCGCCGCGCGGCGGGCACCGTCGTCTCCGGGGAACATCACCGGCACGATGGGGTGACTGCCCGGCAGCAGCTCGAACCCGGCTTGCCCCATCAACTCACGGAAGAGAGAAGCGTTGCGCTGCAGCGTCTCCCGGCTCTGCGAGGACGAGGTGACGAGCTCGAGCGCCTTGAGCGAACCTGCGACAACCCCGGGGGCAACCGAGTTGGAGAACAGGTAGGGCCGGGAACGCTGGCGAAGCAGGTCGACGATCTCCCGATGACTCGAGACATAGCCCCCTGAAGCACCACCGAGGGCCTTGCCCAGGGTGCCGGTGAGGATGTCGACCCTGTCCTGGACGCCGAAGAGCTCCGGGGTCCCGCGGCCACCGGCACCGACGAACCCCACCGCGTGCGAGTCATCGACGAGGACGAGCGCCTCGAACTCGTCGGCCAGGTCGCAGATCCCGGTCAACGGAGCGAAGTAGCCGTCCATGGAGAACACCCCGTCAGTGACGATGCACACCCGGTGCGCCCCTGCTGCTCGTGCGGCGACAAGCTGGGCGCGCAGGTCGGTCAGGTCAGCGTTGCGGTACCGGTACCGTGCGGCCTTGGACAACCGGATTCCGTCGATGATCGAGGCGTGGTTGAGTTCGTCACTGACGATGGCGTCTCCCTCACCGAAGAGCACCTCGAAGACCCCGCCGTTGGCGTCGAAGCAGGAACTGTAGAGGATCGTCGCCTGCGTGCCGAGGAAGCCGGAGAGAGCATCCTCGAGCTCGGTGTGCTGGGTCTGGGTGCCGCAGATGAACCGCACCGAGGCCATCCCGAAACCCCAGCGGTCCAGCGCCTCCCGGCTCGCGGCGACGACCTCAGGGTGATCGGCGAACCCGAGGTAGTTGTTGGCGCAGAAGTTGATCGCCTCCCCGGTGGTGGTGGCGATGTGTGAGGACTGCGCGGTGGTGATCTCGCGCTCGCGCTTGTATAGGCCGGCACCCTCGATCTCGCGCAGGGTTGCGATGAGTTCGTCCTTGATCGGGTACATCCGCTCTCCTGGTGTCTCGGGTGGGATCAATGCGTATGCCGCGGGCCGGCTCGCACGATGGTGGGGCGTCAGCAACTGATAGGGCGTCAGCGGGCGGTCGGCATCAGGTCCAGTCGAGGATGACCTTGCCGCACGCACCCGAGGCCGCGGTCTCGAAGGCCGCCGCCCAGTCTGCGGCGGCATACCGATGGGTGATGACCGAGGTGACTGCGCGGCCAAGATCGGGAGAGGTTGCCAGCATGGCGCCCATGAGGTACCACGTCTCGAACATCTCCCGGCCATAGATGCCGCGGATGGTGAGCATCTGGGTGATGACCGGCCCCCAGTCGATCGCGTAGGCATCCTTGGGCAGGCCGAGCATGGCGATCCGGCCGCCGTGGTTCATGTTGGCGATCATGTCGCGCACCGCCACCGGCGAGCCGGACATCTCCAACCCGATGTCAAACCCCTCGACCATGCCGAGCTGCTCCTGGGCAGCCGGGAGAGTGCCTCCGGCCCCGACGTTGACGACGAGGTCGGCACCGGCTGCCCCGGCCAGGGCGAGGCGCTCGTCGCTGAGGTCGGTCACGCAGATTCGCCGAGCTCCGGCGTGTCGGACGACCGCGACGGCCATGATCCCGATCGGTCCCGCCCCGGTGACGAGCACATCCTCGCCAACGACCGGCCACTGCAGCGCCGTGTGCACGGCATTGCCCAAAGGGTCGAAGAGCACGCCGAGTTCGGGGTCGAGGTCGCCGGGCTGCACCCAAGCGTTGCCTGCCGGGATGACAACGTAGTCGGCGAACGCGCCGTCGCGATTGACGCCGATGCCGACGGTGTTGATGCACATGTGCCGTCGGCCCGCACGGCAGTTGCGGCAGACGCCACAGACGACGTGCCCCTCACCGGAGACCTTGTCCCCCACCGCCACGTGGGTGACGTCGGCGCCGACCTCGACGACCTCCCCGAAGAACTCGTGCCCGGTGGTTTGCGGTATCTGCATCGCAGACGCGGCCCACTCGTCGTAGGCCTGCAGGTGCAGGTCCGTGCCACACAGGCCGGCGCGGAGCACCCGGATCTTGACGTCCTTGTCGCCGCAGGTGGGCTCAGGGATGTCGACGAGCTCGAGTCCGGGACCGGCATGGGTCTTGCGGAGTGCGCGCATGGGCCCATCATGCTCCTGTCGACAGCCCCAGCGGGGGGCTCGGCCGCAGCTCAGGCTCGGCCGTAGCTCAGGCTCGGCGCGAGAACCGCTCGCTCAAGCGCGGCGCGGGAACCGCTCGAACTCAGGGCGCCTCTTGGCCTTGTAGGCCTCGCGACCCTCCCGAGCCTCGTCCGTGGCATAGAACAGCAGGTTCGCATCGTGCGCGAGCTGCTGTAGTCCGGCCATCCCGTCCTGAGCGGCGTTGAAGCTCGCCTTCATCAGGCGCAAGGAGAACGGAGACTTGTCGAGCATCTCCCGACACCAGCGCACCGTCTCGGCCTCGAGCTCGGCCAGCGGGACGACGGTGTTGATCAGGCCCATGTCCAGGGCCTCCTGCGCGTCATACATCCGGCACAGGAACCAGATCTCCTTGGCCTTCTTCACCCCGACGAGTTCGGCGAGCAGCGCCGCACCGTAGCCGCCGTCGAACGATCCCACCCGCGGTCCGACCTGCCCGAAGACCGCGTTGTCTGCGGCGATGGTCAGGTCACAGACCAGATGCAGGACATGGCCGCCGCCCACGGCATACCCGGCGACCATGGCGATGACCGGCTTGGGGAGGCGACGCATCTGGATCTGCAGGTCGGTGACGTGGAATCGGCCGACCGCACCGGTGGTACCCGGGTCGGTGAGGTAGCCGGTGTCGCCGCGCACGTTCTGGTCACCGCCTGAGCAGAAGGCCCGATCGCCTGCACCGGTGAGGATGATGACCCCGACGGCGGCGTCCTCCCGGGCGTGGGTGAGGGCGTCGGAGATCTCGATGAGGGTCTGCGGCCGGAACGCGTTGTGCACATGTGGACGGTCGATGGTCACCTTGGCGATGCCGTCCTGGGAGTGCTCGTAGCGCACGTCCTCGAAGTGCTCGAACCCAGGGACTGCTGCCCAGGTGACCTCGGTGGAGTACTCGGTGTGGCCCAGTGGTCGCGACATGCCTGAGAAGTCTAGGCAGCCTCCGTCTGTGCTCCTGCGAGCGTCCCCGTCAGCGGGTGACGGTGATCCGGGTGGCTTTGGCCCCGTCCTTGGCCGCGACGACACGCACCTGGGCGCCGGTGGCCACAGTGCCGTTGGTTCGGGTCGCCGACGAAATCGTGTAGGTGGCGGTGAAGCCGTCGGTGCTCTTGACCTCGATTGAGGTTCCTGCGGTGTATGCGGTGACCTCGCCAGACTGGACGAGCAGCGTCACCGGTGCACCGTCGGTTCCCTGGACGACCACTTCACCGTGCAGCGCCGCTCCCAGGCCGAGCAGCCCAGGACCGTTCGCCCCTCGCTGATTGGTCGTACCCGACTGGCCGGACCCGCCCGACCCCCCGGGTGCCCCTCGCCCGGACTGGCTACCCGGCATACCGTGGTCGCGGTACATCCCAGGCATCCCGGAGCCGTTGCCGAGACGCTCGGCCCGCTCCGCCCGGTGCCCTCCCGTCAGGGCGAACACGAGGCCGCCGGCCAGCGCTGCGATGACCACCAGGGCGAGCAGCCCCGCGCCGATGATCCCGATCTTGCCGCCGGTGCTTCCCCACGCAGTACGCAGTCGGTGACCTCTGGCTGGGTGCGGCGTGGCGGCTGCCGACTGTGAGACCGCGAGGAGCTCGGTCGCAGGGACGCTCTGCTCCTGCCCCGGGACGCCCTGCTCGGGTACCGGGACGCCCTGCTCGGGCACCGGGAAAGCCTGCTCCGGCCCCGGGACACCCTGCTCGGGCACCGGGAAAGCCTGCTCCGGCCCCGGGACGCCCTGCTCGGGAATGATCGGCAGCTGTTCGGTGGGATCGGTGGATCCGCTGCGGGGGTCGTCGGCGCCGGGCGGGGTGGGAGTGTCCGTACTCATGTCGCCATCCTCAACCAGGTCCCTGAGCCCACTCTGAGAAGAGCCTGCCTTCCCGATGGGAACAACCACCCACACCACCTACACCACCCACACCACCCACACCACCCGCATCATCAGCATCGCCGCACCTGACCCGCAGCGCCCCACCCGCCCCAGCTTTTCGGGATGGTCCCGAAAAGCTGGCGAGACCCCGGAAACCTTCACGGGTGTCGCCACGGTTCCGGGGTCTCACCGATGGCCAGGTCTCACCGCTGGCCAGGTCTCACCGATGGCCAGGTCTCACCGGTGACCAGGTCTCACCGATGGCCAGGATGCGCCGGTGGTCAAGAGGCGCCGAGGGCGGTGACCACGCGTGAGGGTGAGCGGCGCCCCAGCTGCCCAGCCATCCAGAGGCTCGTCTCGACCAGGGCTGGCAGGTCGACGCCTGTCTCCACTCCCGCTCCGTGCAGGGCCCAGAGCAGATCCTCGGTGGCCAAGTTCCCAGTCGCGCTCTTGGCATAAGGACAACCCCCAAGTCCGCCCGCGGAGGAGTCCACGATCGTCACTCCCTCGCGCAGCGCCGCCAGGGTATTGGCCAGAGCCTGGCCGTAGGTGTCGTGGAAGTGCACCCCGATCACGGAGCGGTCTATGCCGCGAGCTGCGACCTCCTCGAGAAGGCGGCCGACGTGCCCCGGAGTGCCGACCCCGATGGTGTCGCCGAGTGAGAGTTCGTCGGCGCCCAGGTCCATCAACTGGGCACAGGCGTCTGCGGCCTGCCCCACAGGCACGTCCCCCTCCCACGGGTCACCGAAGCACATCGAGACATAGGCGCGAACCCACAGCCCCGCCTCCTTGGCCCGTCGCACAACAGGGGTGAACATCTCGATCGACTCGGCCATGTCGCGCCCCAGATTCTTGCGCGCGAAGGTCTCAGTGGCGCTGCCGAAGATGGCGATGGCGCTCACCCCGGCGGACAGAGCGCGGTCGAGCCCCCGCTCGTTAGGCACCAGGACCGGCGAAGTCGGGAGCCGGCCGACCTCGCCGAGCAGATCGAGCAACTCAGCGGCATCGGCGAGCTGTGGCACCCAGGACGGGTTGACGAACGAGGTCGTCTCGACGGTGTG
>JBDIAO010000069.1:0-15173 GCA_039812375.1 Phycicoccus sp. | reverse complement strand
GAGGTCGCGGTTGCCGCAGCACCGCCGTTGGTGCCGCTCGCTGCTGGGCTGGCGGTGGAGGAGGACGAGCTCGGCGGGGAACAGGCCGCCACCGCAGCGGCGGCCACGCCAGCGACGGCCAGTAGGCCGACGCGGCGGGTGAGGGAGCGGTTCATGTGGACCTCCATGAGGCAGGAAGCGGCGCGAGGACGGGGTTCCTCGGCCCAGACACCGAAAGGTACTCCGCAGACCGGCGCGCGTGGGCCAGAGCAGCCGATCGTGACGAGTTCGTGAACTAGGGCGTCAGGATGAGTTCGTGAACGGGGACGGCAGCAGGTCGCTGCGGTGATGGGCGCGGCCGGGAGCACGGTGGTTTGATGGTCGGTGTGAACCCGCGATCGGTATCGGTGGTCATCATTGGAGGGGGCCCCGGCGGCTACGAGGCGGCCCTGGTTGCGGCCTCGCTCGGAGCCTCGGTGACCCTCGTCGAGCGAGACGGCCTCGGTGGCGCTGCGGTGCTCACCGACTGCGTGCCGTCCAAAGCACTGGTCGCCACCGCCGACTATCTCTCGGAGTTCGTCACCGCGCAGGACCTCGGAGTGCGTTGGGCTGGCGCCGGCGGGGGCGTGGTGACCGGGGCGCAGGCCGAGCTCGCCGAGGTCAACACCAGGGTTCTCGAACTCGCCCGGGCTCAGAGCGTGGATATCGGGCTTCGTCTGACCGAGGTGGGTGTGCGCGTCATCGCGGGCGCCGGGCACCTGCTCTCGACGCGTTCGGTTGCGGTGGTCACTCCCATGGGGGACGAGGTACTCGATGCCGACGTCGTCCTCATCGCCACTGGTGCGACACCGCGGATCATGGACACGGCCGTCCCCGATGGCGAGCGGATCCTCACCTGGCAACAGATCTACTCCCTCACCGCGTTGCCCGAACGGCTCGTCGTCGTCGGGTCGGGGGTCACCGGCGCCGAGCTTGCCCAGGCCTACCTCGGGCTCGGCTCCGAGGTTGTCCTGGTCTCCTCACGCGAACATGTCCTGCCCGGGCAGGACCCCGATGCTGCTGCGGTGATCGAGGACGTCTTCCACCGCAGGGGGATGGAGGTCCTCGCTCTGTCCCGCATGGCCTCAGTCGAGCGGAGCGGCGAGGGCGTCCTCGTTCGGCTCGAGGACGGCCGGGAGGTCAGTGGGAGCCACGCGCTCCTCGCGGTGGGATCTGTCCCGCAGACCCGCAGCCTGGGGCTGGAGGACCTCGGCGTGGAGACGACGGGATCGGGGCACATCGTCGTCGATCGGGTCTCTCGGACCTCGGTGCGGGGGGTGTATGCCGCTGGCGACTGCACCGGGGTCCTGCCGCTGGCGTCGGTGGCCGCTGTGCAAGGCAGGACAGCGATGTCGCACGCGCTCGGCGACGCCGTCACTCCGCTGCCGCTGCACTATGTGTCAGCGAACATCTTCACCGAGCCCGAGATCGCCACGGTTGGGGTCTCGCACAAGGATATCGAGTCCGGTCGGGTACGCGCCGACGTCCTGATGATGCCGCTGCACAGCAACCCGCGGGCGAAGATGATGGGAATCACCGACGGGTTCGTCAAGCTCTTCGCGCACCGCGGCTCGGGCATCGTCATCGGTGGTGTCGTCGTGGCGCCACGGGCCTCCGAGCTGATCTTCCCGGTGACCTTGGCGGTGACTCACCGGTTACTGGCCGACCAGGTCGCCTCCGCGTTCACGGTCTACCCGTCCTTGTCGGGCTCCATCGCCGAGGCCGCGCGGCGCCTGCACCACGGGACCGACTGAGCACTACGGGAGCCACTGAGCACCACGGGATCGACCGGGCACTACGGGAGCCACCGAGCCATCACGGGACCGTCCGGGCACTACCTCGCCGTTGCGGTGAGCGCACCCGTCGTGGCCAGCTCAGGCGTCCTTGATCTCACACAGGACGGCGCCGTTGGCGACGGTGGCCCCCTGCTCGGCACTCAGGGCGCTGACTGTCCCTGACTTGTGCGCGTTGATCGGCTGTTCCATCTTCATCGCCTCGAGGACGATGACGAGGTCACCCTCGGCGACCTCCTGCCCGTCCTCGACGGCCACCTTGACGATGGTGCCCTGCATCGGCGCGGTGAGCGCGTCGCCGGAGACCGCGCCGGCACCCTTGCCACCGGAGCGACGCTTCGGGGCCTTCTTGGCGGCAGTGTTGCCACCGCCCCCGCCGAAGGACAGGCCGGCGGGGACGGTGACGTCGATCCGCTTACCGCCGACCTCGACGACGAGGCGCTGCCGCTCAGCGGTCTCGTCACCCTGGCCGGTGGGCCCGGCATACGCCGGGATGTCGTTGTCGAACTCGGTCTCGATCCATCGGGTATGGATGGTGAACGCCTGCTCAGGGTCCTGGGGTGCGAAAGCCGGGTCGCTGACCACCTTGCGGTGGAAGGGGGTCACCGTCGGCATGCCCTCGATGACGAGCTCGGCGAGGGCCCGCCGGGCCCGCTCAAGAGCCTGCTGCCGGGTCCCGCCGGTGACGATGAGCTTGGCGATCATGGAGTCGAAGGCGCCAGCAATGGTGTCGCCCTCGACGATGCCGCTGTCCCACCGCACCCCCGGACCATGGGGGACCCGCATGGTGGTCACGGTCCCGGGGGCCGGCAGGAAGCCGCGGCCAGCGTCCTCACCGTTGATCCGGAACTCGATCGAATGCGCGTGCGGCTCGGGGTCGGGGTAGTCGAGGGTCTCGCCGTCGGCGATCCGGAACTGCTCGCGGACCAGATCGATCCCGGTGACCTCCTCGGAGACCGGGTGTTCGACCTGGAGCCGGGTGTTGACCTCGAGGAACGAGATGTCGCCGGCTGGGCCGACGAGGAACTCACACGTGCCCGCCCCGACGTAGCCGGCCTCCTTGAGGATCGCCTTGGACGCCCGCAGCAGCTCCGCGTGTTGTGCCTCGTTGATGAATGGTGCCGGGGCCTCCTCGACCAGCTTCTGGTTGCGCCGCTGCAGCGAGCAGTCCCGGGTGGAGACGACCACGACGTTGCCGTGCTGGTCGGCCAGACACTGGGTCTCGACGTGCCGGGGGTGGTCCAGGAAGCGCTCGACGAAGCACTCCCCTCGCCCGAAAGCGGTGACCGCCTCGCGCACTGCGGAGTCGTAGAGGTCCGGGATCTCCTCCAGGGTCCGGGCCACCTTGAGGCCTCGACCCCCGCCGCCGTATGCCGCCTTGATCGCCACCGGCAGTCCGTGCTCCTGGGCGAACGCGACGACCTCGTCCGGGCCGTCCACCGGGTCTGGGGTCCCTGGCACCAGCGGAGCGTTGGCCTTCAGCGCGATATGCCGGGCCTTGACCTTGTCGCCGAGGGAGTCGATGGCCTGCGGGCCCGGTCCGATCCAGGTCAGCCCTGCCTCGATGACCTTCTGCGCGAACGGGCCATTCTCGGCGAGGAAGCCGTAGCCGGGATGGATCGCGTCCGCACCGGCTTCCTTGGCGATCTCGATAAGCTTGTCCTGCAACAGGTACGAGTCTCCCGGGGTCGAACCACCCAGAGCGTACGCCTCGTCGGCGACCTTGACGTGGAGGGCGTCGCGGTCAGGTTCGGCGTAGACAGCGACTGAGCCGATGCCGTGGTCGGTGCAGGCGCGGGCGATCCGGACGGCGATCTCGCCACGGTTGGCGATCAGGACTTTGCTGATGGGCATGCTGCGAGCCTAGTGGGTGCGACCAGCGTGCCGGCGCGGTGCCGTGCGGCCAGGAAGCGACGGGGCGGGCGGCATACGGTGGTGTGATGGAGCCGAATGCGACCGCTGCACTGACCACGCCGTCCGGACCGGTCGCGATCCCACGGATCGGGTTCGGCGTGTGGCAAGTTCCCGATGCGGCTGTGACGGCAGCGGTCACCGAGGCGCTGCGGGTTGGCTACCGGCACCTCGACACCGCCGCGTTGTACCGGAACGAGTCCGGTGTCGGCCGGGCGCTGGCTGCCAGCGACGTGAAGCGCGAGGAGGTCTTCGTCACGACGAAGGTGTGGCCGAGCGAGTTCGGGGCCGTGGAGACCGTCGCGTCCTTCGATGCCTCGCTGGCCCGGCTCGGGCTGGACACGCTTGACCTGTTCCTGCTGCACTGGCCCTTCCCGAGGCAGGATCGGTTCGTCGCCGCCTGGCAGACGCTGCGGGGGCTTCGCGACGCCGGCCGGGTCCGGGTCATCGGGGTGTGCAACTTTCACCCCGGGCACCTGCAGCGGCTGCACGACGAGACCGGCGAGTGGCCAGCGATCAACCAGATCGAACTGCACCCCTACCTCCAGCAGCGCGAGGTGGCTGCGTTCAACGCCGACCACGGGATTGTCACCGAGTCCTGGAGCCCGCTCGCGTCCGGCAAGCGGGTCCTGGACGATCCGGTCATCGGCCGCATCGCCTCGGCCCACGAGGCGAGCCCGGCACAGGTCATCATCGCCTGGCACCTCGCCCGGGGGTTCGTGGTGCTGCCCAAGTCGGTCACCCCGGCCCGGATCGCGCAGAACCTTGCAGCGGCGACCCTCACCCTCACGCACGAGGACCTGGCCGACATCGCCGCCCTCGACCAGGGCTTCCGGACCGGTCCCGACCCGGACACGTTCCATGGGGGTCGGAACTGAGGGAGGCCGGAACTGAGGGGGGCCGGGACTGAGCTCATCCGTCATGCGCGGGGAACTCTCGTTAGTCTCGTCGTCAGCTGGTGCAGACTCGCGCGTGGGAGGACCATGGAGGTGTCCCACACCGCTTGCGGAGGAGGTCGATATGAGTTCTTCCCCGGCCCCTTCGGGTGTTCCGCCCGAGGCCTCCGCCCACTCGCCGTCCCGGGGCGCAGCCTCCGAACAGGTCCCGACGACGTCGTCCCACCTTGCGTGGCTCGAGGAGGAGTTGCCGGGCTGGGTCAGCGAAGGCCTCGTCACTGCAGACAGTGCGGTCGTGTTGCGTGGCCGTTACGTCGCCCATCGCCGGTTCACCCTGATCCGGCTCGCCCTGACCCTCGGGGCGGCCTTCGTCGGGGTCGGGCTCATCTGGCTCGTCGCCGCCAACCTCGACCAGCTGTCTCCGATGGTGCGCTTCGTCCTGTTCGTGCTGGTCTGGCTCGCCTTCCTGATCGGCGGTGAATTGCTCGCGGACCGGCGGGCCGCGCACGGTGGGGTCGCCACGCCGATGGTCGGCACCATCCGGCTGCTCGCGGCCGCGGCCTATGGTGCGGTGGTCTTCCAGGCGGCCCAGAGCCTGCAGGTTCCTGCGTACGCTCCCGTCCTCGTCGGAGTCTGGGCACTGGGTGCCCTCGTCCACGGGTATGCCGTGCGCGCCCTTGCGCCGGTCACCCTCGGTGTAGTGCTGGCCGCAGTGTGGCTGGCATGGCAGTCGATGAGCGGCCACACCAACGGGTGGGTGCTCGCTCTTGCCCTGCTCAGCGGGGGTGCCGTCGCCGTCGTCGTCGGTATCGTGCATGAGCATCGGTGGTGGCCTGCTGCTGCCTATCCGTGGCGGGAGATCGGTGCGGCGCTGGTCCTGCTCGGGATGTTCGTGGCAGCGATCCCCGGCACCAACGAGCACCTGGGTGCGGCGTGGCTGACCTGGGTGGCACTGATCGTTGCGGTGGTCCTCATCGGGCCGGCCCTGGTCCTGAGCAGGGGGCTCGCCCGTCTGGAAGTGTCGCTCGCAGCCCTTGGGCTCGCCCTGGGCGGCGGGATCGCAGCATGGTCGAGCACCGACGCCTACCGACCCGGCTCGGATGTCGCGCTCACCGGCATGGGCTTGGCCCGACCCCTCGTCGCCGTCCTGGCCTATCTCGTCGTCGCCATCGGGTATGCCGTCCTGGGCACCCTGCGTGACTCGTCGCGGATCGTCGTCGCGGCACTGGCGGCACTGGTGGCTTTCGTCACCTTCCAGGCCTTCGCGGTGTTTGCCCCCATCCTCTCCGGTGCTGCGCTCTTCCTCCTGGTCGGGGTCGTCCTGATCGGCTCGGGCATCCTGGCCGACCGTAGTCGTCGTCGCCTGGCCCGGGGCGCGACGGAGGTGCTGTCATGAGCAGGTCGCGAGCGATCCGGATCGTGATGGTGGCCGCCCTCCAGGCCCTCCTGCTCGTCGTCGCGGTCTGGGGGTCGCTGACCCCCAGGTTCACCGGACAGCAGGTCCTGCTGCGGGTCAGCGCCGCGGACCCCATGGACATGTTCCGTGGGGCTTATGTCGACCTGAGATACCCCGACCTACCTCACCAGCCCGGAACACCGGTCTATGCCGAACCAGGGGGGGAAGCCTCGGCCATGGGGACGGCATACGTCCCGCTGTCTAGGCAGGGCCAGGTCTGGGTCGGCGCAGAGATCGTCCGGACCCCCCCGACCTCAGGGATCTACCTCGCCTGCGACGACAGCACGTGGCGGCTGCGGTGCGGCATCGAAAGCTATTTCCTCCCCCAGGACGCGGCGGCGACCCTCGGCGAGGAACTCCGGGATGCGACGGCCATCGCCGTGGTCAAGGTCGACCGCTCCGGCCACGCCGCCCTCGTTGAGGTCCGGGCGCCGTGATAGATCCGGCGACCTGGGGGTGATCGGCCCTTCACACTGGCCTTGGGGGGCCGATCACCCCCGGTTCGAGGGGGGCACCGGCAGCCAGCGCCGCGACCAGGCGCCGCCGCAGGGCCTCGCGGCGTGACGCCTCGTTCAGGGTCAGGAATGTCACGGAGATCATCCGCCAGCCGAGATCCTCGAGAATCGCGCGCCGTTCCCGATCCTGCTGCCATTGCCGGCGATTCGTGCGGTGCTGGTCGCCGTCATACTCGGCGACGACTCGCGGCGCTCGCCATACGAAATCGCCGGTTGCTACCCACTCGCCGGTGTCGTCTGCGATATGGGCGTTGAGCTCGGGCTCGGGGAGGTTCCAACGGTGGAACCAGATCCGGGCGATGCTCTCCTGGGTCGACGCGGAGCCGTCTCGGGCCAGGAATGCGGCCTCTCTGAGGCGGCGGACTCCTCGGGCCCCGGTGCGGTCCTCGGCGGTTTGGCGGAGTTGGGCCGCTGTGGCGATCTGACGCCGCAGCAGGACATCGGCAGCGGCGACGAGGTGCGCGAGTTCCCAGGAGGCGGCCACGTCGGCCCAGGTGTCGAGAGCCGAGGTGGCCATCACCCCGGAGACCTGCTCGGTGGCCCGCAGTTGCAAACCCTGGTGATGCCGGCATCCGCGACGTTCGATGGGATGGCGCGTGGTGTCGCGCATGACATCGAGCAGCTCGCTGGACCCAGGCCAGATCGTTGGGGTCGGCAGGCCGTGCAGGCGAGCTGCGGTGAGGTGACTGAACACGACGTCGCGGGGGAGGACCAGTGCATGGCAGCGGGCGTGTTCGACGATGGATACAGGGGTCACCGCGCAGACCCGCACGCCGGAGGTCGGCGCACGCAGGTCGGGGCCGCGCATCCGCTTGGTGCTGAGCCCGGCGAGCCGTCCGGTGGTGAGGGTGAAGGGGTCACTGGCACAAAGGGTCTTCGGTAGAGGTACGCGTGGAGACGACATGCGCACACCGTGCGTGCAGGTCCGCCCAGTTCGCGCTCCCCGGCGAGGAGCTGTGGATCGTGGTGCTGGGGTCAGCTGCCCTGTGGATGGCGACCTGGTGCGATTCCGGGACACCGTCTCAACGCGAGGTGGGGGCGATCGGCCCTTTGGGGGCAGCGCGAAGGGCCGATCGCCCCCTGGTCAGGGAGCCAGCCACCCTGCTGGTCCGGCCGAGCCCGCGGCATACGTCTCCATCCGGACCCGATTCGCGGCGAAGGCCCTCAGCACCGGTTCGACGACCCGCCAGCAGTCTTCGGCAGCGTCGCCACGCACCGTGAGCATCTGGGAGCCGTCAAGGATCTGGCCGAGAATCTCGCCGTAGGGCTGCATCTGCGGCGGGGACAGGGTCGCCGAGAGGGTCTTCTGCTCAAGATCGAAGGCGTCACCCTCCGCGTTCATCGTCAGGGTCAGCGCGATCCCGCCTGGCTTGAGGGAGATGACGAGCTGGTCAGGCGAGGAGCATCCTCGAAATCCCCGCGGTAGGTGCGCCACGTCCCGGAACCTGACGACGATCTCCTTGCGCGGCGTGCCCAGGGCTTTCCCGCTGCGCAGGACAAACGGCACCCCGGCCCATCGATTGTTGTCGACCGCCAGAGTGACCTGGGCGAGGGTCTCGGTCATGCGTTCGGGGTCGACCCCGTCTTCGTGGATGTAGTCCGGGATGGGCCGCGAGCCGATCTGCCCAGCGGTGTAGCGGGCCCGCCGCGCCGACTTCCCTGGGGTCGACCACAGCCGCATAGCCCGCAGCGCCTGGGACTTCTGCCCCTGGAGTTCCTCGGCATCCAGGCTCGCCACCGACTCCATGCAGAAGACGGAGAGCACCTGGAGCAGATGGCTCTGGATCATGTCCTTGAGCGCTCCATTGTGGTCGTAGTATCCGGCGCGTCCCTCCAGAGCAAGATCCTCGTCGTAGACGATCTCGACCCTTTCGATGTGCTCGTTGCTCCAGATGGGCTGGAGGAAACGGTTCGCGAACCGCAGTCCGATGAGGTTGAGGACGGTGTTGACGCCCAAGAAGTGATCGATGCGATAGGTGTCCGACTCGGGAACGACCCGCTCCAAGAGCGCGTTGAATCGGTGCGCCGAGGCCAGGTCGGTGCCGAACGGCTTCTCCAGGGCCAGCCGGGTCACCGGCGGTAGCGAGATCGTGCGCAGCAGGGCGCAGCACGCCATGGTCACCGCAGGGGGCAGTGCGAAGAAGACCACCAGTGGGCCGTCCCCGCAGGCCGTGATCAGCGCCTGGAGCGACTGTGGCTCGAGGATGTTGGTGCGTTGATACCGAGTCGTCGACAACACCGCGGCGCGCACAGCCGCCGGTGCCCGGACGCTGGCGAAGGAGTCGGTGACCCGAGCCCGCCACTGGTCGTCGGTGAACTCCCCCTGGTCGGCGCCGACGACTCGGACCACGCGGCCCCGTTCGGCTCTGAGCAGGGTGGCCAGTCCGGGGAGCAGGAGGCGGTGGGTGAGGTCGCCTCCGGCGCCGAGGATGAGCAGGGTCGTCGGTGTGGGGGCGCTCGTCGGCATGGGCCGAGCATGACAGACGAGGCGGTATGCCGTGGGCCCCCGGGCCGCGGGTGTCACCGTGCTCGAGTGGGCGGCATACTCACCGCTCATGGAGGCGGACCGAGGGCCCCGGGTGGTCCACACGGCTCAAGCGCTCGTCGACGAGGTCGTCGAACTCCCCGCGCTGCCGCGTCGGGGGCAGAACGCCATGGCGAGCAGCTTCCACCGGTATGCCGGCGGGGCGGTGAACATCCTCGTCGCGGCGGCGCGTCAAGGCGCGCACGCTGTGCACGCCGGGGCGCACGGGAGTGGTCCGAACGGCGACCTCGTCCGGGCGGCACTGGCCGCTGACGGCGTCGGCCTGTCTGCTCCGCCCTTGCCGGAACTGGACACCGGGATCTGTTTCGTCATGATCGAGCCGAGTGCGGAGCGGACCTTCGTGACGACCCAGGGCGCCGAGCGGTGGATCACCGCCGAGTCGCTGCAAATATCGGCACCTCGGGCGGGGGACCTTGTCTGTATCTCGGGCTACACCCTCATCGGCACCGCTCGAGACCCGTTACTCGCGTGGCTGACCGGTCTCCCCGCGAGGGTCGAGGTGGTCCTCGATCCCGGTGCCAGCTTCGCCAGCCTGCCGGCACCACTGCGGGACCGGGTCCTGGCGCTGTCGACGGTGTGGACCTCCAACATCGACGAGGCCACAGCACTGACCGGCTCGACGGGAATGGTGGCCACCGCCCGCGCAGTCGGTGGCCGGATGCGTGGCGGCGCGGTAGTCGTCGTCCGAGACGGGCCGCGGGGGTGCGTCGTGCACACTCCGGCAGGTACGGCGCGGGTCCCCGGCTATCCGCAGAACCCGGTGGACACCAACGGCGCCGGGGACTGCCACACCGGGATCCTCCTCGGTGAGCGGGCCCTGGGTCGGTCCTGGGTGGACGCAGCGGATAGGGCCAATGCCGGGGCAGCGATCAGTGTGACCCGGCGGGGACCGGCGAGCGCGCCCACCCGGGGCGAGATCGATGCCTTCCTGTCCACCGCCTCGAGCCGCTCGCCGTGACGCTGGGCCCCAGTGGCATCAGCCCCACCCCAGGGCCCGCAGGACCGCGGCGACCACGGCCGCTGCGGCCACGACGACGATGAAGTTGGCTCGCAGGACCAGCAGGACGATAGCGACCGCGAGGGCGGCGAGGCGCGCGTCGATCGCGAGGGCGCCGCCACCACCGACCACGGTCTGCACGGTGAGCAGCGCCGCCAGCAGGGCCACCGGCAGCAGCGTCGTCACCCGCGCGGTCCGTGGGCCCTCGACCCAGCGGGCCGGGACGAGGTAGCCGGCGAGCTTGAGCAGATAGCACGCCGCACACGCCAGGAGCACCGCCACCCACATGCTCATGGCACCGGGTCCTCACCGATGAGGTGCCCGTCACCGCCCTCGAGTGGTGCTTCGTGCCGACCGGAGCGGACCAGACCGACGACGACTGCGGCGAAGGCGGCGAGGATGACCGGTAGTCCAGCTGGGACCACGGGGGCGCTGACCAGGGCAATGAATGCCGCAAGTACAGCTGTCGTCACCGCGTCACCACTGCGCAGCCGCGGCCACAGGAGGGCGCAGAAGGCGCCGACAGCAGCCGCGTCCAGCCCCCAGCGGCGTGGGTCACCGAGGGCATTGCCGAGGACCGCACCGGCGAGGGTCATCAGGTTCCAGAAGAGGAAGACCGCGATCCCGGTGTGCCAGAACCCAAGACGCTGCGCAGTCGGTTCCGGCTGGCCGAGCGCCACGGCAGTCGACTCGTCGATCGTCAGATGCGCAGCGCCCATCCGGCGCAGCCCACGCACGCGCAGGAACAGGGCGTCCTGGATCCCGTAGAGCCCGTTGCGCAGTCCGAGGAGCGCGGCGGTGGCGATGGCGGCTGGGGCGGCGGCCAGCCCACCGGTACCGACGATGCCGACGAAGGCGAACTGGGAACCACCGGTGAACATCAGCACGGAGAGGGCCTGGGTCTGCAGGACCGACAGCCCGGCGGCCACGGACAGGGCGCCGAAGCTGACCCCGTAGGCCCCGGTCGCCACTCCGACCGACCATGCCTGACGCACTACCTCCCGGCGCCGACCAGCGGGCAGCGACCCGGTTGTGGAGGTCACGCCGCGACCGGGTTCACGGCGTAGCCTGGGTTGCCGTCGTCAGCCGGATCTCGCGCACCTCGGGGGCGTCGTCGGCCACCGCCCGGGCACGGTGGGCTCCGTCCGGGCCGAACCCGCTGGACCGCAGGAAGGCCAGCGCGCTGTCGTCGCCAGCGGTCGTCCAGACGTTGACCCGCTCGGCCCCAGCCTCGACCAGGGTGGCCACCGCAGCGTTGAGCAGACGGGATCCGTGCCCTTGATGGCGTGCAGCGGGGTGCACCCCGAGCACGGTGATCTCCCCGGTCTGCCCGTCCGCGTCGGCGTCCTGAGCGGGCCCGACCGCGGCGAACCCGACGATCTGCGCCCCCAGCAGGGCGACCAGCAGGGCGTGGGCCCCCGGCGGAGGATGCGACAGGGAGTCCCGCCAGACTCGGGCGAACGCCTCCGGTCGAAGGTGCTCGGCCAGACCAGCTGGCAGGCTCGCGGCATACAGCTCATGCCACACGGCGGCTTGGACGACACCAACGGCGGGTGCGTCGTTGGGCCCTGCCCGCCGCACCGAGACGTCGGCCATCGCGCGACTCACCGCCCTTCGAAGCGGGCCGTACGACGCTGCGTGAAGGCTGCTTGGCCCTCCCTGAGGTCGTCGCTGGCCCATGCTCGTGCGAAGGCCGCTTCATAGCGGGCCACCTCAGCACTGTTGTCGACGTGGGCGTCGAAGCCGATCTTGGATCCGGACTGGGACAACGGCGCGAGCGGCACCGCCTGCGCAGCGAGGGCCTGGGCCTCCTCGAGCCCGCCCCGGCGCTGGGCGAAGCCGAGCCGCCAGGCGTCGTCGGCGGTGAGCACCTCAGCGGCCAGGACCATCGCCCGGGTCGCGCCTTCGCCGAAGAGCCGGGTCACCCGGTCGAGGGTCCAGTGGTCGACCATGAGTCCGAGCCGGGCGACCGGCACGGCGAATCGCGCGGAGTCGGCGACGATGCGCAGGTCGCACGCCACGGCGAGTTGCATCCCCAAGCCCATGCAGGATCCCTCAATGGCGGCCACGGTGACGACGGGCAGGGCGGCCAAGTGCCGCAGGATCTGAGCCAGCCGCTGGGTGAACGAGACGTCTTCGAGCTCAGTGAGGTCGGCACCGGCGCAGAAGTGCCCGCCAGCACCGGTCAGGACGAGGGCGCGGGCGCCCGAGCCGGCAGCCTGTGTGATGGCGGCGTGCAACTCCTCGAGGGCCTCAAGGTTGAGAGCGTTTCGGCGCTCCGGACGCTCGATCGTGATCGTCGCGACGGTGTCGGTGCTGCTGGAGTGGATCGGCACCCGTTCACCCTAAAGGAGCGCCCGATCGCGAACTCACGACCGGGTGCGGCCCACCTGGTGGAGCACGTCGGGGTGCGGTGGCCGCTGAGCACTGCGCTCACACTCGGATGAGCACCTTGCCGTGAGCGGAGCCCTCTTCGACCATCGCGTGTGCTCTCGCACTGTGGGAGAGGGGAAATACCGCGCCGACGCGCGCCTTCAGGGCGCCTGAGGCGAGGAGCCCGTTGATCATGTGGGCTGCCGAGGTCAGGTCCTGCGCGGTGGCGTTGCTGATGGCGAAGCCGTGCACCCGCAGGTCACGCGGGTAGAGGGCGCCGACCGGAAGCACCGGTTGGGCGCGCATTCCGGCCATGACGACGACCGCGCCACCGGATGCCACCAGGGGTAGGCAGGAGACGAAGTCGTGATGGCCACTGGTGTCCCACCAGATGTCGACTCCCTGGGGAGCCAGATCGTGGATCCGCTGGACAAGATCCCGGTCGCTGTAGTCGAGCACCGTCTCCGCGCCACATTCGCGCACCCATCCTGCGTCCCTCGGAGCCGCTGTCGCGATGACATGGGCCCCTGCTGCGGTGGCGAGTTGCACCAGGGCGGTGCCCACTGCTCCGGCCGCGCCGCCCACGAGCACAGTGTTCCCAGGCTCCAGCCTCACCCGTCGGAACAGCCCCACGTGCGCGGTGGCGGCCGAGTGCAGGACCGCTGCAGCATCCATGGGATCCACTCCCACCGGCAGCCGATACAGCCGCTCACGCGGCACCACGGCATACTCGGCGAAGGAGCCCTGTCGCCCGCCGTGGCCGAGGCTGTTGCACCACACCTGCTCCCCGATCCGCACCGAGTCGACGCCGGGACCGGCATCGGCGACGGTCCCGACGAGGTCACGCCCGATGACGAACGGGAACGGTGTCCTGGTGGGGTAGGCCCCGGAGCGCACGAAGGTATCGACATGGTTGACCACGCTGGCCGTCACCTTGACGAGGACGTCGGTCGGACCGGGCGCGGGGACGGGGAGCTCGCCGACCTCGATGAGTTCCGGACCGCCGAGGGACCGGATGAAGGCCGCTTGCATCGTCAGCGGGACACCCACCGTCTCATCGTCCCACCCGGCGGCGGGAAACCGGCCGTGAGCTGTCGGGGTAGCCGGATTCGAACCGGCGGCCTTCCGCTCCCAAAGCGGACGCGCTACCAAACTGCGCCATACCCCGTCACCGCGAGACCCGGTGGACGTCGCCCACACCGGTCCTGGCAGGGACGTGGGCGGCATCGGGCGATTTCGGTCCCGCGGCGGCGGCCACTAGGCTAGTCCAGCCCTCGCGGTGCGAGCCGACGAGGTGCGCGGGCGTAGCTCAATGGTAGAGCCCCAGTCTTCCAAACTGGCAACGCGAGTTCGATTCTCGTCGCCCGCTCGCCGTTCGATGTGCGTTGTCCACGGCAGTTGTGACCAAACCGTTGTGACCCAGAACGATCCACCGGATCCCCAAGTGCGGAGTGCCCCACAGTGAAGAGTGCCGTCGAGACCCTCAGCCCGACCCGGGCGAAGCTCATCATCGAGGTGCCGTTCGAGGAGCTCAAGGGCGACCTCGACGCGGCATACAAGACGATCGGCGGTCAGATCCAGGTCCCCGGCTTCCGCCGTGGGAAGGTCCCGAACCGAATCATCGACCAGCGCTTCGGCCGTGGTGCCGTCGTCCAGGAGGCCGTCAACGAAGCACTGCCCCGGTTGTATGCCGAGGCCGTGGACAAGGAGGGACTCAAGGCGATCGGGCAGCCCGAGGTGGACATCACCGGGGTTCCGCTGGCCGAGGGTGAGCCTCTCGAGTTCACTGTGGAGACCGACGTTCGCCCGAGCGTGGTGATCCCCGACCTGTCCGGCCTGGAGATCGAGGTCGACCCGGCCGAGGTGACTGCGGAGGATATCGAGGAGCAGCTCACCGAACTGCGCGGGCGTTTCGGGACGTTGGTGACCGTCGAGCGGTCGGCTCAGGAGGGCGATGTCGTCACGGTCGACCTTGCTGCGAGCATCGGTGACGACGAGATCGATGCCATCGAGGGTGCCCCCTATGAGGTGGGCAGCGACACAATGCTCGAGGGGATGGACGAGGCGGTCACCGGCCTGACAGCGGGAGAGTCCACAACGTTCGCTTCGGTCCTCGCCGGTGGCGACCACGAGGGCGAGTTGGCTGACTGCACGGTCACGGTCACCGCGGTGAAGGTGCGGGAGCTGCCTGAGCTCGACGACGACTTCGCCCAGCTCGCCTCCCCGTTCGACACCGTCGAGGAGTTGCGTGCCGACGTCGCGACCCAGGTCGAGCGCCGGAAAAGGCTGGAACAGGGCATGCAGGCCCGCGACAAGATGATGGATCATCTGATGGACACCCTCGATGTGCCGGTTCCGGACGGGATTGTCGAGTCCGAGGTGCACGCCCACCTCGAGAGTGAGGACCGGCTGGAGGACGAGGAGCACCGCGCGGAGATCGACGAGAGCACACGCAGGGCCCTCAAGGCCCAGTTCATCCTCGACGCGATCGTCGAGCTGCGTGAGGTCGAGGTCGAGCAGGGTGAGCTCATCGAGTACCTCGTCATGAGCGCTCAGCAGTACGGCATGGATCCCAACGCTTTCGCCCAGGCCATCGACGGGCAGGGCCAGATCCCGGCCATGGTCTCCGAGGTCGCCCGTCGCAAGGCGCTAGCCCTGGTCCTTGAGGA
>JBDIAO010000068.1:0-15696 GCA_039812375.1 Phycicoccus sp. | reverse complement strand
TGCGAGCCAGTTTGAGGCGGCGCTCCATGAAAGCAAGCCACTTTGAGTGTCGGTAGCCGTCTTCTGCATCGACGTAGTCGTTGCTGTACTTCCAGTCCCGTGCCCCCGAGTTGTACGGGGGTTCCCCCGATTGTCTAAACGTGTTGGTGTGTGGCATCGACACGCCGCCGGGGCCCTCCTTGCTTCACATGACGATGTGTGTGAAACTTTCAGACATGGATTCACGTCTCGCTGGTACGGACTGCGGCACCGACCGCCCATCCCAGTTGCCGCCCGAGGGCATCACTTCGATGGAGTACCTCAGCTCGCTGGCTGACCTGGCCACGCGGATCGTCCGTCAACGCATCTCTGACTTCCCAGAGTCCAGAGGTGAGTGGGACATGATCCGCGCGCTCCTGACGCAGATGGTCGATGGAGCGGAGGGCAAAGGGGCGCGAGAGCTGCTCGCGCAAAACGGGATCCGCTGTATCGCCAAACCCTCCGAACGTGACCGCTTCTGGTTCACGATTCCGGGGTGCTCGAAGCCGGTGCACGTGGTTGCACGGCCGAAGGTTGCGCCCCCTCCTCCTGATGGCCTCAAGGTCCAGGGAGAGCTGGAGCTCAGCGGATTCGCCGAGGCCGTGGACGACACCGGCCTCAGGCTCTTCATGCTGTGCGAGAAGGATCGGGCGGGCGTTGGACTGGCCTCAGTGACCCTGGCTCTGGTGTCCAACCCGCAAGCGCGTTGGATCGTCGACGGGGTGGCGATCGTGGACGAGGTCCTGGTCTTCGCAGCACCGACATCGGCTATGCGAACAACGCCGATCCTGTCCGACGAAGACGAAGGTGTCTTCCGCTCAGCGATGACTCGTCGCGACGTGCCGGTGGCCGACGTCGACTTGGAGTCCCTCGAAGGGGAAGGGGTTGAGCCCGCGGCCGAGCCGAAGCAGATCGGTGAGACCGGTGCCTGAGACGTTCACCGTTTTCGGCGACAGGGTTCGGTGGGCCCGACACCTGCGCGGCCTCTTGGCTCGGGAGGTCGTCGACTCCCTTCCGGTCAGTTCGCCGACCTACTCACGGATCGAGAACTCCGACATGACCGAGGTCGATCCAGTCGTTGCGCACTCGCTCGCCCTCGCCTTGAGTACGCCGCTTGGATGGCTGAGCGCGCCCCCCCGAGCCTTCGCCACCTCAAGCGGGACGCAGTTCCGTGCAAACAGCCGAATGACGAAGGGGGCGCAACAGACCGTCACGTCTTGGTTGACGATGTACGCAGAGTTGCTCGCGACCTTGGACCGAGTTGTCACCCTGCCGCCGACCACGTTTCCGTTCCAGACCGTCTTGGATGCCGATCCCCGTGACGCAGCGCAGCATGTGCGGGCGACCTTGCGGCTCCGACCCGACCAGCCCATCGACCACCTAATCCGTTCCCTGGAGAAGCTCGGCGTCTTCGTCGGGGTGGTGGACTTCGATGAGGAAACGCACCTCCGCAACCATGACGCGTCGTCGAGTTGGTTCAACCTGCAATCCGGCCGCGCTGCACCAGTCGTGCTCATCCGGCAGCACTCGTCATGGGAACGGGTGCGGTTCTCGGTTGCCCACGAAGCTGGGCATCTAGCCCTCCACCGACAATCAAGCGGCCCCAACCGCGAACAAGAGGCCACCGAGTTTGCGGCCGAACTCCTTCTCCCCAGTGCGACGCTTCGGGCGGAGTGGCCGAAGCACGTGACCGTCATGGGCCTGTTGGGACTGAAGGAACGCTGGGGCATGTCCATCGCCGCCCTCATCCAACACGGTTACCGCAACGAGCTCCTCGACGACGATCGTCGGGTGTCCCTCTTCAAGCAACTGTCGAATGGGCGTGACCCAAAGACTGGCGAACGCTGGCGGGTGCGTGAACCCGGCGCTACCTCTCGGGCAGTCGAGCGACCTCTGCTCGTTGCCAACGCCATCGAGGTCGGGTTCGGGATATCGCCCGACCTGCAAGCGCTTCTCGGCGAGCTCCCGCCTGCACGATCGGGCGAATGGTACTCGGAGTTCCTGCTGAACTTCGCCACGGGGTGGTCGAGGAGCATGCGCGCCCAGTTCGAGGCAGCAGCGACTGAGCATCTGGACAACGTGCTTCCCTTGCGGCGCTAACCAAGGCGACGCCGCCCCCTGCATCAGACTTGGCGGCTGGGGGCGGCGTCAGGCTGGGCGCGGCCTCGTGCCCGACCCAAGCCTACCGATCCTGATCCTCCATGAAACCGTCCGGCAGAGCTTCGAGCAGAGCCCGGACAGCGACGTCGTACTCGTTGAACGCGTGGGCGTAGAAGTGTGGCGTCATGCGGTCCGGCGACGCGTCCGCGAACGCGCTCACGAGCGCACGGAGTTCTTCGAGGATGCTTCGGAAGTCTTCTGGCTGATCGCCGGGAGCGGGCGGTTGCGGGCCTGGTCCGGGCTCAGTCGTTTCCATACTCGGGCTCCCAGTAGTCTCCGACTTCGGTTGTCGCCTCGAAAGTTGCTGGTAGGCCAGCGGAGTCGACGAGTTCGAAGGAGTCGAGCACGAGTCGGCACCTGTCGCAGCTGAAGTACTCAGCACTGACTGTCAGCTCCATCCAGGAGTCGTAGTAGTTCTCGTCCACCTGCTCCACCTGGTGCGTCGCAGCCTCGACGTCCTCGCCCTCAAGTTTCCCGTCGGCGCCGCAAGCGGGACACTCGGTTGAACCGGAGTAGGAGAGCTCGGCGGACAGGTCGCCGGCCCGGTGCTGAGCCCACTGCTGGGCTTCGGTCGCCCGCATCTGTCCGGACTGGTAGAGGCCCAGGCGTTGGCGCGCCCGTTCGATGAGCATCTCGCGCCGGTCCCCGATGTTCTGCTTGTTCTTCGTGAGATGGCCCTCAACGAGGGCTACACGGTCGGAGCCAACCAAGTCCTCCAGGACGCGGTCACACGCGTTGACGAGAATGTGGGCTTGCGCCCAGAAGCGCGGCCACCAGGCATCCGGGGGTATCGGGGTGAAGTTGGGGGCTGCGGCGTGAAGGTAGTCGTTCCTAGCGCTGGCGATGGCTTTGGACTCCTTCTCGCTGAAGGGCTTGAACGCACGAGCACAACGCGCAAACAGGGTCTTTGCCTGCACGGAGGTGAACCGCACATCTCCTTCGACGAGACCGCTTGCGACAAGGAGGCTGTTGCCCTCCTCGGTGGGCACGGCGATGAGCACGGGCGAGACCTTCGCCAAGGCAGCCTTTGCCAGGAGCTCCAGAGCGAGAGAGGCCCACAGCGCCTGCTCGTCAAACTGTCGAGACTCATCGTCCATCGCATGGTTGAGGAACAGCTTGGCCTTGACGAAGAGCGCATCGGGATCCCAGGGCTTGCTCATCGCCCCTCCAGGGTGAAGGCGATCCGGTGAACCGTCCGCGACGCGATGTCGGTAGTGTCGGCGACGGCCCGCCGGCCGTGAAGGGCCTTGCGGTTGTTGATCAGCAGGATCTCGCGTGAACGATGCCATGCGTGGTCCTCGGCGGACTCCTCGGCTTCCGAGAAGAACTCGGCCGCGCACTTGGCTCGTTGATCGCACGGAACCATGCACGTGGGGTCGTAGCGAACACCGCGCCCGTCCCCGGACGCCGTGAGAAACCGATCCGGTCCACTGCTGACCAGGAAGATGCCGTTGAGCAGCGCGTTCCACGGGACGCCGCCTGAGCCCGTCGGCAGACGCCACAGCTTCGTGGCAGTCGAGTTCGGTTCATCGACCACCAGAGCGATCCAATCCGGTGGCCGCCGAAGGTGAGCTCCATCCGTATGCAAAGGCTGCTCCCCGAGTCCATGGACGGCGCTGAGAGAGTTGGGTGCCGCGTCGGCTTGAGACTGGGGCCGTAGGACGCTCAAGGCAGAGTCGGTGGAACGCATTGGGACCTCCGCCCAGCCTTGTCGAGCGGCCGCTGCCCGCAGCTCGTAGACGCTCCCAGTCCCGAGCGCCCACGAGTCCTTCGCCGCGTCGGCCAATGCGGGCAGATCGAGCGTCATCAGCGGCGTCGACCTTGCCTGGGAGCGGCCAGAAGCGGGGCCACGAGTTCTTGGTAAGACGAGAACAGGATCTGCTGTCGCTCTCGTTCAGACCCGCAGAGGCCCTTCGCGCCGAAGGCGCGATCGACTAGCTCGTCCAAAGCCCGGTGTGCTTTGACCAGCTCCGGCGTCATGTGCGTTGGTTCGTAGTGCTGTTCCAGGCTCTTCTCAGGATGCAGGTTCCGTGCTTCCAAAACCTGCTCCCCAGCTTGAATGATGGCCGAGCGCAAGTTCGATGAAGGTTCCGGTAGTGGAAGGTTGTTCCACACGACAGTGTTGGAGAAGCGAGGATCGGACTTGAGTCGACCGCCAACGGTCCGTTGCCAGGTCAGGAACATGCTGGATGAGATCACCGCGAAGAGGAAGCCGTCCGAGTCGCTGGCCGTGAAGACGGCGTCGCTGGCGATCACATCCCGATCGAACCGAGTGGCTGTGAAGAAGGGTCGATTATCCGAGACGACGCGCGGGATGCAAAGAAAGCTGCCGGTTGGCTGGCGTCGCTCACCAAATAGGTGAGGGGTCTGTGCAAGTTTTCGGGTCGCCGCCCGCTTGCTCTTCATCCGATGGAATCGGACGGCGGCCAATCGATCCTTCAACAACGTTGACGCGGAGAGTTCACTGGTGTCGGCCCCTACCATCCATAGGCACCATCGTTCCTTGGCGTTGACGAGTTCCTCGGACCCGACGAAACGACGGAGGTACTTGGCTGCCACTCCGTCGGCGAGGATGGCGTCCAGCTCAGGTGGTTGGACGATCAGGTTTCCTCCGTCGTTGGCCATCGACCCGAAGTCACAGCGGCTGAGCGACGGGCTAAGGATGTCGGTGCGCTTGTCGACGAGTACCCAAGGGCCGTCGACCAAGTATGCGTTGATTGACTTGGCCGTTACTTCGACGGGGTCAGGGGCCCCGTCGTAACTGAACAGCCGAGGCCTCTCCGGCTCGCGGGAGAAGCCGACGATGACGCAGTGGACAGCCGCCTTCCCCGCCGCCTCCGATGTCCACGGAAACGTTCGGTGGGCGAACTTGATCTTCCAGTTGCGTCGCTGGATGGGGCCGAAGAGTGCCTCTGCGGCGCGCCCCTGGCTGATCGAGTTGGTCGTGACGTACGCCCAGCGCGCGTCGCATCTACTTAAGTACTCGAGGGTTTTCGCATGCCAACCTGTCACATAGTCCAGGTCGCCGTTGTAGTCAGCACCCCATGCCGCCTCGAGGTCTGAGCCTTGGTCAGCGGACTTCAGTCGTGCGCCTATGAAGGGTGGGTTGCCAGCGACCACCACGTCGTCACTGGCGGGGCAGATCCTCTGCCAGTCAAGCATGAGGGCGTTGCCGACCACGATCGTGGCTTGTTCCTGGATGGGGAGGCGGTCGGGTGCCCAGCCGAGGGAGGCGGTGAGTTTGAGGTCGCACTGGCGGTCGATGAGGAACATTGCGGTTTCGGCGATGCGGGCTGGCCATTCGTCGATTTCAATGCCGTAGAAGTGGTCGAGGGTGACCTTGAGTCCGACGTTGGCCATGAGCATGGCTTGGTCGCCGGTGATCTGTTGGAGGCGTTCCATGATGGCGAGCTCAAGGTCTCGCAGTTCGCGGTAGGCGACGATGATGAAGTTGCCGCAGCCGCAGGCGGGGTCCATGTAGCGGATGCGGCCGAGCTTGTCGCGCAGTTTGCGGAGCCGGTCGGCTTCGTACTTGCCGAGGGTCTTGACGTGTTGGAACTCGGCGCGAAGTTCGTCGAGGAAGAGCGGGTTGAGGGTCTTGAGGATGTTCTCTTCGGATGTGTAGTGCTCGCCGAGTTCGCGGCGGGTCTTGGCGTCGCGGACGGATTGGAACATCGAGCCGAAGATGGCTGGGCTGATGGTCTTCCAGTCCCGGTCGCAGGCGTCCAGGACCGCGGAACGGAACTCGGCGTTGATCTCGGGGAGGTGGAGTCGTTCTTTGAAGATCCCGCCGTTGACGTACCTGAACCCGTCGAACGCGGCTGGAGCGTTTCCGCGGTCTTCGGGGCGGGTGTCGAGGTAGGCGAACAGGGCGGTGAGCTGGGCGCCGATGTCGGAGCCGTCGGGGTCGGTGTGGTCGAGGATGAAGTCTTGGAAGAGGTTCTCGGGCCACATGTCGGTGTCGTCGCCGAACATCAGGAACAGGATCCTGGCGAGGGTGACGGAGATTTCGTGGTCGCGCGCCTTCTCGTCGATACCGGCCGGGTAAGCCTTCTCCATGGCCGTGTAGAGGCGAGCCATGAGCTTGGAGGCGTGCTTGGTCTCGTTCTGGGCTTCGACGTCGAAGGCTTGACGGACTTTGGCCAGGACGGCGTTGCTGTCGAGGGTGACGTCGAACGGGAGGCGGATGACGTCGAGCTTGTTCGCGAAACGGGGGTCGGTGTCGCCGGTGCGGTGCCGGTGTCGGCTGAGCCGGGTGGTGGTGCTGTTGCCGTTGGAGCGGCGTACGGGCCAGCGCCAGACCTGCTGGGTGTCGTCGTGGAAGATCAGGATGCGGTCGATGCTCGCTTGGGCCAGGACGCGGTCGAGTTCGGCCTCCAGTTTGGAGTCGGGTGCCTCGTCGACGACCCAGACGCGGATGCCCTTGTACTGCGAGACGTTCGTCGCGGTGACATGCCGGTCGTCGTACTCGATGGTGATGGGCGGCTGGTCGGGGCGGGACCAGTTCAGGTCGTGAATGAAGAGCTGCTGGTACTGGTGCTGCTCGGCGCGTTCGATGAGTGGGCTGGTCATGCGTCCTGGACTCCTAGCGAGCAGACGATCTTGATGGCGTCGTGGTCGGTGCTGCCGATGACGAGCCGATCCTCGTCGTGCAGCTGGTTGATGAGGTCGGCGAGGTCGTCGAGGCTGTACTTGTGCCTGCGGGCCTGGGTCAGCCGCATCGTCGCGTGCTCGGTGAGCGGCTGGGCGTGCAGCGCGTCGAGCGCTTCGGTGGCCTTCTGCCCGAAGACGGTGCCGCCGAGCCGCTGCCAGACCCATTTGCGGATGCCTTTGAGGTTGCCGGCGGCGATGGTTTCGGTCTTGAGCGTGCCTTGGACGAGGGTCTTCTCGCGCTCGAAGTGGTCGGCGCGCAGTGGTGCGGTGGGGGTGTCGGGGTCGGCCCGGAAGACGCGGAGGGCTTCGAGCGGGGTGAGGATGCGCTCTCCGGTGCTGTCGCTGGTGGCGAACGCGTCGACGCCGGAGGCGGTGGCGACGTAGCACGTGACGCTACCGTGCTCGTCGAGGCGCTGGTTGCGGGTGGAGTGGACCATGTCCTGCATGCGCAGGACCTTCTCGGCGATGGTGGGGAACTGGTCTTGGGCGCTGGACCAGACCAGCCAGGCCTCGCTGACAGAGTCCGCTTCGGCTTCGTCGTCCGTGTCGTCGTCGGTGACGCGGCCCTTGTAGAAGTCGTCGAGGATTTGGATTTCGCGGTCGCCGCCGAAGAACTTCTCGTCGGAGCCGAAGGCTTCGGCCGCGGCGCCGAGGCGGTCCTTGATGCGCTGGCGCAGGCGGATCTGTTGCTCGATCTTCTCGTGGGTGATCAGGTAAAGGTGGACGGTGTCGGACTTCTGGCCGATACGGTCGACGCGGCCGGCGCGTTGGATGATCCGGATGATGGCCCAGGGCAGGTCGTAGCTGACGATGATGTGGCTGTCCTGCAGGTTCTGTCCCTCGGAGAGCACGTCGGTTGCCACGAGGACGTCGATCGGGTCGTCAACGGTGTGCACGTCGTCCTCGGACTGGCTGGGCAGCTTGTTCGACATGGGTGAGAACCGGCGTGCGATGCCGGCGGGGTTCTCGGAGTCGCCGGTGGCCAGGCCTACGTTGGGGACGCCGGCATCGGTCAGGGCGGCGGTGATGTATTCGGCGGTGTCGCTGTACTCGGTGAAGATCAGCACCTTCTCCCCGGCGTGCTCGTTGGTCAGCAGGTCGACCAAGGCGTTCATCTTGGAGTCGCGGGTGGAGTCCCAGTTTCCGAAGCGGTTCAGGAGCGTGGTGATGCTCGCGTTGTCCTTGGCGAGGTCCTTGCGCAGGGTGGGCTTGAACACGGTCGTGTTCACCCATTTGGTCTTGGCTGGGAGTGACTTTCTGAGGGTCTCGTAGCGGGTGGCGACGCTGCCGTGTAGGTCGCCGTCGCCCTCGATGTCCTCGTCGGTGACGGCGATCTGCCGGTCGGTGAACGCGCCGAGGGGAATCGGCAGCTGGTGGTCGATGGCGTGGATGAACAGTTCATTGCGGGCCCGCTGCCGCTGCAGGGACAGGATGAAGGAGTGTCCGGAGGAGGAGAGCCGCTTGAACAGGCTGATCCGGACGAATCCGCTGACGTTGCCGCGTCCGGAGCGGATGTCGTCGAGGTTCTTGGTGTCGCTGGGGGTGTGCTGCGCCTTGGGGTTGTCGTAATCGGCGAGCCGGTACCGAGGAAGGATGAGGTCCCTGATGGCGTCGAGGGTGGTGTCGTCCTCCATGAGCGCTGCAGGGTCGTCCGTGCTGAAGGCGTGGCTCAGCGGTGTCGCGATCCGGGTTGGGAAGTGGAACTTCTCGCCGTTGGCGAACTTGAGGTACTCGCGCTGTTCCACGGTGCCGTCGGCGCCGATGACGGCCTCCTGCTTGGCGGTTCGCTTGATGAACGAGCGGGTTCGTCGCACGAGGTGGTCGCTCATCAGCCGTTTCCAGTCCTCGGGCTCTTCGGACTTGCGGAACGCGGTGAGGGTGTTGATCTTGCCGTCGACCTTCCCCGCCAGAGCGGGGTCTTTGCGGAGGGCCTCGGTGGGGACGATGCCCAGATCGTCGTCCTCATCGATGTACAACCCGATCTGGTTGGCGACGTCGGTGAAGGCAAGGTTGTACGGGGTTGCCGTGAGCAGCAGAACCTTCGAGCCGTTGGCGCGGATGTACTGGTGGATGGCGTCGTAGGCGATGGTGGCGTTGTTGCGCAGGTTGTGCGACTCATCGCAGATGACGAGGTTGAACCGTTTGAGCTCGGGCAGGACCTTGTCGGCCATCGAGTAGGGAACGACCCTGCCATTGATGTCGTACTCCTCGAGGTGCTGCTCCCACATGGGCTGCAGGTTCTTGGGGCAGAGCACAAGGGTGGAGTAGTCCTCGGCGGCTTGGAGCATCAGGGCGGTGGCGACGGCGGTGAGGGTCTTGCCGAGGCCGACGACGTCGCCGAGCATCGTGCCGCCGCGGCGGACGATGCGCCGGGAGAGGGTGCGCACGGCGCTCTCCTGGTAGTCCAGGAGCAGGTCGCTCATCGACTTGGGCAGGACGTAGCCCATGCCGTCGCGGGCGTCCTGGGAGAGGGAGTGGCAGACCTTGAGGTAGACCTCGAACGGGGTGGGCTGGGACTCATCGGCCCAGGACTGTTCGATCAACTCGATGATCTCGGCGGTGATGTCAAGGGAGAACCGGTCGGTCCAGCGTTCGTCGAACCAGGTGGCGAGCTTGCTGGTCGCGTCGGAGTCCTGGACGTCGATGTTCAGTTCGAGGTTGCGGTGCAGGCCCGCGCCGGTGAGGTTCGAGGAGCCCACGTAGGCCCAGCGGGAGCCGTGCTTCTTGTTCGGGGCGTGGAAGATGTAGGTCTTGCCGTGCAGGGGCTTTTCGGTGAAGACCTTCATGGCGACCACGCCTTCACGCAGTTGCCGCTTGAGGGTTTGGAGGGTGGCCTGGCCCTCGGTCGTAGCCAGGCCCCGCATGAGCTGGTTGCGCAGGTGCGCGACGAGCTGGTCCCGGCGGGCCAGGGCTCGTTCGCGGTCGTGGATGTCAGCGCCGTACTCGGGGGGTTGCACCTGGTCCTGGAGGCTGTCGAGCAGCTGTTGCGAGTCGGAGGGGGCGACCATGCCCACCAGCACCCTCGCGGTCGCCCGCGATCCGCTAGAAGCGGGCTTGCTGTCGAGGATGTCGGCCATGGTCGACCAGCCGCGCAGATCGATGTAGCCGGTGGCGACATCGACCGTGTCGAAGTCGGTCAGCGAGTCACGCAGGGCGAGCCCGAGGCGGGTGTCGTCGGTGATGTTGTCGTAGATGTTGGGCACGTCTCGGGTCCTCAGGTGCGATTGTCGATGTCGGTGGGGACGGCGCGCAGCCGGTCGTGTCTGTCGTCGCCGGTTGGCCGGCGCAACTGCTCGAGGGCATCGACGGCGATGTGCCGCTCGAGCAGGGCGACGGTGGCCTTGGCCTGCCTCAGGTCCTCGCGCAGGCGCTTGTTGTCCTGTTCGAGGTGTTGCAGCTCCTGCTTGAGTCGCTGCACCGTTTCCGGGTCGCGGCCGTGGCTGTCGATGCGGGCCCGGAACTCCGCTTGAAGGTCGGTGTGCCGGTGCGTGAGGAGCCAGCGCTTGACGCCGGCTTCGTCGGCGAGGGACTTGATGGTGAGCTTGCCGTCGGAGCGGATCGGAGCCCCGTCGAGGAGCCTGGTCATGGCGTCGCGGATGGCAGCCCGCTCGGTGGTGTGGTCACTCATGGGCACCTGCCTGGTGGGCGTCGATGAGGGCTTGATGCCGTTCGGCCCGGAGCGAGAGGCGTGGCCTCAGCGGCTCCGGCGTCGTCGGGGCTGCGATCTCGTCGTGCAGTCGATCAACGTCACGGCGAAGGGTGTCGATGTGGGCGTCCGTGCGAGCAATGTTGGCGCAGCGGGCGTCACAAGCCGTGAGGTCCGGGGTGGACGTGGGCTGGGACCCCGGGGTCCCTCGACGGCACAGCGCCTTGGCGGGGTCGAAGCAGCAGGCGAGGACCTGACCGGGACTGTCGTAGATGCGCATCGCGGGGTTCCGGGCCATCTCGGCTGCCTGTCGTGCCGTGAGGCTGACCCCCGCATAGCGGGCGGTGTACTGCGCCACGGCGGCCCGGTATCGGGAGGCGGCCGGCCCGCTGACGGTGGGTTGGGCCTCGAGCGTGGTGGCCGCCTGGGCGAGGGTCTCGCTCAGGGCCAGTGCTTCTTCCATGGGGAACAGGTCGCGCAGGCCGACCGAGGTTCGCGAGCCGTACCCGTCGGTGGTGGCGGCGTGGAGGTGGCCGTACTGGATGCCGAGGGCGACCCGGCCCCGGGGACGGCGGTAGATGAACCAGGCGAGGGTTCGACGCAGGCGGCGCAGGCTGACGGTTCCGTCGGGGTCCTCGGGGATGGCTTCATGGTCCCTGCCCAGCTGAGTGGCCCGGGTGTTGGCCCAGCCGATGAGTGCCTCGATGGCGACCCCGCGGGCGTTGGACGCCGGTGGTGTGTCATTCACGGGGGTCTGTCTGGTGCGTCGGAACAGGCTGGCGGGGAAGATGAGCGAGGAGTCGTGCAAGTCCTCCATGGTTGCGATGGCGTCGGCGACGGGCTTGATGGCCACCCACGGGTGCTCCCGTTCGAGGCCTTCAGCAACGGCGCGGCCGTTGACGACGGCTGACTTGAAGGTGCGGCCGTGGATGGTGAAGCCGCCGGGTGCGGCGGGGGTGCAGCAACCACGGCGCAGGGCCAGGACCTCGTCGGCGCGCATCCCGGTCAGGTAGGCCGTGACGATGAGGGAGGCTGCGCTGAGCAGTTGGCGGGACCTGCGGGGGTTGCTGGCCGTCGCGGGATCGAGCCACGCGAAGGCATCGTCGGCCGGTGCCGCGGCGGTGGGTGTCCTGCCGATGGCGTGCCGAGCGGTGACGGCGGGTGCGTCCTCCAGGATCCGCAGGCACCACACCAGTAGCGCGGACATGGTGGCGGGGTGAACCGGCGGGGTCTTGTTTTCTGGTGACCACTGGTTGGGGCCGAGGATCTCGGCGACACCGTCGCGTTCCCAGAACGGCTGGATCAGTCGGGCCTCGGGTCGCAGGTAGGGCGCGTGGAGCCAGAGGCGGGTGACCGCGAACAGGCGCCGGCCGCGAGTGGGTTGGGTGACGGGTGCGTCTTGGACGGTTCGGGCGTAGTCGCGTAGGTCGTGTTCGTCGAGGTCGGAGATCCGCTGGGTGCCGCGCTCATCGAGCCAGTCGAGGAAGGGACGTAGGTCCTCCCACAGGGCCTTGACGCTGGTGGGGGTAAGCCGTGCGCGAGTCGAGACTGGTCGCTCCAGCGCGCCGATGGGCGTGTCCGTGGTCAGGACGAGGTAGATGAAGTGGCGCAGGCTTTCGCGTACCGGTTCGGGGGCCCGGGAGAAGTCGATGGTGAGCCATCTGGCGGTGGGGCGACCGGACAGCGGCGTGACGTCCCAGATCGCATCCCCGTACGCGGATCCGTCGGGGACGACCGAGTCGGTGGCCTTCGGGATGGGTAGCGCGCCAACTGCTGTCGGCCGCGTGGGGGCGGGTGCGCGCGCGGGGATGGCAGTCATCCGTCGAGCTCCCGCTTGAGGAGGCGTTCGATCATGTCGCGGTCCTCGTCGGTGGCGTGAGCGGACGCCTGCTGGAGTTCCGTGGGGGTGCCTGCCTGGTGCAGGACATCGGTGAGGCGGTCACGGTGTGTCTTGTAGAGGCGGGTGAACCGAGCTGGTGCCACCGTGGCGAGATTGTCGAGGGCTCTCTCGAGGGTGACCAAGCGGGGTAGGTGGGCCGGCGTGGCGACGGCGTTCGGGCAGGCCAGGCACGTCAGAAAGGATGCGGTGCATGCCGATCCGGCGGGCGTGAACGGTGAGTGAAGGTGGTCCAGGCAGGCGCCGGTGGCGGTGTCGATCCGGCCCTCGGTCAGGGCCTGACGAGTCGCGTCCGAGACCGCCAGCTCGGTGGGGTCGGCGACGAACCGCATCCTCACCGTCTGGTTCGCGTGATCGATGGCGTCGTGTTGTCCATCGAGGATGACGTCGCTGACCATGGCCGCGGTGAGTGCCTCGGGAGAGCGGTAAATGTCCTCGCTGACCGCGTCGGTGTTCTGGCTTGCCCTGCGGTTGACGACCTGCTCGGTCAGGCGCAGCCGGGCCAACGACACCAGGAACGGGGCGCCGTCCTCGCCTCGCAGGTTAAGACGGGTGGACCATTCACGGGCGGTTCCGCCGTTGGTGAAGTTCTCGGTGAGGAACGTCCCCGTCGGATGCCGGGAGGTGCCCCTGGGCGTCGCCGCAATGAAAAGTTGGTCCGTGGGGTGGCCCACCAGCTCCAGTGCTGTGCGGGCTGGTTCGGTCAACGCCACGACCAGTTCGAGGGCGCGTGCTCCCGGCCCGGCATATGAATGGGTGAAATGCCGCAGCGAGCGGCGGCGCGGCTTGTCCAGGTGGGTGATGAGGACGGCACCGCCCTCAGTGTCTTCGCCCGCCGACTCGGGCACCTGCAGCGAGCTGAGGGTGGACAGGTTGTAGCCGCGGTCGCAGACGAGCAGGACCATGGCAGAGAAGATCTCAAGCTTGGAGGGAAACAGCGCGTTGGTGGGCGCGACCCCGGGATGCCCGAGCAACTCGCTCACCGACGCAACCGGTTTGCGGTAGCCGTGCTTCGGGAAGAGCCGCCCGAGCCGGTAGAGGCGGTCAAGGACTTCTCCCGCGGTCCAGTGCCGACCGTTCATGAAGACCGTCCCGGGGACGTCAACGGGGTCACCCGCCCAGTGAGCGCGCAGACGTTCGGCGTTGCGGCGTACCCGTGCCTCGGCGGTCCGCAGGTCGGCCAACGCAGCCGCGCGGATCGTCGCGAACTCTGTGGGGGTGTACGCCCCGTAGAGGCGCCGCTTGGGCTTGCTCGTGCGGTGCGCCATCGCCTTGAGCGTCAACGGGCCGACCTCGGGGCAATGCCGCAACAGGGTGCGCATGATGGAGATCTGACCCGGCCACCGGTTGCGTGACTCAACATCGGCGCGCCATGCCCACCAGTGCTCAGGCGTGAAGTCGGCCAGCGAGCCGATCCGGACCTCCAGCCCTTCGAGTTGCCTCAGGAAGTGCCGGACGGTGCTGTGGGCCGTGCGCACGGATGACGGTGACTGCCAAGGCCCGTCAGCGCTCGTCGCGGCGACGAACGCCCCAACGAGTTCCTTGCGAACCTGCCCGTGGGTGGGTAGGTCGGCGAACCCGAAGGGACCGTGTGAGCGGCCGGCGCCGTCGACAATGGTCACTTCGAGGGCGGAGGCGTCCAGAGGCGACTGACGCCGGTACCCCCGCTCCGGCAGGATCGCTCGGCTACTCATTCCTGGGCTCCGACATTGACCAGACCGGTGCCTGCCAGGTACTTGGTGACGGTCGTGGAGAAGGCAATGTCTTCATGGAGTTCGTCGTCGTTGAGGAACAGGTCGACCTGCAGCCCGCTCACCGGCTCCAGGTAGATGTTGCGGGTCGTTTCCGGGCTGGTGTGCCCCAGCAGTGTTTGCACGAGCACCCACGGGTCGCCGAACAGGAGGCGGTACTCACGCCTCTCCTCAGCGGTGAGCCCCATCCGCCGGTCGAAGGCATGCGTCAGCGTGAGCAGCATGCGCAACGCGAAGGAGTGGCGCAGCATGTGCGGGTGACAGGTCACCGGGACACCCAGCGACAGGCACCGGCGTGACGCCCCTGCGAAGACGCGTTCCCACGTGTCCGGGGCCATCGGCAGGCCCGACTCGCCGAGGAACACCATGGCCGGCTCCCACCCGGCGTCCGTCTTGTCGAACAGCCGCATACGGTCCCGCGGCGCGAGGTCTCCGACGAGCACCGTCCGCTCCTGACCACGTGCCTCGTCCTCGACGGTGAGCCGTTGCCCCTGGCGCGCCTTGATCAGTAGGCGGTCCGCTACGTCGTACCGGCCGGCGCGGCGAGCTCGGTCCACCGCCAGCCCTCGGCTCGAGGCCACATATGCCTGAATCCCTTGCCGAGCGGTGCGGCTGACCCAGAAGTCTCGACCTCGTCGCATCTTCGCCACTCCCGACCCGACCCGGCCGCGCAGATAGTGGCTAGCCGAATCGATCTCGGGGAGCTCGAGCGTTAGCAACGAGCCAGCTTCGCGCAAGCGGAGCCCGCTGCTCCACAGCAGGTCGGCAAAAGCCGCGTTGCGCCCGCCGTTGCGGCCGCGCCAGCTGGGATCCCGTTCGCCGCCGGGCCCGAGCCCGGCGAGACCGACGTCGCGCCATTGCGTGTAGGCCTTCGGCAAGAGCCACTTGACCCTGTTGCTGCGTGACTCGCGGTGAGGCCTGAGCGCAAGATCCGCGACGCCGGCCAGACCTCCACCAGGCGAGGACAGTGCGCCGCGGCGTTCCTGCCACGCGTAAAACCGCTGGCACGCGGCCCACTCGCGAGCGAACTTGCTCGCCGACACCCGACGTGGGTTCCGTTCATCGCGTCGGCGCCAGTACTCGAAATCCAGACCATCGTCCGTCGAGGCCTCGCGCCACTGACGGCCCTGGCCCTCCATGAAGCTTAGGAAGAGGCGCAGATCCTTGGCGTACGACAACTGGCTCTGTTCCGACAACAAGCCGAAACTCGGTGAGAAGAAGTACGCCAGCACGTCAAGATCAGGAGCGCCGTCGGGCTGCAACAGGAACGGCTGACCCGGTCGCAAACCCAAGGCCACCTCCCGCTGCCGTATCGACTCCTCACCGACCACCTTCGGACCGCCCGCAGTCCGCTCAGGCAGCGACCGACCGAGCCTCCACATCGGCGAGGACTCGGTCGTTGGCACACCCACAACCTAGCGCGCAACACACCAACTGTCCGGGGAAGGGCGGGTCAAGGAAGACGGCCGACACCCTCCCTTGGTGGCTGAAGAGCATTGCCTCGAGCGCGTGGAAGTTCTCGGCGTTGATTACCACGTGATGCGGCTTGTCTCCGCCCCGTCGCACGGCTC
>JBDIAO010000067.1:0-15721 GCA_039812375.1 Phycicoccus sp. | reverse complement strand
AGGTGGTCGAGGTCGGCGCTCAGGGCGGCTCGCCGGTCGAGGCGACGGTCATCGACGACCTTCACGAGCGGGTCCTCCCGATAGTGCTCCTGGATCACCGACTCCAAGGCGTCGTAGATGACGTGTTGCTGCACGGCGAGCGCCGTGAAGGCCGCCTTGCAGGATCGGCCCTCGAGCAGGTCGTCGACGAAGCTCGAGTGCTCCGCGCGCTCATGGGCCTGTGCAGTGGCCGTGCGAAGGGTATGGGACAGTGGCGTGGTCACGGGTCAGCCTTCCGGAGAGCGTGGCAAGTTAGGTGAACCTTACCTTGCCTATTCGTTCGCGGTGGCCAGCCTCGCCAGAGCCCGCCGCGCGGTCGCTCTCCGTCAGCCGTGCATGAGGGAGCTCATCGGGCAGGACCCATGAATTGATGAGCGCGAGATCTGCAGATAAGCCCAGAGATCTGCAGATAGGCCTAGAGCCATCAGTATGCCGACGCGCCTCTACACTTCTCCGGCATGTCGTTGTTCACATTCGAGTGCAGTCTCGACGTCAGCCAAACGGTAGTGACCTTTGATGGACGACGCGCGGAGTCCGCCCCGAGGTTTGTGGCCAACCGCGACCTGCGCGTCCGGCGCGGGCCAGCCGAGGCTGGGGCGAAGGGCGCATGATCATCGTTGCGGCCATCCTGGTCGCCGCCACGCTGATCGTTATGACGGCCGGCTGGGTGCACCCGGTCATTGCGCTGGGCGCGGCCCTGGTGATCGCCGGCCTCATCGGGATCGCACCGGCGCGCGAGTTGTACTCCGGGCTGAGCAACGGCGGAGTGATCACCGTCGGCGCGATGCTGGTGATAGCGAAGGGGATCGTGCAGACCGGGTTGGTCGATCGGATGAACCGTGCCTTGCTCAGCAGCGTCGCCAGCGCCCGCCGTGCATTCCTGAAGCTCGCCGTCCCCCTCGGCGTCGCATCGGGGCTGATGAACACCACCCCGATCGTGGCAATGCTGGTGCCGGCGAGCAAGCAGCTGGAACAGACTCGAGGGATCCCGGCGCGTGAGTTGATGCTGCCGCTCGCACACCTGACCACCCTGACGGGGTCGATCACACTGATCGGCACGAGTTCGAACCTGCTGATCGCCGGAATCGCCGAGGACAGTGGCGTGAGCATGACGATGCTCTCGTTCGCCCCGGTGGCCCTGCCCGTCGCTCTGGCCGGCATTGTGTTGCTCTATTTCTCTGGACCACGCATGTTGCAAGGGAGTGGCGCTGCCACTGTCGAGCCGTTGAACTGGCGGGTGGAGATCCCGATCGGCAGCACGGCGTCGGCCATTGGCAGGAGTGCCGAGAGCATTGGGATCACGACCGCGCGGGACTACCACCTGATCGAGGTGCATCGGGAGGGGGAGACACTCGCACCTGGCACCTCGCTCGCCGCCAGTGACGTCCTGGTGTTCATGGCCACACAGGAAGGGGTCCGCGCCCTGTGGGCGAGCCCGCTGTTCGGGCTACTGCCCCAGCGACTGTTCGAAGTGTCGGTGAAGTCGGGCGAGACCGGCACTCTGTATGACCTCGGGGTCGACGACGACGTCGAGGTGGTCGCTGCGAAGACCAGGGAGCCGCTGCACCGCGCACCACTGGTCGCCGGCGCCACCTGCTTCGTCACCGCGCCGCGCATTGAAGCAGTGGAGCGCAACGATTACGTCGCGCTGTGGCAGAAGGTCGGCGACCGAGTACCGCAACCGGGCAATACCTGGAAGGCGCTGCTCATCCTGGCCGCCGTGGTGCTCCCAGCCTCCTTTGGCCTTGCCCCAATCGAACTCACCTCGGTCGGCGGCGCCTTGGCGATGGTGATGACCGGGGTGATCACGCCAGCCTCGGGGGCGCGCGCCCTGGACTGGAAAGTGCTCGGCATTCTTGCCGGATCGGTCGGCCTCGGGGTCATCGTGCTGCACAGCGGCCTGGCGGACGTCCTGGCGGACGGCATCCGCTACGCGGTCGCAGGCAACAAGCTTCTGGTGATTCTCGTCTTCGCCGTGATGACCGCCCTGTTGACGAACGTCGTGTCGAACGCTGCGGCCGCGTCCATCCTGACCCCGGTGGGGATCACCGTGGCGATCGATGTGGGCCTGGCCCCGGTGATCCTGCTGGCCTTGATCGGCACCTGTATCTCCTTCACCTTCCTCAACCCATTCGCCCATCAGACGAATCTGATGGTGATGGAGCCGATCGGTTACAACAAAGCAGAGTTCTCCAAGTTCGGCATCCCGTTGATGATTGTGGGGGTAGTGGTCGCCGGCGGCGTCGGGATGGTGCTTGCCTGAGGCGTGGCCTCGGTGGCCACGCCCCGCAGCCAGCAGGGCCCATGCCTCACCCGGCAGGGTCCCGGGCCGGGCTGTCAGTCGCGGGTGGCCGCAGTCAACGGGTGTTGCAGTCAGCGGGTGTCGCTGCCCCCAGCGGTGGCGGCCCGGCCTGCCTCGAGCCGAGCGACCGGCACCCGGAACGGCGAACAGGAGACGTAGTCGAGTCCGCACTCGTCGAAGAAGTGCACTGATTCCGGGTCCCCGCCGTGCTCACCGCAGATGCCGATCTTGAGGTCTGGCTTGGTCTTGCGTCCCTCTTCGGTGCCGATCCGCACGAGGCGGCCGACGCCGATCGGGTCGATGGTCTCGAACGGGGAGACTCCGAGGATGCCCTCCTCCATGTAGCGGCTGAAGAAGCTCGACTCGACGTCGTCGCGAGAGAAACCCCACGTGGTCTGGGTGAGGTCGTTGGTGCCGAAGGAGAAGAAGTCAGCGGCCTCGGCGATCTCTCCGGCGGTCAGCGCGGCCCGTGGCAGTTCGATCATTGTGCCGACGAGATGTTCGAGGTGCACGGAGTGCTTCACCCGGGCGTCGTGCGCTGCCAGCGCGATCTCCTCCTTGATGTTGCGCAACTCCTCGACCGCGCCGACGAGCGGAACCATGATCTCCGGGTGCACCGAGCCGCCCTCCTCGGCGACCTGCGCGGCCGCCTCCAGGATGGCCTGGGACTGCATCTGGAACAGGCCCGGGATCGCGATCCCGAGCCGGACTCCGCGCAGGCCGAGCATCGGGTTCTGCTCGTGGAGGCGGTGGACGGCCGCCAGGATCCCGGAGTCCAGGCCGGCGTCGCGACCCGTTGCCTCGGCGACAGCCACCCGCACCGAGAGTTCGGTGAAGTCCGGGAGGAATTCATGCAGCGGCGGGTCGAGGAGCCGGACAGTGACCGGCAGGCCATCCATGGCATGGAAAATGTCGACGAAGTCACCCCGCTGAAGGGGGAGCAGTTCCTCCAGGACGGCCTGGCGGGCTTCATCGGTCTCGGCGAGGATGAGGCGTTCGACCAGGTGGCGACGTTCGCCGAGGAACATGTGCTCGGTGCGGCACAACCCGATCCCTTCGGCACCGAAACGGCGCGCCCGGGCGGCGTCTTCGGGGGTGTCGGCGTTGGCTCGCACACCCAGGCGTCGCCGGTCGTCGGCGATCGTCATCAGCCGGTGGACCGAGGAGACCAGGGGGTCGCCGCCATCGCCCGGGACAGCCCCTTCGAAGTACTCGACCACGGGCGAGGGCCGCACAGGCACCTGACCGGAGAAGACTTCCCCGGTCGAACCGTCGATGGAGATGACCTCACCCTCGGTGATGACCTTCCCCTCAGCGGTGATGAACCTCTTGTTGCGCAGGTCCACCTCCAGGGTCTCGGCGCCGCAGACACAGGTGCGTCCCATGCCCCGGGCCACGACAGCGGCGTGTGACGTCTTGCCGCCGCGGGAGGTGAGGATGCCCTGGGCGGCGACCATCCCGGCCAGATCGTCCGGGGTGGTCTCACGGCGGACCAAGATGACCGGAGTGCCGTCCTCGGCGAGGCGGCACGCGGTCGCGGAGTCGAAGACGGCCTGCCCGACGGCGGCACCGGGGGAGGCGCTCATGCCCCGGGCAAGCAGGCTTCGTGTCGCGGAGTCGTCGAAGTGCGGGAACATGAGCTGGACGAGCTGATCCCCGGTGACCCGCTGCAGCGCCTCGTCCTCGTCGATCCAGCCCGCGTCGAGGAAGTCCGTGGCGAGTCGGAAGGCAGCCTCGGCGGTGCGCTTGCCGACTCGAGTCTGCAGCATCCACAGCTTGCCGTCCTCGACGGTGAACTCGATGTCGCACATGTCCCGGTAGTGCTTCTCGAGCCGCTCCATGATCGCCATGAGCTCGTCGTAGGAGGACTTGTCGAGGCGTTCGAGGTCGGCCAGGGTCAGGGTGTTCCGGATGCCGGCGACGACGTCCTCACCCTGGGCGTTGGGCAGGTAGTCCCCGTAGGCCCCGGATGCCCCGGTCGCCGGGTCTCGGGTGAAGGCCACCCCAGAGCCCGAGGTCATCCCGCGGTTGCCGAAGACCATGGCCTGGACGTTGACCGCGGTGCCCAGGTCGGCCGGGATGCGCTCCCGGCGCCGATAGAGCACCGCCCGGTCGGAGTTCCAGGAGTTGAACACAGCCTCGATCGCGGCGCGCAGTTGGGCACGAGCGTCCTGGGGGAAGTCGGCACCGCTGTCCGTGCGGATGATGTCCTTGAACGCTCCGACCAGTGCGCGCAGGTCGTCAGCGTCGAGGTCCAGGTCCGCCGTGACACCCTTGCGCTCCTTGGCGGCGTCGATAGCACCCTCGAAGTGCTCCCCTTCGAGCCCGAGCACGGTCTTGCCGAACATCTGCAGCAGTCGGCGATAGGAGTCCCACGCGAAGCGCGGATTGTCAGTCTGGGCGGCCAGGCCTTCGACGGTGGCGTCGTTGAGGCCGACGTTGAGGACGGTCTCCATCATCCCGGGCATGGAGAACTTCGCGCCGGAGCGTACCGAGACCAGCAGCGGGTCGGCCGCGTCACCGAGCCGGCGACCCATCCTCGCCTCGAGCGCCTCCAGGTGCTCGTCGACCTCCCCCTCCAGGCCTTCAGGGGAGTGCCCGACGGCGAGGTAGGCCCGGCAGGCCTCGGTGGTGACGGTGAAACCGGGTGGGACCGGAATGCCCAGATTGGTCATCTCGGCGAGGTTGGCTCCCTTCCCGCCGAGGAGATCCTTGAGGTCCTTGTTGCCGGTCTCGAAGTTGTGGACCAAGGGGGCCATGGTTGCTCCTCAGCGGCAGGGATGGGACTGGTCATCACCCTAGTCCGCCTCCTGCCCGGGCAGGTCTCCCCCTGCCTTGATCAGTTCGTCAGGCCACCCGTCGGCCTTGCGCTGCTGCTCTTGGCTAGCGACCAGCGGGTGCGCACGCTCGCACTGACGGTGGACTCCCCACCTTCGATCGGCATGCTCGCGGGGGCAGTGTCGGCCCGGGCGGCATACATCCGCGGCTGCGGCCCTGGCTCGCGGTCGGCACCGCTGAGCTCGATGATCCGGGTGACGGGGCCCAGGGAGCGTCCGGCGAGCCGGGCCAGGTGCTCCGCCTTGGCCTGGGCGTCAGCGACAGCGGCCTCGCGGGCCCGGGCCGCCACGGCAGAGGAGTCAGCGAGCTCGAGGGTCACCCCCTCCACGCGCAGGCCGTCGCCGGCAGCAGCGACAAGAGCGGTGAGCAGGTCGCCGACTCGGGCGCGCTCACGGCATACCAGACGGATTCCTTGGAATGCCGTGTGCCCGACGACGGCGGAGCCCTCACGGTCCCAGCGCTGGCGGACCCCGATGGTCACCGTACGTCGGTCGGTGGCGGCGATCCCGTGCTCGGCAGCGGCCTCGAAGGCAGCGCTGACTCGTCGAGCACACTCGTCGAGTGCCTCGGCGACGCCCGCCGCGTCGTGCTCGACGCGGGCTTGGACGACGACGACGTCCGGGATCGCACCAGCTTCCCCTCGACCGGTCACCTCAAGGTAGTTGGACATGGTGCTCACTGTATGCCGCGGACAATCGTGGACAATGGCGTGCGTGGCGTCTGCGGGACGGTTGCGCGTCGGGGTGGTCCTGGCTATGGCGGCGAGCTTGGCCGTCCAGTTCGTCGTGCTCTATGACCCGAGCCCACCGGGCGGGGTGGTGCTGTTCGCAGGCGCCGACAAGATCATCCATGCACTGGTCTTCGCCGCTCCGGCGGCCCTCGCCGCACTCGCTGGGAGTGGGTGGCATCCGGGTGCGGACACCACCGACGTGGCCTATCCGGTGCTGAGGTCGGGTTGGCCTCGCTGGCCGATAGTGGTGCTGGTGGCACTCATCATCCATGCGCCACTCTCGGAGGTCGTCCAGGCGCAGTTCCTCGTCCATCGCGGTGGTGACCCGTGGGACGCCGTTGCGGACCTGTTCGGGGTGGCCCTCGGAGTGTCGATCGCGGTGACACTGGTGTGGATGTCCCGCACCGTACTGACGCGCCGGGAAAGGACCACGCCCCGCGCCGGTGTGGGTGCCGGGCGCTGATAGGCTGGGGCGTTCGGCGCACGAGTTTGTCGCGCGCCTGGTATGGCTCGTCTCCTCTTGGTCTCCGCGCGGCGTGAGGCCTCCGGACGGGTCTGACTCCACGACCCTGCGTCCGATTGGTTGACCCATGTCCGAGAAGAAGTCCACTGGTGGCCCCAAGAAGGCCCGCTGGACCGCGGCACAGAAGGCCGAGGCGCGTCGGCGCAAGAGCCAGGGGGCCGGTAAGGGCAAGCGCGTCGTTGACGCCCGCGACGAACGCAAGGGCCGGGCCAACTCCAGGACCGCGGGCGAGCGCAGCCGTCAGGACGACCGCAGGACGAGAGACGACCGCAGGACGAGGGACGAGCGTGGTCCCGGAGGCGAGCGCAGGGCGAGGGACGAGCGTGGCCCCGGAGGCGAGCGCCGGCGTCAGGACGAGCGCCGGCGTCAGGACGAGCCCAGGACGAGGGACGAGCGCAGGACGAGGGACGAGCGCAGGACGAGGGACGGGCGTGAAACTCGTGGCGAGCGTACGAGCGCTCCTGGCCGTGGGCACGGTCCGCGCGGCGGATCCCGGCCGGTCAGAGTCGAGCGCCGCGTGGCCGACCCGGCCCGCCGCGACCGGCACGAGCGGGCTATGGCACCCGACCTGGACCGCCCGCACGACCCGGCCCGAGCCTTCGCTCTCGCCGAGGCCGAGCGTGCGGCGGCGGATACCTGGACCCGCTACCACTCGACCCGGGCCGGCGGACCGGCCCAGGTCACCGCGGACAACGGCTTCGCGGCGCTGAACCTGCCCGGTGTCCTCGTCGAGCGGCTCGCCCGGGACGGCATCACCGACCCCTTCCCGATCCAGGTGGCCACGATCCCGGACGTCCTCGCCGGCCGTGACGTCCTCGGCCGAGCACGGACCGGCTCCGGCAAGACTCTGGCCTTCGGCCTGCCCATGATCGCCACCCTCAGCGAGAGCGGGACAGCGCTGAGCCGGCGGCCCCGGGCCCTCGTCCTGGTGCCGACCCGCGAGCTCGCGATGCAGGTCAGTGACGCACTCGAACCGTTCGTCCACGTCAGCGGACTGAGGCACCGGCTCGTCGCGGGCGGGCTGTCCTACGAACCGCAGATCAAGGCCTTGGACAGGGGGGTCGACATCCTCGTGGCAACCCCCGGACGGCTCGTCGACCTCCTCGAGCGCGGCGCTGTCGAGCTGGGCAGCGTCCGGCTCACCGTGCTCGACGAGGCTGATCACATGGCCGACATGGGTTTCCTGCCCGAGGTGACGACGATCCTCGACCAGGTGCCATCGGGCGGGCAGCGGCTGCTCTTCTCAGCCACCTTGGACAACGGCGTGGACACGCTCGTCGAGCGCTACCTCAACCAGCCCGTCACCCACGAGGTGGACCAGGCCCAGGCCGCCGTGACGACGATGAGCCACCACGTCCTGCTCATCGACCCGCACGACAAGAAGGCGATCACCGCCGAGCTCGCGCACCGATCCGGCCGAGTCGTCGTCTTCGTCCGAACCCAGCTCGGCGCCGATCGGGTCGCCTCGGAACTGCGGGAGCGGGGCGTGCTCGCCGCCGCGCTGCACGGAGGGCTCTCCCAGGCGGTGCGCAACCGGGTCCTCGGGGCGTTCCGGCAGGCCCGGTTGCCCGTCCTGGTCGCCACTGACGTCGCGGCGCGCGGAATCCACGTCGACGACATCGGGATGGTGCTCCAGGTCGACCCGCCCCGCGACCACAAGGACTACCTGCACCGTGCCGGTCGCACGGCCCGGGCTGGGGAGGCGGGGGCGGTCGTCACTCTCGCACTGCCCCACCAGCGTCGGATGATGGAGCGTCTCATCTCCGCCGCAGGCGCTGATGCGAGCATCGTGCGTGCTCGCCCCGGTGACCAGCACGTCGAGGCCCTAGGAGGCCGTGCGGTGCCGGGGGTGGCGGTTCCCGAGGAGCAGTGGCGTGCGCTGCTCGAAGCTCCGCGACCACCACGTCGGCGACCAGGCCAGTCCGGGGCTGGCCGCGGGGACCACAAGGACCGGCCGGCCCGGCGCACGGCACGTGGCCCACGGCATACCGGAGGGCGCCCGCCCCGGGCACAATGGTGAGGTGAGCGCGGCGCGCACAACCGGACGACTGCTCGTGTCGACACCTGCCATCGAGGCCGGGATCTTCCACCGCAGCGTCGTCTTGGTGCTCCAGCATGACGCCAACGGCGCCCAGGGTGTCGTCATCAACAAGCCGCTCGAAGCTGATGTCGACGCGGTGCTGCCCGGCTGGGGTGGCCAGGTCAGCCTCCCGGCCACCCTCTTCCACGGTGGCCCGGTCAACGTCGACTCGGCGCTGTGCCTGGTCGACCTGCGGGATCGAGCAGTCCCGCAAGGGGTGCAGCGGCTCTTCGACGGGGTGGGCGTGGCTGATCTCGACGGGGATCCCGTCGGCGTCGGCGGGCAGGTCGAGCACATCCGGATCTTCGCCGGGTATGCCGGGTGGTCGCCGGGGCAACTGGAGGACGAGCTGCGCACCGGGTCCTGGTTCCTGGTCGATGCCTTCCCCGACGATGCCTTCACCTCCGCACCAGGAGGGCTGTGGCAGGACGTGCTGCGGCGTCAGCCTGGCGAACTGTCCTGGGTGGCGCTGCTTCCCGAGGACCCGACGGTCAACTGATCCTGCAGTGCTGGGTCCTGCGGCGACCAGGGGGCGATCGGCCCTTGGGAGCACCGCGGAAGGGCGGATTGCCCCCCGGTCGCTGAGATGTCTCACCCGGTCGCGGGTCGAAAGGGAAGTGGGAGGCGGGGTGTGACTTGGCGGCATACCATCGAGGTCATGAGTGACCCGTATGCCGCGCCCGGCGCTCCCGAAGAGCCGATGACCGCCCCACAGACCCAGACTGCCGTCCTGGAGCGCACCCAGGCCGTGCCGCAGGTCGCCGAGCCTGGCGACCACGAGCGGTTCGCGCATTACGTGCGCAAGGAGAAGGTCCTCGAGAGTGCTCTGTCCGGGGAGCCCGTGGTGGCCCTGTGCGGCAAGGTGTGGGTGCCTGGGCGGGACCCGAAGAAGTTTCCGGTGTGCCCGACCTGCAAAGAGATCTACGAAGGACTGCGTGCCCCCCAGGACGGCGAAGACTAACAGCGGCGAGGCCCGTCTCGGCCCATCTGGGGGCCTGCTCGGACGGTTGGGCATGTCGCGCCCGACCCAGCTATCGTGGCCGGTCCCATGACCATCTCTGCCGCCGCTCACCTGCCACCCGCTTTTCCATCCCGGGCTGCCTGGGGTACTGCGCCCAGGTTGCGGGCGTGGCAGCATGAGGCGCTGACGGCATACCGGCGCCGGGGTGGGGAGGACTTCCTCGCGGTCGCCACCCCGGGGGCCGGCAAGACCACCTTCGCCCTCCAGGTGGCCACCGAGCTGCTCACCGCAGGGATGGTCGAGGCGATCACCGTGGTCGCCCCGACCGAGCACCTCAAGCACCAGTGGTCCGAAGCGGCCGCGCGAGTCGGGATCGATCTCGACCCGTCCTTCTCCAACAGCGTCGCGGTGCATGCCGCCGACTACGACGGCGTCGCGCTCACCTACGCCCAGATCGCTGCCCGTGCTGACCTGCACCACCGGCGCACTGCGAGTCGGCGCACCTTGGTCATCCTCGACGAGATCCACCACGGCGGGGACGCGAAATCCTGGGGCGAGGCGATTAAGGAGGCGTTCAGCTCCGCGACTCGCCGCCTTGCCTTGACTGGGACACCGTTCCGCTCGGACACCAACCCGATCCCCTTCGTGCGCTACGAGCATGATGCCGCCGGGGTGCTGCGCTCAGCCTCGGACTACACCTACGGCTACGCCGATGCTCTGCGCGACGGCGTCGTGCGGCCCGTGCTCTTCCTCGCCTACGGCGGGCAGATGAGCTGGCGGACCAGGGCCGGAGACGTGGTCAGTGCCTCACTCGGTGAGCCGATGACGAAGGACCAGACCGCCGCTGCCTGGCGCACCGCGCTCGACCCCAAGGGGAAGTGGATCCCCAGCGTCCTCGCCGCGGCCGACCGGCGGCTCTCACAGGTGCGCCGGCACGTCCCGGACGCGGGGGGCCTGGTCATCGCCTCCAACCAGACCCAGGCCCGGGCCTACGCGCGGATCCTCGCCGCGGTTGCCGGGGAGGCCCCGACACTCGTCCTGTCCGACGACTCCGGGGCCAGCGAACGCATTGAGAGGTATGCCGCGGGCACCAGCCGGTGGCTCGTCGCCGTGCGGATGGTCTCCGAGGGTGTCGACGTACCACGGCTGTGCGTCGGGGTCTATGCGACCTCGACGTCGACCCCGCTCTATTTCGCCCAAGCGGTCGGCCGGTTCGTGCGGGCTCGGCGCCGCGGCGAGACGGCATCGGTGTTCCTGCCGTCGGTGCCGGTGATTCTCGAGCACGCGGCCTCGATGGAAGTCGAGCGTGACCACGCCTTGGACCGGCCCGGGGGCCCGGAAGGACCCGAGGGCGAGGCGTTGCTTGGCGCCCCGGAGGAGGAGCTGCTCGCCCGGGCGAACCGCTCCGAGCCGACCCTCGGGCCGCAGGAGGCGAGCTTCGAGGCGCTGGCCTCGGACGCACACTTCGACCACGTGCTCTTCGATGCGCGCCAGTTCGGGCTGCACGCCGCGGTGGGTTCCGACGAGGAGCAAGACTATCTCGCGCTGCCCGGCCTGTTGGAGCCCGACCAGGTCGCTCGGCTGCTGGGTGAGCATCAGCGCAGACAGTCGTCGAAAGGACGTGCCGGAGCGGGTCAGGTCACGCCGTCGCCGGTGTCCGCGCACCGTGCCCTTGCGGCGAGCCGAAAGGAACTCAACAGGCTCGTGGCGGCGTACGCTCGCAAGACCGGCGCCCCGCACGCGAACATCCACCTCGACCTGCGCCGCGCCTGCGGCGGACCGGAGCTCGCCCAGGCGAGCAGTGAGCAGGTGGCCGCACGGATCGAGAAGATCCGGAACTGGTTCGTCGGCCGCCGCTGACCTCGACCCCGTCCACGAATCGGCCAATTGGCCGATTCCCGGACAGGATCGCCGAGGACCGTCAGGGAGCTGGGTCGATCCCGGCGGCGGCACGCACGAGCGGACCGGTGCGGTGAGCGAGATGGGTCACCATGCACATCGACGTGTTGGACCGCAGCACGTGCACGTCGTCGATCATGGCGTCGATGACTCGGCCGAGGTCGGCATTGTCGCGGGCGACGACCCGCACGACCAGGTCGCCGACCCCGGTGATCGAGTGGATCTCGAGCACCTCCGGGATGGCCGACAGGTGCGCCACGACCGGAGCGTGCCCGAGGCGTTGACTGATCTCCAAGGTGCAGAACGCCTCCACCGGGAAACCGAGCGCGACCGGGTCGACCTGCGGGGCGAACGAGCGGATGACGCCGCGATCAGTGAGCTTGTCCATCCGAGCCTGCACCGTGCCGCGGGCGACCTTGAGCCGACGGGAGGCACCGAGCACGCCGATGTGCGGCTCGGCAGTGAACAAGGCGATCAGAGCCGCGTCGAGTGCATCGATCCGGAGCCCCTGGGCCATGCGCATATTGTCACTCTCGTTCGTGAGTCACGACAAGCCGATGGGCACAGTGTTCAGCGACGCGGCATACGGTTGCGCACTCTGCTGAGCCACCGCACAGTGACGTGATGACGCACCCATCGACAACCCAGCACATCGAACTCACCGACACCGAGCGTGACGCCGGCCTAAATCTCTTGCAGCTGCGCCAGCTCGTCGGTCTCGTCGACTACGACGAGGCGAGCGACCCGTTCCCCGTCACCGGTTGGGACGCGATCGTCTTCGTCGTCGGCAACGCGACCCAGGCCGCGCACTACTACCAGTCGGTGTGGGGGATGGAGCTCATCGCCTACTCCGGCCCCGAGAACGGCAACCGTGACCACAAGGCGTTCGTGCTCAAGTCCGGGTCGATCAAGTTCGTCGTCAAGGGTGCGGTCAGCCCGGACAGCCCGCTGATCGCCCACCACGCCGCTCACGGCGACGGGGTCGTTGACATCGGCCTCGAGGTGCCCGACGTGGACAAGTGCATCGCCCAGGCGCACCGGGCGGGCGCCCGGGTCATCGAGGAGCCCCACGACGTCTCTGACGAGTTCGGCACCGTCCGGCTGGCCTCGATCGCCACCTACGGCCAGACCCGGCACACCCTCGTCCAGCGGGTCGTGCACGGCGTGACCTATGCCGGTCCCCACGTACCGGGCTACCGTGCGGCATCCTCGAGCTTCGTCAAGCGTGAAGGTGCCCCCAAGCGGCTCTTCCAGGCACTCGACCACGTCGTCGGCAACGTCGAACTCGGCAAGATGGACCAGTGGGTCGCCTTCTACAACAGGGTCATGGGTTTCGTGAACATGGCCGAGTTCGTCGGCGACGACATCGCCACCGAGTACTCAGCCCTGATGTCCAAGGTCGTGGCCAACGGCAACCACCGGGTGAAGTTCCCGCTCAACGAGCCGGCGATCGGCAAGAAGCGCAGCCAGATCGATGAATACCTCGACTTCTACGCCGGACCGGGCGCACAGCACCTCGCCTTGGCCACTAGCGACATCCTGCGCACGGTCGACGAGCTGACCAAGGAGGGCGTCGTCTTCCTGTCCACCCCGGACGCCTACTACGAGGACCCGGAGCTGCGCGCCCGCATCGGGGAGGTCCGGGTGCCCGTCGAGGAGCTGCAGCAGCGCGGCATCCTCGTCGACCGGGATGAGGACGGCTACCTGCTGCAGATCTTCACCAAGCCACTGGGGGACCGGCCGACGGTGTTCTTCGAGATCATCGAGCGGCACGGCTCGCTCGGTTTCGGCAAGGGCAACTTCAAGGCCCTGTTCGAGTCCATCGAGCGCGAGCAGGACCGGCGCGGCAACCTCTGACCGAGGGCGGGCGAGCACGTTCGCCCACTCGTTTGGGAGCCAGAGTGCTCGGCGTGTGAGGATCGACTCCATGAGTGCGCAGGTGCCGTCCGGTCCGGGCTGGTTCGAAGACCCCGAGGACCCCGAGCAATTGCGCTACTTCGACGGGATCCTGTGGACCCGGCACACCACTGCGGTCAACCCTCCAGCGCCGAGCCCCGCGGCGTCGTCGGGCCCTGCGGCGTCGTCGGGCCCTGCGGTCTGGCCGGAGGGCGGCGGATCCCCGTATGCCGGCCCGCCGCCTGCCGATCCGCGCAACCCTGGTCCCGGCCCGTACCCCGCTCCGCCCAGCTCGGCCCCTGCGGCATACGGACCGACCGGTAGGACGACGGCGGACGGGGTGCCGCTCGCCTCATACGGGATCAGGGTCCTGGGCTATCTCATCGACGCCTTCTTGCTCAACATCCTCGCTGCGGCCGTTGGTGGCTGGTTCCTCTTCCGGGCGATCTCCCCGATGCTCGGCCCGCTGCAGGAGGCCATCCGGGCCAACGATGCGGACGCGATCAATGCGACGGTCAACCTTGTCGACGTGCGTCAACTCGCGATCTACACCGGGATCAAGCTCGTGCTCACCTTTGGCTACCAATTGCTCTTCCTCACCCGGTTCAGCGCCACAGTCGGCATGCTCGTCTGCGGGATCTCGGTGCGCAGGGTCGGGCAGCCCGGCGTGATCGGCCGGGACAGCGCCACCCGGCGGGCCGGCTTCCTCGTCGGGGTGGACGCCCTGAGCAACCTGCCGACTGTCGGCGTGTTCGGCCTGGGGATCCAGGTGGTCGACCTCCTGCGACCGCTATGGCATCCCCAGCGCCAGGCGTGGCACGACACGATCGCCGACACTGTCGTCGTCAAAGGTCGCCAGCCCAGGCGGTGACACACCCAGGCGGTGACACACCCAGGCGGTGACACCCGTGGCGCGGCTTCAGCCGTGTGCCGGCAGGATCGTCCCGCGGCACTCGCCGAGACCGATGCGTGTGCCAGCGGTCCCAGGAGCGCTCGCCCGCAACGTCACCGTGTCCCCGTCCTGCAGGAAGGTGCGGGTCGACCCGTCAGCAAGCGTCACCGGCTCCTGCCCGCTCCAGGTCAGCTCGAGGAAACACCCTCGGGTTTCCTTCTCCGGTCCGCTCACGGTGCCCGAAGCAAACAGGTCGCCGGTGCGCACGCTGGCCCCGTTGACCGTCAGGTGCGCCAGCATTTGCGCCGGTGCCCAGTACATGTCGCGGAACTGCGGCCGGGAGACGACCGTGCCGTTCCAGTCGACCTCGTAGGAGATATCCAGCCCGTATGCCGTGCCGACGCCGTCCGCAGTCGGCTCCCCGGACAGGTAGGGCAGCGGCTGCGGGTCCTGGCCCGGCAGCGGCACCCGGGCAGCGCGCAATGCCGCCATGGTGACGACCCATGGCGAGATCGACGTCGCGAACGACTTGCCGAGGAAGGGGCCGAGCGGGACGTACTCCCAGGCCTGGATGTCCCGGGCGGACCAGTCGTTGAGCAGTACCACGCCGAACAGGTGATCCTCGGCTCGCGCCAGCGGCACCGGGTGACCGAGCGCGGTGTTGCCTGCGACGACGAAGCCGAGCTCGGCCTCGATGTCCAAACGGGTGCTTGGTCCGAAGGTCGGCGACGGCTCGGTCGGCGGCTTGCGCTGGCCGCAGGGGCGGACGATGTCGGTGCCGGAGACGACGATCGTTCCGGACCGGCCGTGGTAGCCGATCGGCAGGTGCCGCCAGTTCGGGGTGAGCGGCTCCGAACCAGGCCGAAACATCGCTCCCACGTTGCTCGCGTGGTGGATGCTCGCGTAGAAGTCCACGTAGTCGGCGACGGCGAACGGCAGGTGCATCGTCACCTGCTCCAGCGGGATCAGGTGCCGGCGGGTAGTGGCGGCGTGGACGTCGTCGGTGAGGATCTCAGTGAGCCAGCCACGCGCTGCCGCCCACACCGCCGGGCCCAAGTCGAGGAAGGCGTTGAGGCGTGGCTGCGCCCACGCGGCGGCAAGGGTAGCGGCAAGGGTAGTGCTGATGCTGTCGGTCCCGGCGTCGCCAGTGCGGAGGCCCGTTGCGGCAACCGCGCTCACGTCGAGGACCTCGTCCCCGACCCGGACCCCGACGCGGGCGCCTGCGCCGGCACCGGCCCGCGGGGTCGAGAACACCCCATAGGGCAGGTTCTCCATCGAGAACAAGTGGTCGGCGGGCACGCTGGTCCAGGTCATGGTCAGTCCTCCGTCAGCAGATCCGTGGTGACGAGCTCACCGATCGGGTCGGTCACCGTGCAGCATCCGTATGCCGTGAACGTGGCCCGCACTGCCCGAGTCGTCGCCGCGTCGAAGGCCCGCACTGCAGCGACCAGGCGCTCGCTCTCTCGGTCGGCCAGGACCGCGGCGACGGCGCGCTCACTTCCCCCGTCGAGAGCGCAGGCCACTGCCAGCAGCACATTGAGAAGTCCGTGCTGCGGGTCGG
>JBDIAO010000066.1:0-16103 GCA_039812375.1 Phycicoccus sp. | reverse complement strand
ACCACGGGGTCTGGCGCAGCGACGACGACGCCCGAACCTGGACGGACATCACCACTGGTCTGCCCTCCACGTTCGGCTTCCCCGTGCACGTCCACCCCCGCGACCCCGACGCGATCTGGACTATCCCCCTCAACGGCGACTCCGCCGGACGATTTCCCCCCGATGCCGCAGCAGCCGTGTGGTGTTCCCGCGACGGCGGGCGGACGTGGACGGCGCAACGCACCGGGCTCCCGCAGGAGGCGTGCTTCTTCACCGTGCTCCGCCAGAGCATGACTGGCGACCAGCAGGATCCGGCCGGTATCTACTTCGGGAGCAACACCGGATCGGTCTTCGCCAGCCCGGACGAAGGGAGCACTTGGGCCGAGGTCGCGCGGCACCTGCCGACGATTCTCTCCGTCGAGGCCTTCGAACCCGCCGCCAGTGAGTGGGAACAGTCCCGATGACGCACGTCGACAAACCCTGCCACTAAGGAGCGCCCCGTGTTCGACACCGTCCTGGGCCTACCGGTCCACATCCTGGTCATCCATGTCGTCGTCGTCATCGGCCCACTGGCGGCTCTGCTCGCGATCGGGTATGCCGCCCGCCCGGCGTGGCGGCCGGCTCTGCGGTGGCCGCTGGTAGCCGCCGCGATCGCCACCGGAGTCTTCGGCTTCATCGCCGGCGAGAGCGGTGAGGCCCTCGAACGGCGGGTCAAGGTGACCCGGGCTGGTGACTCGGCGGCGCTGGCGCTCGTGCACGACCACACGCAGGCCGGCGACCTCACCAAGGCCGTGTGTATGGCGTTCATGATCCTCGTCCTGATCGCCGTCTTCGTGCTCCTCCCCGCTCGTGGCGCACCCCGCGGTGGCGCGGTCCTCGGGCTGGTGACCGCCGTCGTCCTCAGTGCCGCCGCCGTGGGCACCATCGCCTCGATCACGATCACCGGCCATTCCGGCGTCACTGCCGCCTGGGCCGCCCAGGTCACCGGCCCGGCCCCAGCCGGCGGAGATGACCACGGCGGGTGAACGGCGGGTGAACGCTCGACGAGACGGCATAGGCCGCGAGCGAGACGGCATAGGCCGCGAGTCGTGATGTCGTGATGCCGTTGAGTCAGAATGTGCCCCAGTAGGGGCTCGACCCAGGAGAGGCTCGACCCAGGAGGGACGCATGGATTTCGGACTCGATATCGCCCAGCAACGGATGAGCTTCGACGAGGTGGTCAGCCGGGCGCGGTTCGCGCAGGACCTCGGTTTCGTCGGGCTCTGGGGCTTCGACCACTTCGTCCCGATGTACGGCCAAGGGCCCGGTGAGTGCTTCGACGGCATGTCCACGCTGGCGTCCCTGGCGACGGCCACCAGCACCATCCGGTTGGGACTCATGGTTGCCGGCGTCACCTATCGCCATCCGTCGATCTTCGCCCACCAGTGCAACGCGATCGATCACGCAAGCCACGGTCGGTTGGACATCGGGCTCGGCAGCGCGTGGTTCGCTGCCGAGCACCGTGCCCTGGGTATCGATTTCCCGTCCACCTCGCAGCGCTTCGACCTGCTCGAGGACCAGCTGGAGATCCTCACCCGCCTGATGACCGGTGACGAGGTGTCGTATGCCGGGCGCCGAGTCTCGCTCTCCGGAGCCCAGATGCGCCCACTGCCGGTGCAGACACCGCACCCGCCGATCTGGATCGGCGGGACTGGGCCGAGGCGGACCATGCCGCTGGTGGCCCGGTTCGCGGACTACTGGCACTCCCTGAGCGAGTTCACTTCCGCTCAGGTCGAGCGGATGGCCGAACTGTGCGCAGCGGCCGGGCGGGACCCGGCGGAGATCACCCGAGCGGCGTCCCTGTCGCTCGACAAGACGCCGGAGGAGATCGCACGCGAGGTGGACCGGCACCGGGACAACGGGGTGGGCTACCTCTACTGCGGCTGGCCCAGCGCCGGTCGCGGCCAGATCGAGGCCTTCGCGTCAGGGGTCATGCAGGCGGGGTGACGTCTCACGGGCGCGGGGCACCGGGCGGGGACGGGGCACCGGGCGGGATCGGCTGAAGCCTGCGCAGCGCCGCCGCCGTCGCCTGGCCGAGCGCGGGCAGCTCGGCGACGCGGCGGAGGTCCTCGAGGGTGTCGACGTCGTGGCGCAGCCCGCTCAGCTCTCCCACGGCCCGGCGGAAGCCGGCCGCGATGTGCCGGCGCGCGGACGACGCTCCGAACTGTGGCCGGAGCAGGTCTGCGGCGGTCGCGGCGAGCAGCGTCGTGCCCGCACCGGCATGGTCGACGACACAGATCCGGTCCTGAGCACCGCCATGCAGCTGGTCGAGGGCGTCGTCCAGCTCATCGGGGCGGGCCGCGGGCAGGTCTGCGACCAGGACAGCAACCTTGCCGCAGTGGCCCGGGAGTTGGGCCAGTCCGTCCTCGATCGCCTGGTTCAACCCTGCGGTGCTGCGATCGGGAAGCCAGTGCGCGCCGTGAGCCTCGGCGATCCTGCCCAGGTCCGGGTCGGGAGTGAGCACGACGACCTCGCCCACCAGCTTCGCCCGGGTCGCCGCGGCGAGCGTGTCGGCAAGGAAGGCGCTGGCCAGGAGCCGGCGATGTGCCGGCGGCAGGCCTAGTCGCCGCTTTGCTACGGCCAACGGTTTGGCCGGGATGAGGACCAGCACCCCAATGTGTGTGCTGGTCCTCATCCGGGCCGGTCCCGTCATCACGGTTGGCCCATCAGCGACCCCACGCCTTCCTGTAGGCCGACCGGTAATCCACGCTGGCGACATACGGGCCGGAGGCGGGGACGTTGTGTCCCTTGGTGTAGAGCTGGATGCCGATCCCGCTACCGGCGGTAGGTGCCCCTTGGAAGATGCGGTTGAGGTTGTCGATACCCGACCACCCCTCCCACTCGTTGTCCAGACCGGAGCCACCGACGATTGTCCCCTTGCGGACGAGGTCCATCGTCGGTGCTGACCCTTCCCCGGCCGCGAGGGTGAGCGGGCGACCACCACGCACGGACTGCATCACGGCGACCGAGACCCCGCTCTGCAGGATGCCATCGTAGGCGACCCCGACCGCGTCGGCCTCGGGGTTCTGCAGCAGCTTCTGCTGGACCTGCTGACTGACCCCGGCGGTGAGCTGGTCGAAGGAGTACTCGACAACCTCGGACGCACACTCTGGGCACTTGGCAGCCTCGCTCTGGTATCCCTTGATCACGCTTCGGGTGCCGATGGCTGCGTTGTCGGCGATGAAGACGATGTTGCCGCGGCCGTTGGTGGCGGTGACGAGCAGCGCCGCCAGCGAGGCTCCGAAGTCGTGGAGCCACGTGAGCAGCGGCCCCTCCTGGTAGGAGACGCTGTGGGTGAACAGTGACGGCGACTTGGGGTCGGCGAGCTCGCAGTCGATCCCCTCGGCCTGCACGACCGGGATCCCCGCGGCCTTGGCCTCGATCAGTGGCTGCTGGGCGTAGCTGCAGTCGATGAAGTACATGAAGATGCCGTCAGCCCTGGCCGCGATCGCCTGCCGGATGCCGTCTCCAGCGGTCGACAGGTTGCCCTTGGTGTCGAACACCGTGGCCTGCCAGCCGATCGCCGCCGCGGCGTCCTGGGCACCCTGGGTGCCGCGGGCGCACGAGGCGTTGGACTGTCCGCAGGAGATGACCCAGATGCGCTTGCCCGGGGCGGCCTTGGGACTGTCCGCGACGGGCGGCTCGACGCTGGTGCCGGCGAGCCACCGGTCGTAGTTGCCCTGGACGGCGGCGACTCCGGCTCCCGGCGGGCCTGTGGTCGCGGCCTCACTGCCGCCGCCACCGACGGAGCCACAGGCGCCGACGCTGGCGCTGAGGAGGACGGCACCGACGACTGCTGTCAGGCGTCGGTGGATGCGAGTGAACATCATGACGGTGTGCCTCACTGTGCGGAAGGATCGGTGGGCTTCGGGCTCGACGGCGCGACCGTCAGGCGGGCTGGCGCCGGCCGAGCACGGCCGAGAGGGAGACGCCGGCGATGAGCGCGATGCCGTTGGCGAAGTCGTTGACATAGGAGCTGACGCCCATCAGGTTCAGCCCGCTGTTGAGGACGGCGAGGAACATGATCGCCACGAACGCGCCCCAGACGTTGAACCGACCCGGCTTGATGGCCGCGACGCTGAGGAAGCCGGCGGCGATCGCAGGCAGGGTCAGCTCGGGTCCGACCCGGGGGTTGCCTGCGCCGGTTGTCCCGAGCAGGACGATCCCGGCAGCCCCGGCGGCCAACGCGGAGATGAGGAAGGCGCCGAGGGTGAGCCGACGAGTGGGCAAACCGATCAGTCGTGCCGCCGAGACATTCGAGCCGATGGCGTGCAGATACCGGCCGAACGGGGTGCTGCGCATGGTGTAGCCAGCGATGATCGTGATCACCAGGGCGATGGCGAAACTGATCGGGACCCCGACCACGAGCGGGTTGGTAATGCTGAGCAGGCTCTCCGGGATCCCGGACAGGATGCTCAGACCACCGGTCTTCCAGGTGGCCACGCCGGCGAGCAGCGTCGTCATACCCAGGGTGACGATGACCGAGTCGACACCGACGACCGTGACGAGGACACCGTTCACCAGACCGACAAGGAGTGCGACCGCGATCCCGGCGAGGATGGCCATCAACAACGACCCCCCGCCGGCGAGAACGCTGGCGGCGAGGATGGAGCTCAGCCCACACACCGCTCCGACCGAGAAGTCGTACTGCTTGCAGATCAGCGGCACCAGGGCGCCCATGGTCACGATGACCAGGACCGCCTGGCTGAGCAGGACGACGCGCAGGTTCGCCAGCGACGGGAACGACCGTGAGGTGTCCGGAAGCAGCGACCACACGATCGCCAGGATGACGGTGAGCACGACGAGACCGCTGGCCTCGACGATGTGCGGCACTTTGGGCCGATGGCTCTCTGTGGGCGGGGTCGGCGCCGGAGTCGGCGTCGGGGGGGTCTGGGCGGTGTCGATGGTCATGTTCCCACCTCCAAGGAGTGGAGTCTGTGGTTCACGGCCTCGGGCGAGAGGCCTTGGCTGGCAAGGGATCCCACGAGCCGGCCATCACGGATGATGAGCAGTCGGTGGGAGAGGTAGACGAGTTCCTCAAGGTCGGAACTGACGACAAGGACGGCTGTGCCCTGGGCTGCGGCGCCACGCACGATGTCCCAGATCTCGGAGCGGGCCCCGACGTCGACGCCCTGGGTCGGTTCGTCGAGCAAGAGCACGGCGGGGGGGCTGGCCAACCACCGGGCGACCGAGATCTTCTGCTGGTTGCCGCCGGAGAGGCTGGCGATGGGCACCTGCTCCGAGGCGGCTTTGACGCCGAACTCGGTGATGGCGTCCCGACCCGCCTTGCGCACGGCTCGGTGGTTGACGCTGCCGTACCGGACGAATGGGCCCAGGTGACCCATGGTGAGATTTTCGGCGAGGGACAGATCGGGGAAGACCGCGTCCTTGGGTCGGTCTTCCGGGACGAAGGCGATGCTATGCCGCATCCCGTCGGCGGGGTTGGCGAGCTCCACCTCCTGGTCGCCCACCTCAATGGTGCCGCCGGTGGCTTGTTGGGCGCCGAACAGCAGGCGCAGCAAGGTGCTGCGCCCGGAGCCGGCGAGCCCGGCGACCCCGACGATCTCGCCCGGGTGCACCTCCAAGGAGACGCCTCGGACCGACCCGCCGGTGAGGTTCTTGGTGACCAGCACCGGTTCGGTGGTGGCTGTGTCCACCTCGGCCGACGTCGTCAGCGAGACCGCCCGACCGGTGATGAGCTCGATGAGGTCCTCTCGGTCCAACCCCTTGCCCTCGACGGTGCCGACCATGCGCCCATCGCGCAGCCCGGCCACCCGGGTGGAGATGTCGAGCACCTCGTCGAGTCGATGGGAGATGAACAGGACTCCCTGGCCGGCTTGTGCGAACCCCTTGAGTGCGCCGAGGAGGAACTCCACCTCGTGCGGTGGCAGGCTCGCGGTCGGCTCGTCGAGGACGAGCACCCCGTCGGAGGCATTCTCCTGATCCTGCAGGGCACGGGCGATTTCGAGCATGGTCTGGGCCGCTGGCCCGAGCTCACTGACGAGGTCCTCGGGCCGGCAGCCGATGCCGTACTGCTCGATGAGCCGCTCGGCGCGGCGACGGGCCGCGCCCCAACGGATCCGACCGGACCGGTCGGTTTCGAATCCTCGACCGATGGACAGGTTTTCGACGACGGACAGGGTGTTGAAGGTGGTCCGGTGCTGGTGGACCATGTGCAGTCCGCACCGACGGGAGTCTGCTGCGGTGAAGTTGTCCAGTTCGTAGGTGCGGCCGCGGATCCGGAGTTGACCGCTGTCGGCGCGCACGACTCCGGCGAGGATCTTCACCAGGGTGGACTTGCCGGACCCATTCCCCCCGACGAGGGAGACGATCTCGCCGGGACGGACCTGTAGGTGGGCCTGCTGGAGTGCTCGGGTCGCGCCATACGTCTTGGAGACGTTGCTGACCGACAAGGCGAGCGCCATACCCTCGGCATCGACGTCGAGCCCACTGGGGTCGAGTTGGTTTGGGTCGAGCTGGTTTGGGTCAGGCCCGGACGGGCGGCCCGGGTCCATTAGCGCACCACCAGTTCCAGGCCCAGGCCGGGAGTGAGCAACTCGCACCCGGTCTCGGTGACGACGACGCTCTCACTGAAGCCGGTGCCGTACTGGCCCGGGACGAAGATGCAGATCGGCAGGTGGAAGGCCATGCCAGGGCGCAGCTCACGGTCGATACCGGGGGCGATGTACATCGGGGCCTCGCACCACGACGGCTGCATGCCCATGCCGATCCCGTAGCCGTAGGCGCCGTGGAACCACATCTCGTGCGCGACCGGCTCCAGGCCCTTCGCCGCGATCTTCGCCACGTCGTCGCCGGTGCGGCCGGGCTTGATGTTCTCGGTGAGCAGGTTGAGCGTGGTGATGGCAGCATCGGCGAGGCGACGGACCCCGTCGGTCGGCTGGCCGATGACGGCGCTGCGCATGCTCGGGGCGTTGTAGCGGTTGTAGGTGCCGGTGAACTCGAGGTAGATGGTGTCCCCGGAGGCCAGCGTCGTGCGCTTGAACGGCATGTGCGGGCCGAGGCCGGCGCGCTCACCGACCATGCACATCCCGTCGATCGAGGTGAGCTCGGACCCGGCGGCATACATCGCCTCGTAGCCGGCGGCGACCATGTCCTGGTCGGTGCGACCCTGCGCTGCGGCCCCCAGCGCTGCCTGCAGGCCGAGGTGGGTGAGCTTGCCGGCCTCCTTCATGAAAGCGACCTCGGGCGCGGACTTGATCATCCGGTGGTCCATGATGAGCTGGGTCGCGTCGACGAAGGTCGCGGTGGGCAGTTTCTCCTGCAGCGTCAGGAAGCTCTTGGCGTCGTAGGCGCCGATCCCGAAGGTCTCCGGGTAGGCCATCTCGACCCCGACGGTGCGCCCCGCCGAGCCGCGCTCGAGGAGAACGTCGGCGAGCTGCTCACCGGTGGAGCGGTTGTCGTACCAGTCATAGACGATGACGTCGGTGACGACGGAGCCGGCCAGCGCACACGGGACCTCAAGCTCGGCGGTGTGCACCGCCAGCGAGCCGTCGGCAAAGACCAGGCCGACCCCGTAGCAGGAGGGCATCGTCGTGTCATAGCCGGTGAGCCAGGACCAGTTCGCGGTGTTGGAGACGAGCAGGACGTCAATGCCGGCCTGGTTCATCGAGCCCAGGACCTTGGCCAGGCGGGCGGCATACTCCTCCCGCGGGAAAGGCAGGTAGGAGGGCAGGGTGCGCTCGGCGAGCATCGCGGCGTAGGGGCGGGGATTGATCATGGTGGTCACTCCTCAGTGGTCGGTTCGGGTTGATCGGTGTCTGGGGTGAGCTGGGTCAGGCGGTGGCTGAGGTGGGAGCAGCACCGGCGCGTGGGGCCGGGCCGGTGTCCGCGCCATTGGCCAGCTCGCGCTGCTCCGCGCGGGCTCGGGCGAGGTCGTAGGCGAACTTGGGCACGTCCCAGATCTCGAAGACCTCGATGTCCCGGCAGCCGGGCAGGCTCGCCAGGAACTGCTCCCGGTAGGGGCCGAAGGAGCGGCTGTTCGGCAGGATGACCTCGAAGAGGACGTCGTAGCGGCTCGAGGTGGTCAGGCCGATCCACCCGACCTCCGGGCGCGCCGAGAGCAGCTCGGCCACCGCAGCGGCATTGCCCGGCTCGAGCTTGAGGGCGATCGTGGCTTGGTATCGGGAACCGAGCAGCCGTGAGGTCGGCACCCCGATGACGCGCAGGAAGCCGTCGTCGATGAGTTGGCGGGTGCGCAGCCGCACAGTCCCGGCGGGAACCCCGAGATCTCGGCCCATCTGGCGGTAGCTGCTCCGGCCGTCCTCCTGCAACGCCTCAATGATCTGCCAGTCCAAGTTGTCCACACGTGCCTCCTGGTGCGTGCCGCCGACGGGTCACGGCTGCAATGGGTTGGGGTGAGATGGGTTGGGGTGCGATGGATTGCGGTGCGATGAGGTGAGGTCACCTATCGTTTGTGCAGCGCAAGCTGCCTTTCCATGATGATTGATCAGAATCTCAGGACGCAATACGTCAAATGACGGATGCCCAACGCCACTCGTTGAGCGCACTGTTGAACCACCGGCTCGGGCGGAGGCCCGGGCAACCCTGATCCATCGACGTGCGGAGACCCTGGTGAACCAGACCTGGAACGTGAGTATTGACGCAGGCGGCACCTTCACCGACGCGATCGCCCAGTCCTCGACCGGAGCGGTTCTCGTCGCCAAGGTGCCCTCCACGCCGGCCGACCCTTCGCAGGGTCTGGCCGACGCCATCACCGCGCTGGCCACCCAAGGGATGGCCATCGACGACGTCCGGCTCGTCTGCCACGGCACGACCGTGGCGACGAACGCGACCCTCACCGGCGCCTGGGCCGAGGTGGCCCTGGTGACCACCGCGGGCTTCCGGGACGTCCTGGCCTACCGCCAGGGCAGCCGGCCCGACGTATACAGCCTCACCCCGGCCCGGCCCCGCGAGCTCGTCGCCCGCACCCACCGGCTCGAGGTCGAAGAGCGCATCGACGCCCGCGGCGAAGTGCTGCAGGCTCTGACCGACGCCGAGATCGACCGGGTCGTCGCGCAGGTCGTTGCCCTGGCCCCTGCGGCCGTGGCGGTGAGCCTGCTCTTCAGCTACATCGACGACACCCACGAGCAAGCCCTGGGCACGGCGCTGCGCGCCGCCCTGCCGGACACCCCGATCACCCTCTCCAGCGAGGTGGCCCGCGAATTCCGGGAGTACCCCCGCACGGCCACGACGGCGATGAACGCCGCTTTGCGGCCCATCGTCGGGGGCTACCTGCGCCGGGCCGCGGCAGCAGTTGCCGATCTCGGTGTCGAGGCGCCGCTGCTCGTCATGCAGTCCAACGGTGGCTGTGTGCCGGCCGAGCGGGCCGACGCCGAGGCCCACAAGCTCGTCCTCTCCGGTCCCGCCGGCGGCGTCACCGGCTTGGTCGGCCTGTCCGCCCGGCACGGGTTGGACAAGACGATCAGCCTCGACATGGGCGGCACCTCGGTGGATATCTGCCTCGTCCGGGACGGGGTCACCCCGATGACCACCGCGCAGCAGATCGACGACCACACCCTGCTCGCCCCGACCGTGGACATCCACACCATCGGCTCCGGCGGCGGTTCGATCGCCTGGGTCGACGCCACCGGGCGGCTACGCGTCGGCCCACAGTCCGCCAAGGCCGTCCCCGGACCGGTCAGCTACGGACGAGGCGGCACCGAACCCACCCTCACCGACGCCCACGTCGTCCTGGGCACCTTGGGCAGCGCCACCCTCGCCAGCGACCTCTCACTCGACCGCGACGGCGCCGAACGCGCCCTGGCCACACTCGGCGAGCAGCTGGGGATGAGCGCGACCGAGGCAGCCGAAGCCATCATCGCGGTCTCGGTGGCGCACATGATCCGGGCACTGCGCAAGGTGAGTGTCGAGCGAGGCCTGGACCCGCGCGAGTTCACCCTCGTCCCCTTCGGCGGGGCCGGCCCGCTGCACGCCGGCCTGCTCCTGCGCCACCTCGGCCTGGCCGGTGTGCTCCTCCCAGAGCGACCCGGGATCTTCTCGGCCGAGGGGCTCATCTCCGCGGGGCTGCGCTTCGACGACGCCCAGACCGTGTTGCGGCCCTTTGCTGCCGCCGAGGTCGACGGGATCCTCGACTGGTTCACCGCCAGCGCCGAGGAACTGGTGGCCCGACTGGAGAAGGACGACATCCCCCGAGAGCGCATCGAGGTCAACGGGACCATCGACGCGCGCTACATGGGTCAGGGCTTCGAGCTCAACGTCCCGGTCGAGCTGACCCGCGAAGGGCTGCTCGCCCTCCCTGAGGACTTCGGGGACCTGCACGAGCAGCGCTACGGGCACGCCAACCGATCCGAGCCGGTCGAGATCGTCACCTTGCGCATCACCGCAACCGGACACCAGAGCGCCATGGCCATCCAGGAGCTCGAGGAAGGCACCGGCACCCCGGAGCCAGCCGCACTCATTGCCGAGCGGGATGTCGTCATCCCGGGAACCGGCACCCCGACGCGGACCCCGGTGTGGGACCGCTCCCGGTTCAAGGCCGGGGACACGATCACCGGACCGGCGATCGTGCACCAGATGGACTCGACAACCGTGATCCTCGGCGGGCAGCGCCTGCGCGTCACCCCGACCGGCGACATGGTCCTCACGGAGGAGAAGAAGTGAGCACCACATCCAGCACCACCACCGTCGACACGGTCACCTTCGAGGTCGTCTCCGCGGCGCTGCACTCGGCCGCCGAGGAGATGGGCGCGGTCCTCAAGCGCTCGAGCTACAGCCCGATCATCCGGGACATGGACGACTTCTCCTGCGCACTGTTCACCGCCGAGGGTGATCTGGTCGCCCAGGCGGACTACATCCCGGCGCAGCTCGGGGCGATGTCCCTGGTCGTCAAGGCGATCATCGAGCGCTGGGGCGACGCGATCGCACCCGGGGACAGCTACATCAGCAACCACCCCTTCCTCGGGGCGATGCACCTGCCGGATGTCAACGTTGTCGGCCCGATCTATCACGAGGGCAAGCGGATCGGCTGGGCCGGGACCGCCGCCCACCACATCGACGTCGGTGGGGTCAACCCCGGCAGTGAGGGCCCTGACCTGCAGGACATCTATGCCGAAGGGCTCATCCTGGCCCCGGTGCGGCTGTCCATCGCCGGGGTGGAGAACCCCGACGTCGTGGCGATCATCACCGAGAACATCCGCGACCCGCTGAGCACGGTGAGCGACCTGCGAGCCCAGCGAGCGGCCTGCTCCCTCGGGGAGAACCGGCTGCTCGAGCTCGTCGACCACTACGGCCGCGATGTCATCCTCCAGATCATGGACCGGATGCTCGAGGTCGCCGAGACCGGCACCCGGGTGGCCCTGAGCGGCCTGGCCGACGGCGTCGGCGAGGCCGAGGGCTTCCTCGACGACGACGGCCGCCACGGGCCACCCACCCGGGTGCACGCCAAGGTCACCAAGGTCGGGGACCACCTGACCATCGACTTGTCCGGCAGCGACCCGCAGGTCTCCGGTGCGATGAACGTCCCCTGGGCCAGCACCCGGGCCGGGATCGTCTATGCCGTGCGCACCGTCGTCGCCAAGGACCTCGGCGCCAACGACGGCATCCTGCGCGCCGTTGAGGTCATCTGCCCCGAGGGCACCGTGCTCAACCCACGCAAGCCGGCCGCCGTGTCGATCCGGCACAACACCTGCCAGCGGCTGGCGGACACCCTCATCCGGGCCATGGCCGACCTGTGGCCAGAGGTCGCCATCGGGAGCAGCTCGTGCAGCTTCTTCTGCGTCAACGTCGGCAGCACCTCCCCGGTCACCGGGAGAGACTCGGTGATGGCCGAGGTCGTCGGCGGCGGCACCGGTGCGGTGCCCGGCAGTGACGGGCTCGACGGGGTCGACACCTACATGTCCAACGTGGGGGTCATGCCGGCCGAGGTCGTCGAGACGAACTACCAGATCCGGGTGAAGCGCAGCGAGCTACGGCCCGGCTCACAGGGCGCTGGCGAGTACTACGGCGGGCTCGGTTACATCCGCGAGTACGAGATCCTCGAGCACCCGCAGCGGGTCACCTACTACGCCGAGCAGACGCATCCGGACTTCGCCCCCCGGGGTGCGGCCGGTGGCACCGACGGGCAGCCCACGATCGTGACCGTCTTCGATGCCGACGGCCACGCTGTCGACCTGCCGACCAAGGCGTCACTGACCCTGCAGCCCGGTTCGGTGATCCGGGTCGAGACCGCCGGCGGCGGCGGCTATGGCGACCCGGCACGACGCGACCCGGCAGTGGCCGCCACGGACCGCGCCGGCGGGCGGGTCCTGGCCGCCGACGGCGAGCCGGCCCACGCGGAGCGCTGAGGGCACCGACATGGTCTACTCCGCCCAGCCCCGACCCAGCGCGCTGGCGGCACTGCGGGACGCCGAACCCACCCCGTTCTGGCTCACGCATCCCGACCGGCCCGACCCGGCGCCGGCCCTGACCGGATCCGCCACCGGCGACCTCGTGGTCGTCGGTGGCGGGTTCACCGGACTGTGGACCGCGCTGCTCGCCAAACAGGACGACCCCGGACGGGACGTCGTCCTACTCGAGGCCGGAGCGGTCGCGAACGCCGCCACCGGACGCAACGGCGGCTTCTGCGCCTCGTCTCTGACCCATGGCATCGCCAACGGGGTCAGCCGCTTTCCGCAGGAGATGACCCAGCTGGTCGCGATGGGTCTAGCAAACCTCGACGGCATCGAGCAGACCGTCGCCGAGCACGGCATCGACTGCGCTCTGGAACGCACCGGCACCCTGCACGTGGCCACCCAGCCCCACCAGCTGCCCTGGCTGGCCGAGGCCGCCGAGCTTGCCCGGCGCCATGGCGAACCAACCGAACTGCTCGACCGCGACGCCACCAGAGCCCAGGTCGACTCCCCACTCTTCCTTGGCGCGACCTGGACTCCGAGCACGATCATGCTCGACCCGGCGCGGCTGGCATGGGGGCTGCGACGGGCCTGCGAGCGCCTCGGGGTGCGCATCCACGAGAACTCCACAGTCACCGACCTGAGCACCGACGCAGCCGGGGTGAGGGTGCGCACGGCATACGGGCAGGTACGGGCCAAGTCGGTCGCCCTGGCCACGAACGTCTTTCCCTCGCTGCTGCCCCGGCTGCGCAAGTACGTCGTCCCGGTCTACGACTTCGCGCTGGTCACCCAGCCACTCTCGCCCGACCAGCTTGCCGCCATCGGCTGGAGGCATCGGCCCGGGGTCAGTGACTCCGGCAACCAGTTCCACTACGTGCGCCTGACCCAGGACAACCGGATCCTCTTCGGCGGCTACGACGCGATCTACCACGGCGCCCGGCTCAGCCAAGACCTCACCCACCGTCCCGAGTCCTATGCGCTGCTCGCCGAGCACTTCGCCCAGATGTTCCCCCAGCTCGAGGGCGTGGCCTTCACCCATGCGTGGGGTGGGGCCATCGACACCTGCAGCCGGTTCAGCGCGTTCTATGGCACCGCCCGGGACGGCCGGGTCGGCTACGCCCTGGGCTACACCGGGCTCGGGGTCGGCGCCTCCCGGTTCGGCGCCCAGGTCATGCTCGACCTGCTCGATCGCCGGGACACCGAACGTACCGCCCTGCAGATGGTGCGCTCGCGCCCCATCCCGTTCCCACCTGAGCCGTTGCGCAGCATCGGGATCCGGATGACGCAGCACGAGCTCGCCCGGGCCGACGCCAACGACGGCCGGCGGGGGCTGTGGTTGCGAGCTCTGGACAAGGCTGGAGTCGGGTTCGACTCCTGAACTGGCTGCGGTTGCGGGCCTACAATGGTCCTGCACCCGTCGGCGCGGGACCGGCGGGCGGCCGTGGAGGTCGTGGTGATCCGGACCATTGCCGAGGCCGTCCTGGGTCGGCGTTCCCGGCCCGCGGATCTGCCGACGGGGTTGCCCAGTGACCTCCTGACGTATGCCGTGGGCTTCCTGGACACGTCGCGGGACTCGCTGCGCTTCCTGTGGCGGGATGGGCAACGCTGGCTCGCGGTCCAGCTCGTCCGCTCCCGGCCGACCCCGGCCACCTCACGGCCGGCAGGATCGACAGGGTCGGCGCGGCCGGCAGCGTCGGCAGGGTCGGCAGGGTCGGCAGGGTCGGAGACGGTGTCGCTGCGGGTTGCCGAAGTCGACATACCGCAGGGGGTGACACCCCGTGAGGTCGACATCCTCACCTTGCTCGCCCTCGGGCTGACCAACGCCGGTATCGCCGAGCGGCTCGGCACCAGTGCGCGCACCGTGTCCACCCAGATCGAGCGGCTGTTGGCCAAGCTCGACCAGGTCACCCGGGGCGGGCTCTCGGCCCTGGCCGTCGACTCCGGGCTGATCCGACTTCCCATCCCCGGTGGCGTCGACGGGTCAGCTGGCATCGGCATCGTCGAGCTCGAGTCGGTGGTGACCATGGCGCTGCGCCCCACCCTGGGCCTGCTCACTCCGGCATACCCCCGCAAGGCTCCGCTGCTCATCGGCCTGCTCGTGCCCACCGGCATTGCCGGCTCCGACGGCGTGGAGTTCCGCAACGGGGCCATGCTCGCCGTCGAGCAGGTCAACGCCGCCGGTGGCGTGGCCAAGCGCGAGATCGCGGTCGTCGCAGCAGAGGTCGATCTCTTCAGCGGGGACAGCATCGACCGGGGACTGGATCGGCTTTTCGCAGCCGGGGTCGACGCGATCATCACCAGCTATGCCAGCGCCGAGAACGCGACCCTGCTCGACCGGGTTGCCGACTACGGCAGGCCGTTCCTGCACACGGCGACCTTTGCCGAGCAGGTGAGCCTGGCCGAGGCCAACCCACGCCGTTATGGCGCGATCTTGCAGACCTGCGCCTCCGAGACGTATTACGGGGTCGGGTTGATCGACCTGCTGACCCAGCTCGGGGCCCGCGGGCTGTTCCACCCCACGTCGCACACGATCGTCAGCATCGAGACCGAGAGTTCGAGCACGCACGTGACCAACGAGGCGTTCCTCGACGCCGCCCAGGCCGCGGGATGGTCCCTGGCGCAGGTGATCCACGTCCCGGTCATTGGCGCCGATTGGGACGCTGTCGCGGCCGCGCTCGCTCGAGCCGAGCCAGATGTCGTCATGGTCACCCACTTCCTGGACACCGAGATCGCGCGGTTCCAGCGAGCGTTTCTCGCGGTGGACAGCTGCGCCTTGGTCTACTGCGTCTACGGAGCCTCCATCCCGGGGTTCCTCGATGCGGCCGGAGAGGCCGCAGAGGGGGTCATCTGGTCCACGACGACCGGCACCTATGACGACGAGCTCGGCCGCCGGTTCCGCGCCCAGTACGAGGCTCGTTTTGGGTGCTCCCCGGGCTGGTCCCAGGCGGGGGCGGCATACGACCAGGTCAACCTGCTCGCCGGTGCCTGGTCTGCCACCGCCACCTGGGACACCGCCGAGGTGATCGGGCACCTGCGGCGCCGTCCCCACCGCGGCGTCAACGGGGTCTACTACTTCGGGGAGCACAGCCAGTCCACGCTGTCCTATCCGCACGCCACGTCGGACGCCTCCCTAGGGCAAGCCCACATGGTCTACCAGATCCAGGACGGCACCCACACCCCCCTGGCCCCGGAACCGTTCGGGGACCTGCGCTCCTTCCGCATGCCGCCGTGGTGCCGTTCGCACACCACGAACGGCGGCGATTACGTCGTATGACGCGTCCGGCTCGCGCTGTCGAGCCGGCCCTCACCGATGCTGACTGGACCATGAGGAGTTCACCGATGCTGACTCGACCATGAGGAGGCGGCGGCCGCCTCGGCGATGAGGTCGGCGATCTGCTCGTGATCGGTGGCGACCAGGGCGGTGGTCACCCGGACGTGACCGCTCCGCTCGGCCCGGTGCACCGCAAACGGGGTGCCGGGGGTGACGGTGATCCCGTGGCTGGCCATGGCCAGCACCGCAGCTGCCTCGTCCTGGACCGGGACCCAGATGTTGAGACCGTCGCCGCCGGGGACGAGGATTCCACGCGCGGCGAGCTGGTCGACGACGAGGCGACGCCGGCGGGCGTATTCCGAGCGGGCCCGAGCGATCGCCCCCTGCGCCTGTTCGTCGGCGAGCAGTTCAGCCAGGACCCGTTGCAGGAGACGGCTAGTCCAACC
>JBDIAO010000065.1:0-16112 GCA_039812375.1 Phycicoccus sp. | reverse complement strand
TCATGGCGTGCGCTCCTTGCGCTCGTGCGGTGTCGGACTTTCGGCCAATAGGCCGATTCGTCGACGGGGCGGGGTGTCGGACTTTCGGCCTATTGGCCGATTCGTCGACGGGGCGGGGTGTATGCCGGCTCAGACACAACCCTTGGGCTTGGGCAGACCGGAGACGTAGGCCATCTTCTTCGCCGGTTTGCCCGGGAAGAGCTTGAAGATGTCCTTGACACCGACCCCGAGCCGGGTCGAGACCCGGCGCAGTGTGGCCGTCTCGTGCTGGGTGGCGAAGTCCTCGCGCAGGAAGCGGATGAGCTTCCAATGCTCGTCGGTCATCGGGTCGATCCCGATGAGCCGGGCGAGTTCGGCGCCGAGCTCCTCGCTCCACTGCGCGGGCTGGGTGAGGAAGCCCTCGTCGTTGACTTCGACCTCGTGACCGGCAATGGTCGTCGTGGGCATGGCGGTGGTCCTTTCAGGGTGTCGTTGGGGACTCAGTTGTTGCGGAATCAGTCGTTGCGGAATCAGATGTCGGCGGGGATCTTGCCGGTCATGCTCATCGACGCGCCCAGCCCCATCGGATAGCCGGGGAGCAGCACGTTCCAGTAGATGTGCCGGAAGGCGAGCTTTCCGAGATGGTTCGCCCGGCTCTCCTTGAGCAGGGTCAACGGGCCAACCTTCGGCAGCGGGAAGGTTCCGGTGAGGGGCTCGGTGTCGTAGTTGAAGTCGAGCAGCATGCCCTTGCCGTCACCGGACTCGATGAAGCAGTTCGCGTGACCGTCGAAGGAGTGGGTCATCGACTTCCCCTCGATGAGCTGCAGGAAGTTCTCGACGAAGACCTCGACGCTGAAATGGGCGACCGAGCCCGCCTTGCTGGTGGGGATGTTGCTCGCGTCACCGAGGGCGAAGATCTCCGGGTACTCGAGGCTCTGGTTCGTGTGCTTGTCGACCGGGACGAAGTTCAGCTCGTCGCCCAGGCCGGAACGGCCCACGAAGTCGGCGCCCATGTTGAGCGGCACGGTCACGAGCTGGTCGTAGGCGATTTCGCGCTCGTCGTAGGAGACGATGACTCTCCGCTCCTGGTCGACGTGCTCGATCATGAAGTCCGGCTCGAGGGTGATCCCGCGCGAGCTCAGCGCGTTGCCGAGCTCTCGGCTGGCGACCGGCTTGGTGAAGGCACCGTCGAGGGGAGTCACGTAGAGGATCTCGGTCCGCTCGCGCAGGCCCCGCTTGCGCAACGCGGCATCGACGAGAAAGGCGAACTCGAGCGGTGCGACCGGGCACTTGATCGGCATCTCGGTGATGTGGATGACCAAGCGTCCCCCGGTCCAGGCATCGAGCTGCTTCTTCAGCGCGATGGCACCCTCGAAGGTGTAGAACTCCCCCACGCTGCGGTGGAACTGCGCGCCGAGCATCCCTTCGGTCTGATCCGGCCGAGGGGTGGTCCCGGTGGCGATGACGAGGTAGTCGTAGTCGAGCTGCGCCCCACTGGTCAGGTGGACGACCTTGGTCTGCGGGTCGACCCGCTCGATCTCGTCCATGACGATCTCGACACCGTCGTCGGGCAGGTAGGGGCGCTTGGTCTTGCGCACCTGTGCGGGGGTGTTCGTCCCGAACGGGATGAACAGGTAGCCGGGCTGGTAGTCGTGGATGTCGCTCTTGTCGACGACGGTGATCGACCACTGGGTCGGGTCGAGGTGCCTGTGCAGCTTGTTGACGATCATCGTCCCGGCCGTTCCAGCGCCGAGGACGACCAGGTTCTTGCGGGCGGTGGCCATGTTTCGATCGTACCGGGGGGGGTATCTCCACGGCATCTGGATCACGCATTCGGAGCCTGTGATCTCCCGGACAGCGCGACCCCGGCGATGCAAGGATGAGCCCATGACCTCACGAGCCGGACAGCCTGCCCAAGCCAGCGACCTCGTCGACCTCGCCTCGCTCGTCACCGCCTACTACACCCGTGTCCCCGATCCGGAGGATGTCGAGCAACAGGTGGCCTTCGGGACCTCGGGCCATCGCGGCTCGAGCCTGCGGACGTCCTTCAACGAAAACCACATCCTCGCCACGACCCAGGCGATCTGCGACTACCGGCGCGAGCAGGGTTTCGACGGTCCGCTCTTCCTGGGCCGGGACACCCACGGACTGTCCGAACCAGCCTGGGTCAGCGCGATCGAAGTCCTCGTCGCCAACGACGTCACGGTGCTCGTCGACGCCGCCGACCGCTACACCCCGACGCCGGCGGTCTCGCACGCAATCCTGCGTGCCAACCGGGGGAAGGTCACCGGCGTCGACGGTATGCCGCGAGGTGTGGGCCTGGCCGACGGCATCGTCGTCACCCCGTCGCACAACCCGCCCAGCGACGGGGGGTTCAAGTACAACCCGCCACACGGGGGACCAGCGGATAGTGACGCGACGAAGGTCATCGCGACCCGGGCCAACGACTACCTGCGCGCCGGGCTGGAGGGGGTGCGACGGGTGCCCTTCGCCAGGGCACGGGCGGCAGCCAGCGCCTACGACTTCCTCGGCAGCTACGTCGACGACCTCCCCCAGGTGGTCAATCTCGACGCGGTCCGATCCGCCGGCGTGCACATCGGCGCCGACCCGCTCGGCGGTGCGTCGGTGGACTACTGGGGAGAGATCGCGACACGGCACCGGCTCGACCTCACCGTGGTCAACCCGCTCGTCGATGCAACCTGGCGGTTCATGACCCTGGACTGGGACGGCAAGATCCGGATGGACTGTTCCTCCCCGTCAGCGATGGCGAGCCTCATCGACAAGCGGGAGGACTACGACGTCGCGACCGGGAACGATGCCGACTGCGACCGACACGGCATCGTCACCCCGGACGGCGGGCTGATGAACCCCAACCACTACCTCGCCGTGGCCATCGAGTATCTCTACGGCGGGGCTCGCCCGCGCTGGCGGGCGGACGGGTTCATCGGCAAGACGCTCGTGTCGAGTTCGATGATCGACAAGGTGGCCGCCGACCTCGGGCGTCGCCTGGTCGAGGTGCCGGTCGGGTTCAAGTGGTTCGTGCCGGGGTTGCTCGACGGCTCTGGTCCCTTCGGCGGGGAGGAGTCCGCCGGGGCATCGTTCCTGCGCACCGACGGCTCGGTGTGGACCACGGACAAGGACGGAATGATCTTGGCGCTGCTTGCCTCCGAGATCATCGCCGCGACCGGAAAGACCCCGAGCCAGCTCTACGGTGAGCTCACCGCCCGGCATGGTGAGCCGGCATACGCCCGGATCGACGCCGCGGCGAGCCGGGAGGAGAAGTCCCGGTTGGCCGCGCTGTCCCCGCAGGACGTCACCGCCGGATCCCTGGCCGGTGAGCCGATCACGGCCAAGCTGACCAGCGCCCCCGGCAACGGCGCACCGATCGGGGGCCTGAAGGTCGTCACCGAGTCAGCATGGTTCGCCGCGCGACCCAGCGGCACCGAGGACGTCTACAAGATCTACGCCGAGTCCTTCCGTGGGCCTGAGCACCTCGCCCAGGTCCAGGCCGAGGCCAAGCAGGTCGTTGCCGCCGCCCTCCACGGCTGAACAGGCCCTCACGAGGAGGGACTCGCCGCGAGTTGACCCTGCTCGTCGGACACCCAGGAGCCGAGCAGTCCGCCGAAGTGCGCCTCGAAGCGGTCCCACTCGTGCGGCGGGTAAGTCTGGTGGATGGTCGAGGTGAGCAACTTGCGGAATGCGTCGCTGTCGATGTATTCCAGGACCAACTCGTCGAGGTGCGGCAAAGTCTTGTCGCAGAACTCGAAGTAGCGGTCCCTCTCGAAGTAGTCGTCGGCGAGCCCCTGGTATGCCGCGAGCTTGGCCTGGTAGTCGAGAGCGCTGTCGTCCCCGACGGCGAACCACGGGTCGGTGTCGACCTGCAGGCGTGGTTTGCGGTCGGTGACCACGCAGAATGCGGACCAGCGCAGCAGAGCCTTCATCGCCCATGGGAAGTAGTAGTGCAGCGAGGTCACCGCCACGTCCGGGCAGGCGTTCGCGTAGTCGATGGGATAGATGGTCCCATCGCGCACGAGCATCTCGCAGGAGTTGAACTCCCAGCGGAAGAAGGCGTTGACCGTCTGCGAGATGGTGATCGCCTCACGGCCCTCCTCCGGCGAGAGGAACCCGTGCGCGACCGCATACCGGTTGTGCATCGGCTCGTCCGGCTGGAACTTCATCACCATCGTCTCCGGCCCGATCGTCAGGGCCCGGGCGAAGACCTCGAAGTCGCTGATCGACTCCTGTAGGTGCATGAGCATCTCACCGGAGTCGTCGTAGGCCTTGTGCAGAGCCTCGCGGTCCTTGATCATCGACACCCCCCGCCAACCCCCGCCGTCGAAGGGCTTCATGAACAGCGGATAGCCGAGTCGGTCGGCGATCGCGTCAAGGTCGAAGGCTCGGTTGTACTTCGCCGAGGTGTATGCCCAGCGGACGTTGTCGACCGGGTTCTTGTAGGGCACCAGGGTCGTGCGCGGCACGTGCATACCGAGCCGCATCAAGGCGCAATAGGCGCTGTGCTTCTCCATGGACTGGAAGGTGAACGGGCTGTTGAGCAGGTAGACGTCGTCCATGAGAGCGACTTTCTTGAGCCACTCGCGCGGGTGGTAGTACCAGTAGGCGAGTCGGTCGACGACCAGTTGCTGGCGGGGCTTGTCCCGCAGGTTGAACGGCTCAATGCTCACCCGTTCCGTGGTCAGTGTGTGCGCGCTGCCATCGGGGGCACGCAGCACTCCGAGCCGTCGCACGAGGGCCTCGATGGCGCTGGGCCAGTCCTCCTCAGCGCCGAGCAGCAGACCGATGAGGTGGTTGCGGGTCTTGGTCATCGGGAGATCCTTTCCAGAGCGGTGTGCGGGGATGGCCGGCGGCGGCAACGGGACGGGTGGGAGCCGACGGACCTGGGCGGAGGGCATGAGTGCGACATGGATCAGACGAACCGTGGCAGATGGTAGGCCAACTGCTTGCGCCACCACGGCCAGTCGTGCGCACTGTCGTGTCCCCACATGTCGAGCTGCACTCGAATCTCCTTCTCCTGCAACAGGTGCGCAAAGAACTTGGTCGACGGCAGGGCGTCGGTAGGTGACACCTCGAAGGGCCCCTGGCCGACGACGAGGAGGACTGAGAGCCGGGAGCGGAGCCAGTCGAGGTGATCGCCGTGCAGGTGCTGGACGTATGCCGTGGGGTTCGCGAAGTAGGTCGCGTCGCCGAGCTCGCCCCAGCCGTTCCAGCGGGTCGGATCGTAGGAGCCGGAGAAGCCCATCGCCAGCGGCGCCAGATCGGCTCGGTCAAGAGCGAACTGGACCGCGTGATAGGCGCCCAGGGAGACCCCGAAGGTGATGATCTCCTGTGGGCCGCCGGACTCGGTGACGATCCACGGGATCACCTGCTCCTCGATCCACGCGTGGTAGGTACCGTGCCGGCGGGCGCGCTCCTCGGTCGGGAGGGAGTTGTCCGACCAGGACCACCAGTCGAGGGAGTCCACGCAGTAGACCGAGACCCGGCCGGCCTCGACGAGATCCTCGATGGCGGAGAGCATCCCGTTGCCCTCGAAGTCCCGCGCCACGCCGGCCTCACTGGGGAAGACCAGGAGCGGCCGCCCCCAGTGACCCCAGCGGATCACCTCGAGGTCGTGGTCTCGTCCCGGGACGGGGAGTCGGACGGAGGTGCGCTGCATCGCCCTATCCTTGCCCTTCCCCCCACACCCCACGCAACACCTGGGTCAGATGTGGATCGAGCGCATCTCGCCATGCGGTGTAGTTGTGCAGGTCGGGGACCACAGTGAAGTTCACGTCGTGGCCGGCTCGGGTCAACGCCCGGGCCACCCGGCGGTTGTTCGCGACGTTCTCCTCCAACGCCCCGCAGGTCATCCCCACCCGCAGCGGATGGGCGGCTGCCTCGGCATCGAGGACGTGCCGAACCTGTTCGCAGATGCGATGGAACCAAGGGAACGTCGACTCTTGTGCGTCGGTTCGGGGATGGAAGAAGGACCCGGACTGGGCAAATACCCCACCGACTCTCGGCGCCCCGAGGAGCCCCACGAGCAGTGAGGTCAGCCCACCTAGAGAGGCGCCCATGACGACCACGGGAGCGGTGAGGGCATACGCGTTGGCCAACTCGCTCAGTCCGGCCGCGACAATCGAGCGCAGGTACCGTGGCGAGCCCGAGTACCACGCGTCCCGCAGCACCGGATGGACCAGGGCGAGACGGTGCCGGGGGAGCTTCCCGGCGGCGATGAGGACGGCGCTGTATCGGCTGATCGAGGCGAGCCGGTCGTATTCCGGGCCGTCGTGGACCAAGAGCAACGGCAACGGGTCGCTCGGCGCTGCCCCCTCCGGTGACCACATCGTCACCGGGATGTCCTCGACAGTCTCGCCGGACAGGGCGAAGTCCTCAAAGCTGCCCTCGGGCGCCGTGCCGTCCAACCACGACGGGGCGGCATACCCGGGCTGCTCGAAGACCGATCGGTCGCCGAAGGCGGTGGGGACGGCGACGGGGTTGTCCGGGTCGAGGATGGTCTGGGTTCCGCCCGCCGCGGTGACGTCGAAGCGGTACTCGAATCGCTGCAGCGCCGGCCGGGGAATCGTGAGCAGCCACCCCTGGTCGTCGGCACGGAAGGACCGTGACCCCGGCAGCACTGGGTCGGCACTGAGCGACACCGCGGTGACGCTCTCGTCGTCGGGGGTGAAGCGGAAGTGGACCGCCGTGTCGAGCAGGCGGGGCGCAGTCACAGTCAGAGGCTCAGAAGAGCGCGTTCATCAGGGCGGTGCGCCCGCGCCGCACCCGGTCGTCGTGGTTGCCGACAACGGAGAACAGCTCGAGCAGGCGGGTGCGCACCGTGTCCCGCTCCGGGCCGGACGTGGACCGCACGAGATCGAGCAGGCGGGTGAAGGCGTCCTCGACGTGCCCACCGAGCAGGTCCATGTCGGCAACGATGAGGGCCGCCTCGATGTCGCTGGGGTCGGCCGCAGCCGTGGCCCGGGCACCGACCAGGTCCGCCCCGGACGTGCGCCGCAACAGGGCTACCTGAGCCAGGCCCACCTCGGCGTCGACATCCCTGGGATCGGTCGCCAGCGCCTCCCGGTATGCCGCCTGCGCACCGTCGAGGTCACCAGCCTCAATCGCGTCGAACGCCTTCTGGTGCAACGGCGGAAGCTCGACCTCCTCGGGCTCGGCCACCTCCACGCGGCCGGTGACCCCGTTCTTCACCGCGAGTTCGAGGAGCTGTTCGACGATCTTGGGAAGCGCCTCGCGGGGTGCTACTCCGGGGAACAACGGCACCGGCTGGCCCTGGAGCAGTCCGAAGGTCGCCGGAACGGTCGGTTGACCGAATGCCTGCTGCATGAGCGGCGCGAGGGTTTGCAGCAGAGCGGGGTTCGAGGTGAGATCGACGCTGACGAGCACGACCCGTCCGGAGAAGGAGGCCACCACGGCCTCGACGTCGGCGAGGAAGGAGGCCGTCGCAGGGTGCTCTGAGGTCCACACGACCAGTAGCCCGGGCACCCCGAGGTGACGGGACAGCACCTCGTTGAAAGTGGCATCGGTGGCTCGCACGTGCAGCCCATCGGGGACACCCGTCCCTGGACCACCCGCGGGTGTCTGCGCCCCGTCGGCGCCCAGGTGGCTCAGGCCGGAGAGGTCGACCGCGCCACGGGCCCCCGCGGGGTTGCTCGCGGCGGCGCTTGAGGTGGCGGTTGGGGTGCTCGGCTCGTCGGTCATAGGGGCGATTCTTCCGCACGGGGGCACGGCTCGGTGCGCAGGTGCGCGTGCCGGGCCTGTGTGCTCACTCCGCGGTGCCGGAGTCCCGCTGCTCGGCGGCACCGACGACCGAGACGGTGCCTTGCGTCGGAACGACGAGGACGATGGTCTCGAGCGAGGCAACCTCGAGTCCCTTGGTCGCGGTGTCCTTGCCCACGAGCTTGGCGACGGCCTCCGGCAAAGTGATCTTCTGGGCGTTCTCGGCCAGCGTGACCTTCTCCAGCCGGTTGAACCGTCCGAAGACGACGGCCCCACCGTCGGCCATCCGGAATGCCATCGTCTGCTCGGGGACCACGGTGTGCGTAGCGGTGAGCGATGCCAGGTCTCCCAGCGCCTCCTTCTGCTTGTCCATGGAGGCGCGCAGCCCGGTGGCGAAGGTATCCGTCGTCGGGACCTTGTCGTTGGCGACCGGGTCGGGGAAGGCGAGGGCCGCGGCATACGCAGCGAGAGCCTCCTGGGGGGAGAGTGCCAGGCCCGTGCCGTCGTCCGGGGAGAAGAACGCGGTCCCGCCAGCTGGGGCACCGAGTGTTGGCAGCGAGGACCCGGCGAACATCGGGACGCTCGCGGTGAGGACGTAGGGCTCGGCTGCCGAGGCCGAGGTGAGCACCAGCAAGCGCTGGATATTGGACGAGGGGTCCAGGGTGGTTGCCAGGATCGCCCGCGGCCAGTCCCGACCCTCGGAGAGCGCCAGGATCTTCGGCGGCTCGGTCCGGGCCACCGGGTGCTCGCTTGCACCGGGGGCGGCACCCACCCTGGCTGCCGAGTTGGCCATGTCCCGAGCGGAACCGTTCATCACCCGTGCCCGAGCTTCGTCACTGCCTTCTCCGGTTTGCGCCGCGGCAGCGGCAGCCTCGTCGAGGACTCGGGCAGTGATCCGGGTTGCGGCGTCGACGGTCAGCGACGCACCCCCGGTGACCTCGGAGGGTGCCGGGTGGATGCCGACGATGCCGTCGCGCATCCCGCAGCCGCTGAGTATGGCGAGCGCAAGGAGTCCAGCCCCCGCCGCAGCGAGGGCCCGGCGGGCTCGATCACGTCGAACAATCGGCCAATAGGGCGATTGTTCGACGGATGCGCGTCGGAGCACGTTCACCGGTCCACCTCCTGGGCCGCAGGGGCGTCAGGGCCCGGGAGGTCCGAGCTCTCAGCCTCCGAGCTCTCAGCCTCCGAACTCTCAGCCTCCGAGCTCTCAGCCACGGGTGCGAGCGGGGCTGACGGGCTCTGCCCGGCCCTGGCCGCTCCGATCCGCAGCCGCCACAGCAGCACCCCGGCCAGGATGAGGAAGAGCCCGACGAGGGCAGCGATGACAGACTGGACGAACCACGCCTTGTTGGTGAAGGTGAGCGTCACCGTGGCGATGGTCCCTTGCTCGGCCGTGACGACGACGGTCTCCGGCGCGTCCTTCGGAGCTATGGTCAGGCTCTGGGTGCCCTTCCCGCTCTCCTGGGCGTGCCACACGTCGGCGCGCCCAAACTGCGGCAGGTCTGCCGAGCCACGCGGCTTGGTCGTGAGCGCCCACCCGGACACCTCCAGGCCGGTGACCTCCCGGTGCCGACCCTCCCCCAGCGCACTGAGCGCATCGCTGGGTCGCGCCGCACCGATCCACACCGTGCCGCCGGAAGTGGCACGAGCGCTGACCTTGACCGGGGTGTCGACCCGATTGAGGATCGAGGGTGAGAGCACGAGAGCAGTGGTGCCCTTCGGCGAGACCGTGAAGGTCGCCGTCCCGGTGCTGCCGAGCTGGCTGACGAACCACACTCCGCCCACGCCGATCACGACACCGATCACGGCGAGGAGGACGGCCGCGACCCGCTTGGCGATGGTGCCCATGCGGAGATCCTGTTCTGGTCGAGAGGGGGTATCCCGACGCCCAACGACGCCGGTCAATCCCCCAACGATGACAAACCGGTCACGTTTTGGCCAAATCCGGTGTGGCCGCTGTGTGTCCGGACTCACTGACCAGCCGGGACTGCAGACGCTCGAGTTTGCCGTCGAGTTCGCCGCTGCGCCCGGGACGGATGTCGGCCTTGAGAACCAAGGAGACTCGGGGCCCGTAGGTCGCGACGGCGTCGACACATCCCTTGACCACCGTCATGCACTCGTCCCAGTCCCCCTCGAGGGTGGTGAACATGGCGTCCGTGCGGTGCGGGAGACCACTGGCGCGGACCACCGCGACCGCTGCCGCGACCGCCTGGCTCACCCCGCCATCGGGGTCGGAAGGGGCCGGTGCGATCGAGAAGGCGACGAGCATGCTCCCAACGCTAGGTCAGGTATGCCGTGGGCAGGCCGGTGAGCGGGTCAGTGCGCTCGCGCGGTGATGGTAGCGACGAGTCTGTCGGCGGCGGCATACCCGTCGAGAACACCCGCCACGACGGCCTCAGCAAGCTCACTAAGAGTGCTGTTCTGATCGCCGGTGAGGCTGCTGCGCAACTTCTCCAGGGCGAGCGCCTCGATCTCGGCCGCGGCGCGGACCAGGCGTCGCTGGTGCAGCCCGTCCTCGCCGAGCCAGTCCCAGTGCGCCGCCACTGCCTCGACGATGTCATCGACGCCGCTGCCCTGGATGGCGACGGCCCGCACGATCCGGGGCCGCCACAGCCCGGGGGCGCTGCGGTCACCCATCTGGACCATGTGCCGCAGGTCCTTCACGGTGGCGTCGGCGCCGTCCCGATCAGCCTTGTTGACGACGAGGACGTCACCGATCTCGAGAACGCCCGCCTTGGCAGCCTGGATACCGTCCCCCATGCCCGGGGCGAGGAGCACCACGACCGTGTCTGCCAGCGCGGTGATCTCGACTTCGCTCTGCCCCACGCCGACGGTCTCGACGAGAACGACGTCGCAGCCCGCGGCGTCGAGCACCCGCAGGGCTTGCGGAGTGGCTCGGGACAGCCCACCGAGGTGTCCTCGGGCTGCCATCGACCTGATGAAAACCCCCGGGTCGGCCGCATGCTCGCTCATCCGGATCCGGTCTCCGAGCAGAGCACCCCCGGAAAACGGGGAGGATGGGTCGACAGCGAGTACTCCCACCCGGTGCCCGCGGCGTCGGTATGCCGACACCAGAGCACTGGTCGTCGTCGACTTGCCCACGCCGGGGGCACCGGTGAGCCCGATGACGTGGGCGCGACCGGTGTCTGCGGCGAGTTCGGCCATGACCTCGGGCAACGCCGGGTGGTCGTCCTCGACGAGGGAGATGAGCCGGGCCACTGCACGCGGACGCCCCGCCCTCGCCTGCTCAGCGAGGGCGGGGACGTCCAGGTGACGTCCGCTGGTCAGGGCGCTCAGCCCTGGGCGGGGACCGTGACGATCAAGGCGTCGCCTTGTCCGCCACCCCCACACAGCGCCGCTGCGCCGGTGCCGCCTCCGCGTCGTTTGAGCTCGTGGGCGAGGGTGAGAACGACCCGCGCCCCGGACATGCCCAGGGGGTGGCCCATGGCGATGGCGCCACCGTTGGGGTTGACGATCTCCGGATCGACTCCGAGCTGGCGGGTCGAGGCGATGCCGACAGCGGCGAAGGCCTCGTTGATCTCGATGACCTTCAGGTCGGCGACCGCGATGCCCTGCTTGGTGCAGGCGGCCTCAATGGCGTTGGCAGGCTGGGATTGCAGGGTCGAGTCCGGGCCGGCGACGACGCCGTGGGCACCGATCTCGGCGAGCCAGGACAGACCGAGCTCCTCGGCCTTCGACTTGCGCATGACGACGACGGCACACGCCCCGTCGGAGATCTGCGAGGCCGACCCCGCAGTGATCGTGCCGTCCTTGGCAAAGGCCGGCCGCAGACCGGCCAGAGACTGCACTGTGGTGTCCGGCCGCACACCCTCGTCGCTCTTGAACTCCACCGGGTCACCCTTGCGCTGCGGGATCTGCACCGCGACGACCTCGTCGTCGAAGAAGCCGTCCTTCCAGGCGCGGGCAGCGAGCTGGTGGCTGCGCGCGGCGAAGGTGTCCTGCTCTTCGCGGGTCACGGCCCGCGTGTCGATGTTGGCCGACTCGGTCAGCGAGCCCATCGCCTGCTGGGTGAGGATGTCGTGCAGCCCGTCGTGGGCCATCGAGTCCTTGACCGTGACGTCGCCATACTTGTAGCCGTCGCGGCTCCTGGTGAGCAGGTGCGGGGCGTTGGTCATCGACTCCTGGCCGCCGGCGACGATGATCTCGAACTCACCGATGCGGATGAGCTGATCGGCAAGTGCGATCGCGTCAATGCCGGACAGGCACACCTTGTTGACGTTCAGTGCTGGCACCGACATGGGGATGCCCGCCTTGACCGCAGCTTGGCGGGCTGGGATCTGGCCCTCGCCAGCGGTGAGCACCTGGCCCATGATCACGTAGTCGACATCCTGCGGGGCCACTCCCGCCTTGTCGAGGGCGCCCTTGATGGCGAAGCCACCGAGGTCGGAGCCACTGAAACCCTTGAGGGAGCCGCTCATCCGGCCCATCGGGGTCCGGGCTCCGGCGACGATGACGGTGGGGTCGATCTGGGTCATGACGATCCTTGGGTGTCGAGGGAGGTGATCCGTTCGAGCGTACGCTCACCCGGGGAGTCCGTTCGAGCCGTCCCGCCCGTGAAGCTGGACACCCGCGCGGGGCGAAGCTGGCGCACGCTCCTAGGCTGGACGTTATGACCGAGAACCTCTTCACCCACATCGATCACGTAGGCGTGGCTGTGGCTGACCTCGACGCCGCGATCGACTTCTATCACCAGAAGTACGGCATGCGTCTCCTCCACGAGGAGGTCAACGAGGAGCAGGGGGTGCGTGAGGCGATGATGGCGGTCGGGGAGTCGACCTCATGCATCCAGCTCCTCGCACCGCTGACCCCGGCGTCGACCATCGCCAAGTTCCTCGACCGCAACGGTCCGGGCATCCAACAGATGGCCTACCGGGTTGCCGACATTGACGCGGTGTGCGAGATCCTGCGCGAGCGGGGGCTGCGGCTGCTCTACGACACTCCGCGCCGGGGTACGAGCAACAGCCGGGTCAACTTCATCCACCCCAAGGACGCCGGCGGCATCCTCGTCGAACTCGTCGAGCCCTCGGGGACCGGACACCACTGACGCTGAAACCTCATTGCCCCGTCGACAGGTGGCAGGCCCGATCCCACAAGTCGATGACGCGCACACCGGCCACCGTGACTGGGCAGCCGGTGGTGCGTGCCCAGTCGACAGTGGCAGCGAGCGGGGTGCCGCGTAGCGACCTCGGGGTGTCGTCCCGGTGGTGGGTGTAGCGCCCGATGAGCACGACGTAGCGCAACCGTCGAGCTGCCATGAATGTCTCGAGTTGCGCCGGAGTCGGCTCCGCCCCGGTTCCGGTGAACCCCCCGAGCGGCAGTACCGGGCGTTGCATCTGCAGGGAGAGCACCGCCGCCGGGGTGCCTTGCGGGGCTGCTGCCACCCAGTCGGCACCGCCTTGTCGGGCGGCCAGGAAGTCGGTCAGGGCCACCGGGTAGGGGTCGCTTCGCGCATGGTTATGCCACCCAGCCCGAGGGTTCGCGCCGACCATGGGGTGCGAAAGGGTCCCGGCGCAGGTCACCACCGGCCCCGTGAGCAGCCCGGCCGCGACCAGGGCGCACCCGGCGCCGACCCACCGACGCGGGGCCAGCGCGACGATGACCGCGCCGCTGGTCCCCGCCGCCAGGGCCACGGCCGTCGTCCACGCTGACAGGCCGACGGCATAGGTGACCCACCCGCAATACCCCGCGGAGCCGGCGAGGACCACTGCGAGAAGGATCCGATACCCGTCCCGCCACGCCGCGGCAAGACCGATCCCGAGGACGGCCGCGATGGCCGGGGCAAGGTATGCCGTGTAGTACGGGTGCATCGCTCCGCCCATCGCCGAGAAGAGCACGACGAGCGTGAGCATCCAGCCACCGAACAGCCGCACGGCGGCCCGCTCGACCACGGAGCCGTGGCGGCGCCACCCGAGCCACCCGAGCAGGACCAGGGCGGCGGGCAGGAACCAGCCGATCTGGTCGGCAAACGGTGGGATGAGCAGGCGGAGCGGGCCCGGAGTCCCCGAGATCGCCCCACCACCGGCCCCAGCCAGCCGGGACACCCCGTTCTGGCCCACGACGAGGTCGAGCAAGCTGCCGTGTGGCGAGTCCGGGAAGGGCCGTCGCTCCGGCCCGAGGACCGCCAGAACCGCCACCCACCACAACCCACTGACCAGCGTCATCACGACCAGCAACCCACCCGCGCGCAGGCGCCGGCCTCGCAGCACCGGCCACAACGCCCAGAGCACACCCGGTGCGACGAGCCAGCCCATCGCCCACTTGGTGAGGAAGGCGCAGCCCAGGCCGAGCCCCGCCAGGACCAGCCAGCGGCGGCCGCCACCTTGGGCGACCCGCACCACGGCGTACCCGGTGAGCAGGGTGAACACGACGAGCAGCGGCTCGGGTTCGTTAGCCCGGGCAAGTGCCGCGACAACGGGCGTGGCGGCATACGCCCCGGCCGCGACCAGCCCGGCGAGCCGGCCGGCGGCCCGGCGCACGATGCGTGCAAGCAGGACGACTGCAGCCACAGTGAGCAGGGCCTGCGGCAGCACGAGCGACCACGGGTGCAGCCCGAACACCCGCACCGACAGGGCCGGCAACCAGAAGCTGAGCGGCGGCTTGTCAGTGGAGACGACGTCGAAGGGCTCGAGGCTGCCGAAGAACATGGACCGCCACGACTGTCCCCCGGACCAGGCCACCACCGAGTAGTAGGCGTTGGCCCAGCCATTGCCGTTCAGACGCCAGGAGTAGGCGGCGAGCGCGACACCGGCAAGCACGACGAGCAGTGCCCACTCGATCCGGTTCCGTCGCACCACGAGGGGCCACAGTAGGCCGCGAACCTGTCCGCGGTGAGAGACATCACCGTGTGAATGCGGTCATCCGATTCCCACCGACCGCTGGTTACTGGTTAGTTTCTAGAGATGGCGCACCCGCCTGCGTGCGACCATGTCCCGACCCCGATGCCGGCCAGGAGCACGAAGACCCATGTCCATGGACCAGATCCGCGACGCCATCCTCTCCGGGGACCGCTCACAGCAGACCTACGCCGGCCTCACCGTCCCACAGACCTATCGAGGGGCCACGGTGCACAAGGACGACGTCGAGATGTTCGCGGGCCTGGCCAGCCGGGACAAGGACCCGCGGCGCAGCCTGCACATCGACGACGTCCCGGTCCCCGAGCTGGCGCCCGACGAGGCCCTGGTCGCGGTCATGGCGAGCGCGATCAACTACAACACGGTGTGGACGAGCATTTTCGAGCCACTCCCGACCTTCGGTTTTCTCGAGCGCTACGGACGGCTGTCGCACTACACCAAGCGGCACGACCTGCCCTACCACGTCGTCGGATCTGACCTGGCTGGCGTCATCCTGCGGGTCGGCTCCGCAGTCAACCTGTGGCAACCCGGCCGCGAAGTCGTGGCGCACTGCCTGTCAGTGGAGCTGGAGCACCACGACGGTCACGACGACACGATGATGGACCCTGAGCAGCGGATCTGGGGCTTCGAGACGAACTTCGGTGGGCTGGCCGAGCTAGCCATCGTCAAGGCGAACCAGCTCATGCCCAAGCCGGGCCATCTGTCTTGGGAGGAGGCTGCCGCTCCCGGACTGGTCAACTCCACGGCCTATCGCCAGCTCATCTCCAAGAACGGCGCCGCGATGAAGCTCGGCGACCGGGTGCTCATCTGGGGCGCTAGTGGCGGCCTCGGCTCCTACGCGACCCAGATGGCCCTGGCCGGCGGGGCCGAGCCGATCTGCGTGGTCTCCAGCCCGGAGAAGGCGCAGATCTGCCACCGGATGGGGGCCGAGTACGTCATCGACCGTCGGGCCGAGGGCTACCAGTTCTGGAACGAGGAGGGGACGAAGCAGAACCCCAAGGAGTGGCAGCGCCTGGGCAAGAGGATCCGTGAACTCACCGGCGGGCACGACGTCGACATCGTCTTCGAGCACCCCGGGCGGGAGACCTTCGGGGCGAGCGTCTATGTCACCCGCAAGGGCGGCACGATCGTCACCTGCGCCTCGACGAGCGGCTACATGCACGAGTACGACAACCGCTACCTGTGGATGAACCTCAAGCGCATCGTCTCCAGCCACTTCGCGAACTACCGTGAGGCGTGGCAGGCCAACTCGCTGATCAACCGCGGCCTGATCCACCCGACGCTGTCCAAGACCTATGCCCTCGAGGATGTCGGACAGGCCGCACTCGACGTGCACAACAACGTCCACCAGGGCAAGGTCGGTGTCCTCACCCTCTCCCCGGAGAAGGGCCTGGGCATCTCCGACCCGGAGAAGCGGACGAAGTTCGAGAGCCAGATCAACCGGTTCCGCGACGTGTAGCACGGCATACCGCGCCGGCATACCTGACCGGCGTGGTTTTGCTCAGCGGCTAGGGTGACCAGCGTGAAGGC